>NZ_JACHDI010000026.1:0-102584 GCF_014201025.1 Paraburkholderia sp. MM5384-R2
GGCCCATTCCATTCCTCGTTTAGTGCGCGACGCCCCTCGCAATCTCACGCCACATAGCTCGCGATGACAAACCTAATTTAGACCGGGACGTAACAGTCGCCCCCTTGCACAAGCATGCGGGGCTCACGGTCGGTCTCGCCTTGATCGCCGTCCGCCGCGATCTCGCGATGATACCGGAACATGACTTGCTGAACGAACTCGAGGGGGCCACGGCTTCGCAAGCCCCCTTGATCGAAGCTCTAAACAATCTGGAGCGCTCAGGCGCATGCTCGTTCAATAAGGCGGCGCCTGGAAATGTGCAAGCAAGGCTTGTCGATGCTTCGATTGTCTGTGTTTCCGACCTTGACTTTCCGCTGCCGTTCGCGTGTTTTCGCCATCGGGCCTTTCCGCGTCTGAGCAAAGCCGCACTGCACGAAGCAGGGGCGACTTACTTCGCGGAATTCGATGTACTCAGGATCGCAAAATGGGCGCGCGGAACCATTGACGACGATCCTGTCGAGTTTACCGCCGACATTCATGCCACTCTCGTTCGACTCACCCGACAATGAAGTCAAGCAAACTATATGGAACCAGCCTCGGAATCGCTGGTGGCGTGCTGCTTAGCACCGACGCGCTCCTCATCAGGCTCATGCACCCCGAGGACGCGTGGGAAATCGTTGTCATGCGCGGCCTCCTGATGTGGACCGCCTTCGTGATGATCTACTACCTGGTGCCGCGTTGGCGGCCCTGGATCGGCAAACCGTGGCTGACACGCCAGAATGTATGGCCGACCTTCTTCTTTGCGATTGCGTCAACGACATTCGTCAACGCAATCGCGAGCGGGGAAGTCGCGTCCGTACTCGTGATCATCTCATCGACGCCGTTCCTTTCCGCGCTTCTTGGTCGTGCCTTCTTTTCGGAGTCTATCGATCATGCGATGTTGGCCACCGCGACACTCGCCATGGGCGGGGTCGCGTTGGTGATCGACGACGGGCCAAGAGGCGGCGCATTCGCTGCAAATTGCTTTGCTCTTACCACTGCGGTGTCAATGGCACTAGCATTCCTGTGTTCATCCCGTGTGGAAGGCGGCAGTGTTGGTCTACCTTCGCTTGGCGCGCTTGTCGCATCGTTGCTGGTGATCGTCAGTCAGCCTGCGCTCGCAAGCAAAATACCGGTTTTGCTGATTTCCGAGCGCGCAATCTGGATGTTGTTCGAGGGCGCATTCGTCATGCCGTTATCGCTCGGCTTGCTCACGCTCAGCGCGCGCTTCATTCCAGCAGCCAATGCGGCGCTGTTCCTGCTCCTCGAAACGGCACTCGCGCCGCTATGGATCTGGATTGCATTCAACGAAAGACCTGCCCTTCAAGTCGTCGCGGGCGGTGCCGTGACACTGAGCGCGGTATTGATTCATGTCGTGCAGGTGAGGCAGCGCTCAGATCTGCGTGTGGCAGGCGATTGCTAGGCCTCGTTCACATTCGCTGAAGTGTTAGCCTGCGTACCGGGCTGCATCTGGCAGTGGATGCAGCCCGCAGGCCGTTATCACTGATCGTGACGGAAGGTCACGTCCACGATATCTCGTGCGCGAAGGAGCTTGTCGACCCTCCGCGACAAGCCTGTCATTGCCTATTTGAACCCCGCCACCGCATGCGGCACATACAGTTCTTCGAGCCGGTGAATCTCTTCGTCACCGAGCTTCAACGAGAGCGCCGCAACCGCATCGTCGAGATGATGCAGTTTGGTCGCACCGACAATCGGCGCGGTAATCGGCTTCTTCTGCAGCACCCACGCTAGCGCAACCTGCGCGCGCGGCACGCCGCGCTCTTTCGCGATCTCGCTGACCCGCTCGACGATACGCCGATCCGCTTCCTGCGTGTGCGCGTACAGCGTGCGGCCGAATTCATCGGTTTCCGAGCGCGCGCTTTCGGTGTCCCAGTCGCGCGTCAAGCGTCCGCGGGCAAGCGGACTCCACGGAATCACGCCGATGCCTTCGCTTTCGCACAGCGGCAGCATTTCGCGCTCTTCCTCGCGGTACAGCAGATTCACGTAGTTCTGCATCGTCACGAAGCGCGTCCAGCCATTGCGCTCGGCCACCTGCAGCGCCTTGGCAAACTGCCATGCGTACATCGACGACGCGCCGAGATAGCGCGCCTTGCCGGCTTTCACGACATCGTGCAGCGCTTCCATCGTTTCTTCGATCGGCGTGCCGTAGTCCCAGCGATGGATCTGATACAGGTCGACATAGTCGGTACCGAGCCGCCGCAGGCTGTTATCGATCTCCGCCATGATCGCCTTGCGCGACAGCCCCGCGCCGTTCGGGCCCGGATGCATGCGGCTATTGACCTTGGTGGCGAGCACGATCTCATCGCGCTTCGCAAAGTCCTTCAGCGCACGGCCGACGATTTCCTCGCTGGTGCCGTCCGAATAGACGTTGGCCGTGTCGAAGAAGTTGATTCCGTGATCGAGCGCCTGCTTGATGAAAGGCCGCGCGGCTTCGTCGTCGAGCGACCAGGGGTGCGTGCCGCGCGAGGGTACGCCATAACTCATACAGCCGAGACAGAGACGCGATACATCGAGGCCGGTGCGGCCGAGTTTCACATAATCCATCGTGTTGCTCCTATAGTGAAGCGCACAAACCCGCTGCGAGGGAAGGAAGTTCGATTATAGGGAAACGACGGCAAGCGCGTCGTCACAGGCCGCACCGCTTTCGATCGCTTCAATGCGAATGCGCCCGCGAAGCCACTTCGCGGGCGCATGACGGCGAGTGCCGTGAACGACAGGCAACGCTCAATGCTGTACCGGGCGATACGGTGTCCACACGGGCGTGTCGGTATTCCAGTTGTCGAGTTCCGATGGTGTCACGATGTGCTCCTTGATGAAGAGACGCGCAGTTTTGCGCCGCAAGCGCGCCGGGTTCTGAATCAACTTCTTCTAACTCGTTACTGGCCCTTCGCAATGCGCGTCACTTCGTCGTTCGTTCCTTCCTGCAACGCGATGCGCGCGGCTTGCGTCTGGCCGATCAGGCCTTTGTCCGGATACGAGGTGCGATTCAGCGAGGGCAGCGAGCCGTCGCGATACGCGGCGACCAGTTCGGCCTTGACCTCGGCGCGTGTCTTCGTGTTCGCGCTCGGCGCCGGTTGCGTGTCATACGTTCCCGCGCGGCCGATACCGCCGCCGCCTTGCGCAAATGCCGGAACGCTGACGAGCAGCGACAGAGCGAGGCCTGCCAACAGATTGCGTTTCATGATTCACTCCTGTCGATTCATTGGCAGCGCGATGGCGCTGCGACAGGGTGAAATGTAGACGTCGACGCGGTGTGGATAAATCGCGGTTTTGCGAAATGAATTGTCGTGATTCGGGAACAATCGCGAGCGAGGCTTCACCGGGGCTGTGCGATTGCACAGCTGCCGCGGCATTGGCGCCGCGGCTGGAATTCACTGTTTCACTTCCCGTACTTCATGCGACCCATTCGGTCATCACCGGCGTGTCGAGTGCCGGCGCTGACTCGCGCTGCTCGAGCGTGCGCTTCGTGCAGGTGGCGTCGAGAGTGCCGCGTCCGCTCAGCAATGGGCAACGATCGAACAGCTCCGCGATCCAGTCTACGAAAACGCGGACTTTCGGCGACAGATGACGACTGTGCGGATAGACTGCCGAAATCGGCATCGGCAAGGGTTTCAAGTCCGGCAGTACTTCGATGAGCTGACCCGAGCCCAGATGCGGCAGCACCATGAAGCGCGCCGGCTGAATCAGGCCGAAGCCTTCGAGTCCGCAGGTCACGTAGGCATCCGCGTCGTTGACCGACACGATGCTTTTCATCTTCACTTCCACTTCGTTGCCGTTCACCAGGAACGCCCAGTCGAGCGTGCGTCCCGTGCGGCTCGAGAAGTAGTTGACGGCTTTGTGATTGTCGAGATCTTCGAGCGAAGCGGGCACGCCCGCGCGCTTGATGTAGTCGGGCGACGCGCAGGTCACGCCCTCGAACAGACCGATGCGGCGCGCGACCAGCGACGAATCCTGCAACGCGCCGACACGCACCACGCAATCGACACCTTCTTGCAGCAGATCGACGGGCCGGTCGGTCAGGCCCAGTTGCAGATCGATGTCCGGATAGCGCGTGTGGAATTCGCACAGCGACGGAATGACGAGCAGACGGCCAATCGAGCCCGGCATGTCGATGCGTAGCTTGCCGTGCGGCTTCTTGTTGCCGCTCTGGAAACTCGCCTCGGTTTCTTCGACGTCCGCGAGGATGCGCACGCAGCGCTCGTAGTACGCGGCGCCATCGGGCGTCAGCGACAGACGGCGGGTGGTCCGGTGCATCAGCCGCGTGCCGAGAAACGCTTCGAGGTTCTGAATAATCGTAGTAACCGATGCGCGCGGCAGGTCGAGCGTTTCCGCTGCGCGGGTAAAGCTGTTGGTGTCGACGACGCGCGTGAACACTTGCATGGCCTGAAGCCGGTCCATTGCAAACCTCCAGAAGGGGCAGGTGCACAGGCGGGAATGGAGTCCGCGAAAACAATCAAAACGGGATTGTTCAAAGGCACCGAATTGTGTTGCCGGATTATAGGCATTTATTTGCGAGTCTGCCGAACCCACAATTCGCACCATTGAAGTTCTATGCGCATTTGCGCGGCTCGACATGGATGCATTCAAATCGCCGTACCCGCCTTTTTCCACCGGCGTTTCCGCCGACGACACTGGCGCTGAGGCCAATGACCCGACACTTGAAGTCACCGACGTGGATATCGATGGGTACGCTCAACCCATTACGTTGCGGCTGTATCGGCTGACGAAAAAAACCGCGTTGCCGGTGCTGCTTTATTTTCACGGCGGCGGTTTTACGAAGGGTTCGATCGAGTGCGCGGACTTCGCCGCGCGGTATTTCGCAGAACACTTACCGGCGCTCGTGGTGTCGGTCGGCTATTCGCTCGCGCCGCGGTTTCCGTTTCCGGCCGCGCCGGAAGATGCGCATCGCGCGGCGCTGTGGGTGCAGACGCGGGCGCGGGCGTTTGGTGGCAATAGCAGAAAGATCGGCGTGGCCGGCCATGACGCGGGCGGCCAACTCGCCAATTGTCTCGCGTTCATCGCGCGCGATCGTGGCGACGTGCCGATCAGCGCGCAGGCGCTGTTCGGCCCGATGCTGGATCCGAGCCTGACGCGGCTCGGCGACGAGCAGCGGCTCGGTTCCGACATCACCGCGCGCGAGTGCGCCGCGTGTTATCGCGCGTATCTGCCGCAAGCGTCTCAGCGCATGCATCCGTATGCGGCGCCGCTCGAATCGTCGCGGCTCGCCGGCTTGCCGGCCACGCTGATCGCGACCGCGCAGAACGACGTGCTGCACGTCGAGGCCGAGAAGTATGCAAGCAATCTGATCGACGCGGGCGTGCAGACCCAGGTGGTGCGCTTTCCGAGCGTGTCGCACGCGGCGCTCGCCGATCATCCGCCCGCTTTGCAGGAAGCGGTGCGCTTTTTCCAGTGGCGCTTCGACGCGCGCGCTCATCGATAAACAGAAATTCAATCAACGATACCGGGAGCTACACATGACTATCCTTCCTCTTTCCCGCCGCCGCGTGGCGTTAGCCGCCGTGGTCGTCGTCGTCCTTGCCGGGCTTGGCACGTTCGGCGCGATTCGTGTCGATGCGAGCTCGCCGGCCGCACCCACCATCGTGCCGGAAGTAGACGTGGCGACCGTCGTGCAGAAGACGATCACCGACTGGCAGTCCTATTCGGGCCGTCTCGAAGCCGTGCAGAAGGTGGACGTGCGTTCGCAGGTGCCGGGCACGATCGTGTCAGTGAACTTCAAGGACGGCGCGCTCGTGAAGCAGGGCGACACGCTGTTCGTGATCGATCCGCGTCCGTACGCGGCCGAAGTCGATCGCGCACAAGCGCAGCTCGCGGCCGCGCAGGCACGCACCGGCTACACGCAAAGCGACTGGGAACGCGCGCAACGGCTGATCGTCGACAACGCGATCGCCAAACGCGACTACGACGAGAAGCAGAACGCCGCGCGCGAGGCGAGCGCGAACCTGAAGGCCGCGCAAGCCGCGCTGGAAACCGCGCGCATCAATCTCGGCTACACGAAGATCGTCGCGCCGGTGTCGGGCCGCGTGTCGCGCGCGGAGATCACGGTCGGCAACGTAGTGTCGGCGGGCGCCAGTTCGGTGCCGCTGACCACGCTCGTGTCGGTGTCGCCGATCTACGCGTCGTTCGACGCGGACGAGCAGACCTACCTGCAATACCTGAGCCGCGCGAAGGACGGCAGCAAGGTGCCGGTCGAACTCGGTCTCGCCGATGAATCCGGCTACTCGCGCAGCGGCACGATCGAGTCGGTCGACAACCGGCTCGACACATCGTCGGGCACGATCCGCGTGCGCGCGAAGTTCGACAACGCGGACGGCGCGCTGATTCCGGGCCTCTACGCGCGCCTCAAGGTGGGGGGCAGCGCACCGCATCCGGCGCTGTTGATCGACGATGCCGCGGTCGGCACCGACCAGGACAAGAAGTTCGTGCTGGTCGTCGATCAGGGCAACCACGTCGTTTATCGCGGGATCACGACGGGTTCGATGCAAGGCAATCTGCGCGTCGTCAAGGATGGCTTGAAGCCGGGCGATCGCATCGTCGTCAACGGCGTTCAGCGTGTGCGTCCCGGCGATACGGTCCGAGCGCACATGGTGCCGATGACGACCGACGACGACCCGAACAGCGCAGCGCTCGCGCAGTCGCGGGCCAAGGCCGAGGCCGGCGCGAAAGGCAATTCGTGAGCCGCATGCTCCAACGCGCATGCTCCAACGTTAAGAGCTTCCAATGAACATATCCAAATTCTTCATCGATCGCCCGATCTTCGCAGGCGTGCTATCGGTATTGATCCTGCTCGGGGGCATCATCTCGCTGTTCAAGCTGCCCATTTCCGAGTATCCGGAAGTGGTGCCGCCTTCGGTGGTGGTGCACGCGCAGTATCCGGGCGCGAATCCGAAGGTGATCGCCGAAGCGGTCGCCGCGCCGCTCGAAGAGCAGATCAATGGTGTCGAGAACATGTTGTACATGCAGTCGCAGGCGAATAGCGACGGCAATCTGACGCTGACGGTCACGTTCAAGCTCGGCACCAATCCCGACCTCGCGACGCAGCTCGTGCAGAACCGCGTCAATCAGGCGCTGCCGCGTCTGCCGGAAGACGTGCAGCGGCTCGGCGTGACGACGATCAAGAGTTCGCCGACGCTGACGATGGTCGTGCACCTGATCTCGCCGAACGATCGCTACGACATGACGTATTTGCGCAATTACGCGCTGCTCAACGTGAAGGATCGGCTCGCGCGGATCCAGGGCGTCGGCGAAGTGCAGCTGTGGGGCTCGGGCGATTACGCAATGCGTATCTGGCTCGATCCGCAGAAAGTCGCGCAGCGCGGTCTCACGGCGACCGAAGTCGTCAATGCGATCCGCGAGCAGAACATCCAGGTCGCGGCGGGTGTGATCGGTGCGTCGCCGTCGGTACCGGGCACGCAATTGCAGTTATCGGTGAACGCGCGCGGCCGTTTGAAGACCGAGGGCGAATTCGGCGACATCATCGTGAAGACCACGCCCGACGGCGGCGTGACCTATCTGCGCGATATCGCCCGGATCGAGCTCGCGGCGTCGGAATATGGTCTGCGTTCGCTGCTCGACAATAAGCCGGCGGTTGCGCTCGCGATCAACCAGGCGCCGGGTGCGAACTCGCTCGCGATTTCAGAGCAGGTGCGCGCGGCGATGAAGGAACTCGCCGAAGACATGCCGGCCGGCGTCGAATACCGGATCGTCTACGACCCGACGCAGTTCGTGCGTTCGAGTATCGAGGCGGTGATCCATACGCTGCTCGAAGCGATCGCGTTGGTCGTGATCGTCGTGATCGTGTTCCTGCAGACGTGGCGCGCGTCGATCATTCCGTTGATCGCGGTGCCGGTGTCGATCGTCGGTACGTTCTCGCTGCTGCTTGCGTTCGGGTTTTCGATCAATGCGTTGTCGTTGTTCGGCATGGTGCTCGCGATCGGCATCGTGGTCGACGATGCGATCGTCGTGGTGGAGAACGTCGAGCGCAACATCGAGAGCGGGCTCAGTGCGCGCGAGGCGACCTACAAGGCGATGCGCGAAGTGAGCGGGCCGATCATCGCGATTGCGCTGACGCTCGTCGCCGTGTTCGTGCCGCTCGCGTTCATGACGGGTCTCACGGGCCAGTTCTACAAGCAGTTCGCGATGACCATCGCGATCTCGACGGTGATTTCGGCGTTCAATTCGCTGACGCTGTCGCCGGCGTTGTCCGCGCTGCTGCTGCGCAGCCACGGCGAGAAGGAAGACTGGCTGACGCGTGTGATGAACCGTGTGCTCGGCGGCTTCTTCAAGCGTTTCAACAAGGTCTTTCATCGTGGTTCGGAAGCCTACGGCCGCGGCGTGACAGGCGTGCTGCGTCGCAAGGGCGCGATGCTCGCGGTGTACGCGATCCTCGTCGCTGCAACCGTGCTGGTGGCGCGGGTCGTGCCGGGCGGCTTCGTGCCCGCGCAGGACAAGGAGTATCTGATCGCGTTCGCGCAGTTGCCGAACGGTGCGTCGCTCGATCGCACGGAGAGGGTGATCCGCGATATGAGCGCGATCGCGCTGAAGCAGCCGGGCGTCGAAAGCGCGGTGGCCTTCCCTGGTCTGTCGGTGAATGGCTTCACGAATAGTTCGAGCGCGGGCATCGTGTTCGTCACGCTGAAGCCGTTCAAGGAGCGCGGCAGCAAGAAGCTCTCGGCAGGCGCGATTGCCGGTGCGCTGAACCAGCAGTACGGCGCGATCAAGGACTCGTTCGTCGCGGTGTTCCCGCCGCCGCCGGTGCTCGGGCTCGGCACACTCGGCGGCTTCAAGATGCAGCTCGAAGATCACGGCGCGCTCGGTTACGCGGAACTCAACAAGGCTGCCGAAGCATTCGTGAAGCGCGCGGCGCAAACGCCCGAACTTGGGCCGACCTTCTCCAGCTATCAGATCAACGTGCCGCAGCTGAACGTCGATCTCGATCGCGTGAAGGCGAAGCAGCTCGGCGTGTCGGTCACGGACGTGTTCGACACGATGCAGATCTATCTGGGCTCGCTGTACGTGAACGACTTCAACCGCTTCGGTCGCGTGTATCAGGTGCGCGTGCAGGCGGATGCGCCGTTCCGTCAACGCGCCGACGACATCCTGCAACTGAAGACGCGCAACGCGGCGGGCGAGATGGTGCCGTTGTCGTCGCTCGTCACGGTGACGCCGACCTACGGACCGGAGATGGTGGTGCGCTACAACGGCTACACGGCCGCCGACATCAACGGCGGCCCGGCGCCCGGCTTTTCGTCGGGGCAGGCGCAGGCCGCGGCCGAACGCGTGGCCGCCGAGGTGCTGCCGCGCGGCGTGAAGCTCGAGTGGACCGACCTCACGTATCAGCAGATCCTCGCCGGCAACGCGGGCATGTGGGTGTTCCCGATCAGCGTGCTGCTCGTGTTCCTCGTGCTCGCCGCGCTGTACGAAAGCCTGACGCTGCCGCTCGCCGTGATCCTGATCGTGCCGATGAGCGTGCTGTCCGCGCTGACCGGCGTGTGGCTCACCGGTGGCGACAACAACATCTTCACGCAGATCGGTTTGATGGTACTGGTGGGCTTGTCCGCGAAGAACGCGATCCTGATCGTCGAGTTTGCGCGTGAGCTCGAACACGACGGACGCAGTCCGCTGCAGGCCGCGATCGAAGCGAGCCGTCTGCGTCTGCGGCCGATTCTGATGACGTCGATCGCCTTCATCATGGGCGTGGTGCCGCTGGTGATGTCGAGCGGTGCGGGCTCGGAGATGCGTCACGCGATGGGCATCGCCGTGTTCTTCGGCATGCTCGGCGTCACGCTGTTCGGCCTGATGCTGACGCCTGTGTTCTATGTGGTGCTGCGTTCGCTCGCGGGCGGGACGATTCACGTCGCGCAGAAAGATGCGCCGCGCTATGGCGCGCCCGTTACGGACGCCTGAGGAGAAAACAACAATGAAACGCTTTGAATCTCGCTTTGTATCTTTGCGCGGATGGGGCCGCGCGGCCGCGAGCGGTTTGCTGATCGCGCTGCTGGCCGCTTGTTCGGTCGAGCCGACGTACAAGCGGCCCGACGTCGATACGCCGGCGGCGTTCAAGGAAGCGCCCGCGATGGCGACGTCGGCTGCGGCGGCGTCGGGCGTGGCGGCTGGTTCGGCCGCGTCGGCGCAAAACGCCGGCACATGGAAGCCGGCCCAGCCCGCCGACGACGCCCTGCGTGGCGAATGGTGGAAGGTGTTCGGCGACCCGCAGCTCGACGCGCTCGAAGAGCAGGCCGCCGCCGCGAACCAGGACCTGAAGGCCGCAGCCGCGCGCGTGCAGCAGGCGCGCGCGGTCACGCAGGCGGCGAAGTCCGACTGGTTCCCGAAGCTCGACGCGGGCTTCGGCCCGACCCGGGAGCGTGCGTCAGCGGCGTCGCAATTCCAGCCGGACAGCGCGGGCGGCACGACCGGCACGATCTGGCGTGCGCAGGTCGGCGCGTCGTATGAAGCGGATCTGTTCGGGCGGGTCAGCTCGAACGTGAACGCGTCGCGCTCGGACGAGCAGCAGAGCGAAGCGCTGTTTCGCTCGGTGCAACTGTCGTTGCAGGCCGATGTCGCGCAGAACTACTTCCAGTTGCGCGAGCTCGACACCGACCAGGATCTGTATCGCCGCACCGTCGCGTTGCGCGAGGACACGCTGAAGCTCGTCGAGCGGCGCTTCAAGGAAGGCGATATCAGCGAGCTGGATCTGTCGCGCTCGCGTAACGAGCTCGCGAGCGCGCGTGCCGATGCGGTCGGCGTCGCGCGGCAACGGGCGGCCTCGGAGCATAGCCTCGCGATTCTGCTCGGCAAGCCGCCCGCGGATTTCTCGTTCGCGGAAGAACCGCTCGCGCCGGTGGCGGTGCGCGTGCCGCCGGGTTTGCCGTCGGCGCTGCTCGAACGCAGGCCGGACATCGCGGCAGCCGAACGCGCGATGCAGGCAGCGAATGCGCGCGTCGGGCTCGCGAAGTCGGCGTTCTTCCCGAAGCTCGACATCACGGGCGCGTTCGGCTTTGAATCGGCGACGCTCGGCGATCTGTTCATGTGGTCGAGCCGCGCGTTCATCCTCGGCCCGCTCGCGGGTACCGCGCTGACGGTGCCGATCTTCGACGGCGGCCGCCGCAAGGCCAATCTCGCGCAGGCCCGTTCGAAGTACGACGAGGACGTCGCGCAATATCGCCAGCAGGTGCTCGTGGCGTTCCGTGAAGTCGAGGACAATCTTGCCGATCTGCGCTTGCTCGACGATCAGATGCGCGAGCAGAACGACGCGGTCGATGCGTCGCAGCGCGCGGCGCATCTGTCGCGCACGCAGTACACGGAGGGCGCGGTCAGCTATCTCGACGTGATCGATGGCGAGCGGCAGGTGCTGCAGTCGCAATTGCAGGCGAGCCATCTGGCGGGCACGCAGGCGGTCGCGACCGTGAATCTGATTCGCGCGCTCGGTGGCGGTTGGGGCGATGTGACGGCGGGGGATACGGCGGTGGGGGCGGCGCCGGTGCCGGTTGGTGCTTCCGGCGGCGCGGCGGCTTCGCTGGCTGCGGCTTCCGGCTCTGCGGCCGGAGCCGCATCGGTTTCAGCGCAGCAGCAGGTGGCGAAGCGTTGAATTCCTAAGCCTGTTGGCAAGCGCTTCATCGACCTCATCAACGACGCTTGGCATTCTCGGCGCGACGGTGATGCCGCATAACCTGTATCTGCACTCGTCGATCGTGCAGACCCGCACGGTGAAGCGCGATCCGGCCAGCATCCGCTCCGCGATAGGCATGTCGCGCATCGACACGATCGCAGCGCTCGTGATCGCGGCCCTGATCAACAAGGCGATCCCGATTCTCGCGGCCGCCGCGTTTTACGCGACGGGCCACGACCAGGTCACGCGGATCTGCATCGCGCGAGCGCTCGCGCTGATCCCGGCGCTGATCGGTGCGCGGATGCTCGGCAATGGCGCGGTTGGCCAACTGCTCGTCGCGAGTCAGGTCGTGCTGAGCCTGCAACTGCCGTTCGCGCTGTATCCGCTGATCCGCATGACGAGCGACCGATCGCTGATGGGCGAATTCGCCAACACGCTGCCGACGCGCCTGCTCGTGTGGACGCTGTTTGTTGCGATCAGTGCGGCGAATCTGTGGCTCGTTGCCCAGACGGTGGGGCTGGCCGGTTGATCTGAATGACCGGTATTCGGCACGCCGGTTTGCCCGGCGCGAAGGCGAAAAAAAACCGCGCAGTTCAATCACTGCGCGGAATCATGTGAGCTTCGGTTTGAATCGGGTCGAGCGCGTCTCGCGACGGCGAATCGATCGGTCAAGCGGCCTGCGCGACCTGCGCCGCATCGAGCGCTTCCCGGCGCGCGGCTGCTGCCTTCTTCGTCTTGCCGGCACGCGACGGCGGCTGGCAGGCGCCGCACACGACGTTGTGCTGCAGGTCGTGCTTGTGCGCGACGAACTTGCCGGTACAGCGGCAGCATCTGGTCAACTGCAGGATGTCGGCGTCGAAGAAACGCACGAGCGTCCACGCGCGCGTCAGATCGAGCACCGGCTCGGTTTCGCTGTGCTGACAGTGTTCGAGATACAGCCGATAGCCCTTGGTCAGCGCATCCAGATGCGAGCAGCGCGCTTCGTTTTTGAGGAACAGGTACGTGTTGTAGAACAGCGACGCGTGAATGTTCGCGAGCCACGTCATGTACCAGTCCGCCGAGAACGGCAGCATGCCCTTGGGCGGCGATACGCCCTTGACCTCGCGATACAGGCGGATCATACGGTCGCGCGACAGCGTCAACTCGCTCTCGAGCACCTGCATGCGGGCGCCGAGCTCGATCAGTGCGATCGCGCGAAATACTTCCTGTGCATCTTCGGTCAGGCTTCGCTTGAGCATTGCAGTCACCTCGATCAGGCAAATTGCTCGGCGGGCTGGCCTGCAAGCAGGATCGCCGTGTGGGTCGGTGCAATTGCGGTGTGCTTCGTCGTTTGCGTCAACGCCGACAGCATCGCGTGGTCGTTGAAGCGGAAGAAGCACAAAAGCTGGTCGGAAGCGGCCAGCTTGACGATTTGCGCGAGCGACAGCCCGGCAAGCAAGTCAGCCAGTTCCGACGACAGTCCCAGCCGGAACATTCCGACCGGTTTATCCTCGCGCAACATGCGTTGCGCGAGCATGATGTAAGACAAGTTGATCTCGCGGATTGAATCCAGCGTCTCGCTGCTACGGTCCATTTTGTCTGTTTCCGAAGCCCCGAATTACTATGTCGGCTTTGCGCCGTTATGTCTTTTCTGCCTCGCCGGCAACGTGGCCTCCGGCTAGATGTTGCTACTTGCTACAGCCAGCTAACATTTGATACATGACGTTACATTTCGTAACAGCTCGGGACGAATTGTATGAAGGCTAAAACCAGAAATCAATCCCTTCTCAAAAAAATATCTCAAAAAACTACATCATTTTTCGGTAAGTTTTTCACGGCATTGTAATGAATGATGCCAAGTGAATCTATAACGTTTCGACACTGGCTTCTAATCCATGAAAACCCTTGCTGGATGGGCAGTCTGCGCGATTGTCGGAGGCGTGCGTCCGCACCGCGCGGCGATCGGTAAACTTGTTTTTGATTAGAAAGGAACAGATAGCGATGGAATGGACGGTAATAAATACTCGTGCTGGGTGGCGCGTGAGGGGCGGATGGAGCCTGTAACCGTATGAAGCGTCCCCCGTTACAAACTACGCAAACGAGGGCCGGATTTGTAACGGCTCGATGAGGATGGTCAGCCGGTCTGTCGCACGCGTTCGACCCTGAGACCGAACAGCGGTCGCAGACGCGTACCGATCACGTTGCGGACGGAGGCTGCGAGAAGCCAGTGCCGTGCAGGCTGTCTGACACGATGTCGGTGCAATAGGACGACATTACAACGTTGCCCACGGTTAGCTGCACCTGTCGCAAACCGTCGACGCGCGCCGCGCGCGTCAGCAACTCGCCGAGCAGTGCGCGCCCGACCCCGCGACCAGCCGCTTCCTGTGCGACATACATGCCGACCACGGTCGCCTTGTGCCGCTCCTTGTGGGCTTTATTGCGCAGCAGACCGACGACGCCGATCAGCGGAGCGTCGGCCGACGCATACGCGCCAAGCAGAAACGAGCCTTCCATCTTCGAGCCCTGCAGTGTCACGTCATGCTGCCCGGCGCCTTTCGCCAGCGCTTCGTCGTGGCTTTGTCCGAACGAAGCGGGGTGCGCCTTCAGCCCGCGCAGGCGAAGCTGGAAATAGGCGTCCCGGTCGGCGGGTCCGAGTTGGCGGATCAGCAGGGTGTCGGCGTTGACGGACATCTCACTTGTTCATGGTGAGTGGAGTGGAGGTACGCGAGCGGCTAGCCGCGCTGGTGTTCGGCAAATTCGCGCAGCGCCGACGCGGTTTGCCGATCCGCCGGAAAGAACGCCTCGATGGCGAGTTCCGACAGCGTAACGTCCACGGGCGTGCCGAACACCGTGGTGGTGCTGAAAAACGACAGCACGCCAAGCGGCGTACGCAGCCGCAATGGCACGGCGATCTGGTTGAGGACTGCATCGTCCAGCGTCGAGGCGTCTGCATCCGGCGGCGCGGGGTAGCCGGCCAGTTCGTCGCGCAGTGCGCTCAGCGTGTCGTCGCCGCTGACGTCGATCTGCCGTTGCAGGCGGCCCAGCACATGCTCGCGCCACGCATGCCAGTTGACGATCGACGCCGCAATGCCTTGCGGATGCAGACTCAGGCGCAGTGCGTTGACCGGTGGCTTCAACAGTTCGGGACTCGCGCCGCTCAACAACGGCGCAATCGCATTGTTGGTCGCGACGATGGTCCAGTGCCGGTCGATCGCGAGGGCCGGGTAGGGCTCATGTCCTTTGAGCACCAGTTCGACGGCTTCGCGCGCGGCGGCGAGCTGCGGGTCGGAGAGGGGACGTTCGCGGAACAGTGGCGCGTAACCGGCCGCGACCAGCAGAGCATTGCGCGCGCGCAACGGCACGTCGAGGCGCTCGGCGAGATGCATGACCATTTCCCGGCTCGGTAGCGCGCGCCCCGATTCGACAAAGCTCAGATGGCGGGTCGAAATGTCAGCCTCCGTGGCGAGCAGCAACTGGCTCATGCGCCGCCGCTGCCGCCATTCGCGGAGAAGTTCGCCGACCGCCCGAGTGCCGATCGGCGCGGATGATGGAGCCGCTTGTGCAATAGAGAGTGTGTTCATGCCACCGATCATAGTCAAAGCGTGCAAGCAATCGATTACCTGAGAGGTAATGCCCCGCCAATTTCAGTCAACGAGACGCGTGCCCGGCTCAGGCGGCAGCCAGGCGCAACGGCACGGCGGTGAATTTGACGCCGATCGCACTCGCCAGTTTGAGGACCGTGTCCATGCGTGGCTTGGAGCCGGGCGCGAGTGTCTTGTAGAGGCTCTCGCGGCCCAGGCCCGCTGCCGCGGCGATCTTCGTGATGCCGCGTGCCTTGGCGATATCCGCGATGGCGGCGAGCAGCAGATCGGAGTCGCCTTCGTCGAGGGCGGCGTTCAGATAGGCCGCGACCATTTCGTCGTTGTCGAGGTACTTCGATGCGTCGAAGCGTGCCGTTTTGATCTTGCTCATGACCGTTCCTTTCTGATGGTTGTCCACATTGCTCCGGCATGCCTGATATCCGCCTGCTGCGTGGACTTGTTACCCCCGCAGAGCAGCAGATACATCATGCGTTCCTCGCGCGCGTAGTAGACCCGGTAACCCGGCCCGCAATCGATGCGCATCTCGAACACGCCGTTTTCCAGCAACTTCGCGTCGCCGAAAAGCCCGCGTTCCGCGCGGCGGATCCGCACGAGAATTTGCGCCTTCGCCTTGATGTCGGTGAGGCCGTGAAGCCAACGGTCGAACTCTTCGGTGCAGTTGATCGTGTACACGCGCGGTGTTTCGATCTGCGGATGATTGTATCTTCGGGGATACGGTCGTGCAAGCGAGAAAAGCGTCTCGATAAAGCGGTCCAAGCGGTCCTCCTGTTCATTGCATTGCCCGCCTCGCGATGTGGTCGGCGGGCTTCGATGAGTCACTTGAGGTTAGCGGTGCGAAGGTTTTTTGACGACTCGGCCGAATGACCTATTTGGCGAAGGCTGCATCCGCTTGATTACCTCTCACGTAATCGACGCAATGCACGCGAGCCGTCAATCTTCATTCCGAGCCCGCCGCATGCGATGCGCATGCCGCGCGAAGTGCTCAGTCCTGTCAATCGAGGAGTTTGAGATGAATGCGCATACCGATTTGATCGACCGTTATTTCGATACCTGGAACGAGACCGATGGCGCGCGTCGTCGCGAGTTGATCGCGGCAACGTGGAGCGCCGATGCCGACTATCGCGACCCGCTGCTGGCGGGCGCGGGCCACGATGGCATCGACGCCATGATCCGCGCGGTGCATGAGCGTTTTCCGCATCACACGTTTCGCCGTACGACCGACGTCGACGGCTTCGCGAATCGCCTGCGCTTCTCGTGGGCACTGACGACCCCCGCGGGCGAGGCGATCGTGAAGGGCTCGGACTTCGGCGTGGTGGACGCGCATGGGCGTCTGCAAGCGGTCACCGGTTTTCTCGACGAACCCCCCGGCGCCGCCTGAGGCGTTTTTCACGGAGACGATCATGCATGAGCCCGTCGCTGCCAAGCCCGCCCAAGTCCATCTCGCGTTGCTGCGCGTCGCGGCCGCGCTCGATGCGTTATCGAGTGCGATCGCCGGTTTCGCGCTGCTCGGCGGCGCGCGGGCGTTCATGTTCATCGCACTGCTCGGTTGGCGCGAGCCGGTGCTCGGCGGCGCGGGGCTGGTGCTGCTCGCTTTGGTCGGATGGCTGCGCTGGCAATGCGGTGCGAGCGCAGCGCCGCAAGACGTCCGGCGCGCTTGCTACAATCGATCGTCGTGCGGATGAAGCGTGACACGCATCGTCTTGCGCAAAGCTCACGACCTCACCCCCTCAGCATGTTCCCAACCGAACGACCTGGAGACCCCGTGCTGAAAAATCTGGACCCGCTACTGAACGCCGATATCCTGCATGCGCTGCGCTCGATGGGCCACGGCGACGAGCTCGTGATCTGCGACGCCAACTTCCCGGCCGACGCCGTCGCGCGCGATACCGTGCTCGGCAAGCCGCTGCGTTTCGACGGCGTCAGTTCGCCGCGCGCGATCCGCGCGGTGTTGTCGGTGCTGCCGCTCGACACCTTTATCGAGCATCCCGCGTCGCGCATGGAAGTGGTTGGCGAGCCGCACACGATTCCCGCGGTGCAGCGCGAAGCGCAAGCCGAGGTCAACGCGGGCGAGGGGCGCGAGGTGCCCTTCGTGTCGATCGAGCGGTTCGCGTTTTACGAGCGTGCGCGCCAGGCATACTGCGTGATCGCGACGGGCGAGGAGCGCGGCTACGGCTGCTTCGTATTCACGAAGGGCGTGTTGCTCGCGCCGGACGCGCCACGCGTATAGTCGCTACCACCTTTCTCGATTCATCACGACAAACCCATGAGCTTCCAGCTAGCCAGTCTCGATCATCTCGTTCTGAACGTCGCCGACGTCGAAGTGAGCGCGGCGTGGTACGCGCGGATGCTCGGCATGCGACGCACCGAGTTCGCGTCGCGCACCGGCACGCGCGTGGCGATGAACTACGGTAATCAGAAGATCAATCTGCGTCCCGCGTCGGCCGATACCGTCGCCTGGTTCACGTCGCGCGAGGCGGTGCCGGGCACGGCGGACCTGTGCTTCGTGACCACCGCAAGCCCGGACGACGTCAAGGCGCACTGGCTCGCGCAAGGCGTCGCTATCGAGGCGGGGCCGGTGGAGCGCGACGGCGCGCGCGGCAAGATGACCTCGGTGTATTGCCGCGACCCGGACGGCAACCTGATCGAGGTCGCCACGTATCCGTCTGCTTGAGCGGGCTTGGAAATCGCGGCCATTGCTCATATGCTCAGGGGCGAGGCGGGGAACTGAGCCCGTCCATTCGGGTCTGCTGCTTATTCATTACAGGAGTCCCCCCATGTCGCGTCCCGTCGATTTCGGCATTATTTTCATCGCCCGTCTTGCGCTTTCCGTGCTGTTCCTGTGGAGCGGGGTGATGAAACTGCTGGGCTATGCGGGCTTCGTCGGCTACCTGCATTCGAAAGGTGTGCCGTTCGTGCAGATCGCCGCGCCGATCGCAACCGCGATCGAGGTGCTCGGCGGCCTGCTGCTCGTGGTCGGCTTCAAGGTACGGCCGCTCGCGCTGGTCATGGCGGCGTATACGGTCGCGACGGCGGTGCTCGGCCACGACTTCTGGAATATCACCGACCCTGCGTTGCAGCACGACATGGTGATTCATTTCTGGAAGAACATCGGAATCGCGGGCGGTTTCCTGCTGCTGTTCGTTACCGGCGCGGGGCGTCTGAGCATCGACAACGCGCGCGCGCCGCGCGGCGGACTCGGCGGCCTGTAAAGCGGGCTGTAAAGCGTGAGCGCGCGCAGTCGGCGCGGCCCGCATCCTGCTACACGGCAGGATTCCAATCCGCGCCAATCATGGGAGCAGATGATGATTCAGAACTTCGAGCAAATGATCGGCGGCAAGCTCACGCAACTGTGCGCGAGTCTCGGCGAAGGGCCGACGTCGCATCGTGTCATCATCAGCCTCGCCGAGTCGGCGAAGACGCTGGTGGTTCTGGATGCGTCCGGATTCATCGGCACGCTGAAGGCGGACATCGAGGACCCGGAAAAGCTGGTCGCGGATGCGATCGCCAAGGCGCGCAACGAAGGCCTGATCGAGCGCGCAATCGCTACCGGCACGATTCAGGAGGCGTCGCTGTAGGCGCCTGCATTACACACCGCTTACTTACTCGCGGCGCTCGCGCCGCGCGCAGACGATGCCGCCGCGTGCGGCTCCGGATGCACGAAACACGCGAGCACGAGAGCCAGCACCAGCAGTCCCACCGAAATAGCCGTCGCCGCTTGCATCGCCGGCACGATCTGCGTCGCGGCCGCACCGCCCGCGAGCGCGCCGAAGGCTGCCACACCCACCGCGCCGCCGGCCTGGCGCGCCGTGTTCAATACCGCCGACGCCGTGCCCGCGCGCCGCGCTTCGGTCGATGCGAGCACCGCCGTGGTCATCGCCGGCACCGCGAGTCCCATGCCCGACGGAATCAGCAAAAACGGCAGCAGCAGGCCAATCAGCGGCGTCTCGGCGTCGACGAGATGCAGCAGACCATAGCCGAGACCGGCCGTGATCGCGCCGAGGATCATCGGCACGCGCACTCCCAGGCGGCCGATCACCCAGCCGCTCGCGACGTTCGAGATCAGGAAGCCGCCCGTCAGCGGCAGGAACGCGAGGCCCGCCTGCAACGGCGTGTAGCCGCGCACGCGCTGCAGGTAAAGGCTCAGCACGAACACCATGCCGTAATAGGTCAGATTCACGCAGATGCCGAACAGCACCGCCGCGCTGAACGTGCGCGTGCCGAACAGCGACAGCGGCAGCATCGGGCGCGCGACGCGCGCTTCGACGAACACGAACGCACCCGCCGCCAGCAGCGCCAGCACGAAGCCGCCGGCGACCAGCGGATGCGCGAGCCCGAGCGGCCGCCATTCGATCACCGCGGCGACGAACGCGGTTAGCGCGACGATCGCGAGACACTGGCCGCCGAGATCGATGCCGCGTGGCGTCGCGCCGGTGTTGCCGCGAGCGGCGGCCGGCACGCCGCGTTGCGAGGTTTGCGGACGCGGAATCCACAGCAGTGTCGCGAGCAGGCCGGCCGCGCAGATCGGTAGATTGACGAGAAAGATGCTGCGCCAGCCGAACGCGGCGATCAGCAGGCCGCCAGCCACCGGGCCGGCCGCGATCGAAATCGCGCCGGAGGCGGTCCACAGGCCGACCGCGCGTGCCCGCAGCTTCGGTTCGTGGCCGAACGACTGGTTGAGCAGCGCGAGCGAATTCGGCAGCATCGCGGCCGCGCCGATGCCTTGCACCGCGCGTGCGGCGATCAGCATCGGGGCGTCGAGCGCGAGCCCGCAGGCCAGCGACGCGAGCGCGAACAGCACGATTCCGCACGCATACATTCGCCGCGCGCCGAGGCGGTCGCCGAGCGCGCCGGCCGACAGCATCAGCACCGCAAACGCGAGCGTGTACGCATCGACGACCCATTGCAGGCCCGCGACGTTCGCGTGCAGGTCCGCGCCGATTCGTGGCAACGCGATGTTGACGATGGTCACGTCGAGCTGCGTGACCACGAAGCCGACGCTGACGGTCGCGAGAACGCGACCGAGGGCGGGCGAGAAGGAGGGTGTGGATGAGTTCATGACCGCATCGTAAGCCTGATGCGGCGCGCCACGTTTCGGCGTGGCGTGAAGTATGGATGTCGCCGGATCAACGCGCCCGCGGCGCATCCTTGATGAACAGCGTGGTCAGCGCGCCCAGCACGCAGATCGCCGCGACGTACAGCGGCGCGGCCAGCGGGTTCGACTTCATCATCAGCGATACGGCGATCGGCGTCAGACCGCCGAACACCGCATACGCGACGTTGTACGAGAACGAGATGCCCGAGAAGCGCACCACCGGCGGGAATCCGCGGACCATCACGAGCGGAATCGCGCCGATCACGCCGACGAAAAGTCCGGCCAGTGCATACAGCGGTACGAGCAGGGACGTATCGACGGCCAACTGGCGAAACATCACGTAGTACGTGATCGCAAGCGCAACGCCGCCGACGAAAATCGTGCGACCCGCGCCAATGCGTCCGGCGATCGAACCCGCCACCACGCAGCCGATCGTCAGGCACAGCGTCGCGACACAGTTCGCGAGCAGCGCGGTGGCCGGCTCGATGTGAAATTGCTTTTGCAGCAGCGTCGGCGTCATCAGGATCACGACGACGATCGCCGCCGACAGCATCCAGGTGAGCAGCATCGACACGATCACCGCGCGGCCGTGATCGCGCAGTACGGCCTTCAGCGGCACTTCCGCGGCGATCGCCTTGCGTTGCTTCAGTTCGGCGAACACCGGCGTCTCGTGCAGCCAGCGGCGCAGATAGACCGAGAACAGACCGAACACGCCGCCGATGAGGAACGGAACACGCCACGCATATTCGGAAATATCGGCCGGCGTGAAATGGCGATTGACCGCCGACGCAATCAGCGAGCCGAGCAGAATGCCCGCCGTGAGGCCGGCTGTCAGCGTGCCGCACGCATAGCCGACGTGCCGCCCGGGCACATGCTCTGCGACGAACACCCATGCGCCCGGGACTTCGCCGCCGACCGCCGCGCCCTGCATCACGCGGAACAGCAATAGCAGCACCGGCGCGAGCACGCCGATGCTCGCGTAGGTGGGCATCAGGCCCATCAGCAGCGTCGGCACCGACATCAGCAGCACGCTCAGCGTGAACATGCGCTTGCGGCCGAACAGGTCGCCAAAGTGCGCCATGATGACGCCGCCGAGCGGCCGCGCCAGATAACCGGCCGCGAAAATGCCGAAGGTCTGCACCTGACGCAGCCAGTCCGGCATCGCCGCCGGGAAGAACAGCTGGCCGATCGCCGGCGCGAAGAAAACGAAGATGATGAAGTCGTAAAACTCGAGCGCTCCGCCGAGCGCGGCGAGACCGAGTGTCTTGTAATCGCTGTGCCCAAGCGGGCGGGGGGTGACAGCCTGCGCTCCACCCAGATTTGTCGCTTGCATTGCCATGTCTTTTGATGAATTGTGAGCCACGCGGGAGACGCGTGGACATACGGCGGTCGTCGGGCGAGAAGTGTGGCAGGCGCTGGGTAGAGCACGGGACACGGGCGCGCCGTCCTGATAGGGCGGGCGCCCTGACGACGGAGGCCGGCGCGGATTTTACAGGATGAAAGCGGAAGTCCTGCGGAAGCGCCCAGTTGGGCGAAGAAAGCGGCGGAAAATCGGAATGCTCCGAAGGGAGGGACCGGGGTGCGGCTCGGAGAATGGCCTGCATGTCCTTGTCGAGAGCCCATCCCATGCGCGTTGCAGTTCTTCAGCGTGACCCGGTCATGCGTCAGTCCATTGAATCAAGTCTGGTGAGAGCCGGCCATTTCTGCGCGGCCTATGACGACGGCGTTGCGTTGTCGAGGTCGCTCGTGCGCTCCACGATGGATCTGCTGGTGCTCGACTGGCAGGAGATGCGGCCCGCCGGCGCGGACCTGTTGCGCTCGGTGCGCCGCGTGGCAGGCGAGCACGTGCCGATCATGTTCGTGTCGAACGACGGCTCGGAGGAAAGCATGGTGCGCGCGCTCGCCGGCGGTGCCGACGATTACCTCGCGTTGCCGCTGCGGGACGCCGAGTTTCGCGCGCGAGTCGCGGCGCTTCTGCGGCGCGCGTATCCGGAGCGTTTCAGCGCCGCGACCTGTTTCGAGATCGGCCCCTATTGCTTCGACACGATCCGCCGGGCGGTCACGCTGCGCGGCGAGCCGGTGCCGCTGTCGCCCACCCAGTACCGGATCGCGGCGCTGTTCTTTTCCAACGTCGATCGCGTGATGTCGCGCGACCATATCTTCGCGACGGTGTGGGGCCGCGAACTGCGCGAGTTCACGCGGACCATCGACAGTCACGTGTCACGGCTGCGTCTGCTGCTCGCGATCGAGCCGCACAACGGTTTCCGGCTGCAGCCGGTATACAGAAGCGGCTACCGGTTGCTGCAGCTTCACGACCATGTGCTCAGGGAGTGAAGATTCGCAGTCGGCGCGCACGGCATGAGGTCGCCACGGCCAGGTATATGCTGAAATCCGCGTTGCAGCCCGTCGCGCTCGCCAGCGGTGTTCATTCTCCTTACGTGTCCGTATCGGTTAGCCGGGTTGCCGCGTTTGCGCCGAGGGTCGTCGACGCCGATACCGAATAGCGGGACGTTTCGCGCGCCGCGCGCGCGGCGGCTCACGCATCGCGCCGCTATGCCGAAATCGTCTCAATCCGCGCGCACGCGCACCAAGACCCACCGGCCCGCGATTCCTACCATGGGTGACATGAAAACCCTCAACATCATCGACTCGCACACCGGCGGTGAGCCCACCCGCCTCGTGGTGTCGGGTGGCCCGGATCTGGGCGGCGGCACGCTCGCGCAACGGCTCGAGGTGTTCCGCACCCGCTTCGACGACTGGCGCGCCGGCATCGTCACCGAACCGCGGGGCTCGGACGTGGTGGTCGGCGCGTTGCTCTGCGAGCCCGACGATCCGACTTGCGCGGCCGGCGTGATCTTCTTCAACAACGTCGGCTATCTCGGCATGTGCGGGCACGGCACCATCGGGCTCGTCGTGTCGCTCGCGCACATGGGGCGGATCGGGCCGGGACGACACCGCATCGAAACGCCGGTCGGCATGGTCGAGGCGACGCTGAACGAAGACGGCGGCGTCGCGGTGCGCAACGTGCCCGCGTATCGCCACCGCAAGGCGGTGCAGGTCGACGTGCCAGGCTATGGCGCACTGACCGGCGACATCGGCTGGGGCGGCAACTGGTTTTTCCTCGTCGCCGAGCATGGGCACGTGCTCGAAGCCGCGAACATCGCGAGCCTGACGGCTTTCAGCTCGGCGATTCGCGACGCGCTGATCGCACGGAACATCACCGGCGCGAACGGCGCGCTGATCGACCATATCGAGCTGTTCGGACCGGGCTCGCGCGAGGGCCTCGACAGCCGCAGCTTCGTGCTGTGTCCCGGCAATGCGTACGACCGCTCGCCGTGTGGCACCGGCACGAGCGCGAAGCTCGCGTGTCTCGCGGCCGACGGCAAGCTCGCCGAAGGCGCGATGTGGCGCCAGGAGAGCATCATCGGCAGCGTGTTCGAGGCGAGCTATCGCACGGCGGGCGACGGCGTCCACGTGATTCCGACCGTCACCGGTCACGCGCACATCATGGCCGAAGGGCGTCTGTGTTTCGACGAGCGCGACCCGTTCGCGTGGGGTATCCGGACCGCATGAGCCCGGACGCGCTGATCATCGGAGCGGGTATCGTCGGTGCCGCGTGCGCGGCGGAACTGGCCGCGCTCGGCATGCGCGTCGAGGTGCTCGACGCGCAGCGCATCGGCGGCGGCGCGACGGCGGCCGGCATGGGCCATATCGTCGTGATGCACGACTCGCCCGCCGAATTCGCGCTGAGCCGCTATTCGCGCGAGCTATGGCTCGAGCTCGCGCCGCAGCTGCGCGCGCGCGACGCGTTCGCGCGCTGCGGCACGCTGTGGGTCGCAGCCGACGACGAAGAACGGCAAGCCGCCCGCGCAATGCAGGCGGCGTTTGAGAGCCAGGGCGTCGCCGCGCAATTGCTGGACTCGGCCGAACTGCGCGCCTGCGAACCGGCGCTCGCACCATCGATGGCGGGCGGCTTGCGCATCGAGCACGACAGCATCGTGTATGCGCCGACCGCCGCCGAATGGCTGCTCACGCAGTCGCCGCATGCGGCGAATATCAGCGTGCGACCCGGAGCGCCGGTCGCGTCGGTCGGTGCGGGTGGCGTGACCCTGGCGTGCGGCGAGCGCACCAGCGCGGCGCACGTGGTCGTCGCGAACGGCCTCGGGGCGGCGCAATTGTTGCCGTGGCTGCCGTTGCAGCCGAAGAAAGGCCATCTGCTGATCACCGACCGCTACCCGGGGCTGATCCGTCATCAACTGCTCGAACTTGGCTATATCAAGAGCGCGCATCACGCGACCGGCACGTCGGTCGCGTTCAACGCACAGCCGCGTCCGACCGGGCAACTGCTGATCGGCTCGTCGCGCCAGTTCGAAACAACCGATCCGGCCGTCGAGATGCCGGTGCTCGCCCAGATGCTGCAACGCGCCGCGCAGTATCTGCCGCGGTTGCCGGCGCTCAGCGGCATCCGCGCGTGGACGGGGTTTCGCGCGGCGTCGCCGGACGGCCTGCCGCTGATCGGACCGGCCGGCGAGTTCGCGCCCGACGTCGGCTCTGGCTCCGCATCCCGCCTATGGCTCGCGGTCGGCCACGAAGGGCTTGGCGTGACGACCTCGCTCGCGACCGCGAAACTACTCGCGGCGCAGATCGCGGGCCATGCCGCGCCGATTCCGTGCGAACCTTATCTACCGGTGCGTTTTGCAGAGCAGGTGGCCCATGACCGACACTGACGCGGCCCGCATCCGTTTGACCGTCGACGGCCGCAGCATCGAAGTGAAACCCGGCACGACCATAGCCGCGGCGCTCGCGATCGCGGGTGTGCGCGGCTCGCGGCTGTCGGTCAAGGGCGAGCCGCGCGAAGCCTTGTGCGGGATGGGCGTGTGCCAGGAGTGCCGCGTGACGATCGACGGTCGCGCGCACGCGCTCGCGTGCCAGACGCTATGCCGCGACGGCCAGCGCGTGCAGACACGAAACGGGGCAGTACACGCATGACGCAGCACTTCGACATCGTGGTGATCGGTGGTGGTCCGGCCGGGCTCAATGCCGCGCGGGCGGCGGCGCAGGCGGGCGCGACGGTCGCGCAGATCGATGACAATCCGCGCGCCGGCGGCCAGGTCTGGCGCCAGGGGCCCGCCTATCCGCCGCAAGCAGCGTTGCATGCGTTGCTCGCGGCGTTGCAATCGCAGCAAAACTTCACTTACTGGCCATCGACGCGCGTGATCGCGCCGCTCGGCGCCCAAGGCTTGCTGCTCGAATCCGCCGAACACGGCGGCGTGTCGATCACCTATGACAGGCTGATTCTTGCGACCGGCGCGCGCGAGCGTCTTCTGCCGTTTCCCGGCTGGACCTTGCCCGGCGTGACCGGCGCGGGCGCATTGCAGGCGCTGATCAAAGGCGGCATGCCGGTGCGCGACGAACGGATCGTGATCGCCGGCAGCGGCCCGCTACTGATGGCCGCGCTCGCCACCGCGCGAGAAGCGGGCGCGCGCGTGATCGCGGTGGTCGAGCAGGCATCGGCGGCCGAGGTCGGGCGTTTCGGCGTGTCGCTGCTGCGCGAGCCCGCGAAGCTGCGTCAGGCGATCAGCCTAACGCGCGGCTTCGCGGGACTGCGCTATTGGACCGGCAGCATCGTGCGCGAAGCCCGTGGCGCGCAGCGCGTGCAACAGGTGACGATCCGGCGCGGTGAACGCGAGGTGACGCTCGATTGCGACCGCGTCGCGTGCGGCTTCGGACTGCTGCCGAACGTCACGCTTGCCCAGGCGCTCGGCTGCGCGATCAACGACGCGGGCGAAATCGTCGTCGACGACGGACAGCGCACCTCGCTCGAACGCGTTTATGCAGCGGGCGAGTGCACGGGCGTCGGCGGCGCTGAGCTCGCTGGCGCGGAAGGCGAGATCGCCGGTCTCGTGGCGAGCGGTGCGGCGAGCACGCAACGCGCCGCGCTGGCGGCGCTCGTCGCGCAACGCGCGCGCTGGCGGGGCTTTGGCGCGCGCGTCGCGGCGTCGTTCGCATTGGGCGAGGCCGCGCGCACGCCGCCCGCCGACGCGACGCTGTTGTGCCGTTGCGAGGACGTGAGCGTCGGCGAGGTGCGCCGCTGCGCCGACTGGCGTGACGCGAAACTGCAGACGCGCTGCGGTATGGGCCCTTGCCAGGGGCGCATCTGCGGGGCGGCCGCGAGCCTGTACTTCGGCTGGCCGACCGCCGCGGCGCGTCCGCCGTTCAGTCCGGCGCAAATCGGCACGCTGATGAGCGCCGCCGAACCGCCGACTGCGGCGCCATGACGGCTCCGCGCTTACCCTCGGTAGATATTGGCGGGCGACGCGCGGCTCTATAATCGACCGCAATCAACCGCACGAGCAGGCTGCCCGGCCGCACCGGCGCAGCGATCCGCGAACGCAACCTAACGCAATCAACCAGGCACGCACCCACGGAACCGCATGATGAACACGCTGGCGCATCCGCTCGAAACTGACGATACGACGCTGTCCGGCATGCTGTCGCATTTCAGGTTGCTCGAGCCGGTATTCGATGCAATGCCGGACGTCGTGTTCTTCGTCAAGGACGCCGACGCGCGGTATGCGCTCGTCAACCGCACGCTCGCTTCGCGTTGCGGCTTCAAGGAAAAGGCCGCGCTGCTCGGCAAGACCGCGGAAGACGTGTTTCCGCGCCGCTTCGGGCGCATCTATACCGCGCAGGACAAGGCGATCATCGGCGTCGGCAACCAGATGCTCGATCAGCTCGAACTGCATCTGTATCCGGGCCGTCAACCGGGCTGGTGCCTGACCTGCAAACAGCCGTTGCGCGATGCGACCGGCAAGGTGGTCGGCCTCGCCGGCATCTCCCGCGATCTGAAAGCCGACGAAAGCAGCCATCCGGCCTACAGCCGGCTTGCCGCCGTCGTGCAGTCGATCCAGCAGAATTACGTGCAGCCGCTGAACCTGAAGCAGCTTGCGGCGATGGCGGACATGTCGGTCGCGCAGCTGGAGCGCTACTTTCACAAGGTGTTTCATCTGACGCCGCGCCAGGTGCTCCTGAAAACGCGACTCGATGCGGCGACCGCTCTGCTGGTGTCGCACGACAAGGTCACCGACGTCGCCGCGCGTTGCGGCTACACCGATCACAGCGCGTTCACACGGCAATTCAAGGCGACCGTCGGCGTCACACCGACCGAATACCGGATGTTGCTGCACGGTACGCTGCGCGGCTGAACGGCGTCGGGCGTGTCATGGCGGGTCGCGCGCATCACTACTACGTGTACGTCGTCGCGCTCGACGACAAGGTGTGGAACGAGACGCGCTTTCGTCGCGCGAATCCTGATTACCGTTTCGACAACAGTTACGATAGATAGAGCTTGATGCGCCGAGGTTGTGCGTTGCCGAGTGCGAGCGGCGCATCGTGATCAACTGCCGACGATGCGCCACTTTCTCGTGAGGTTCACTACTGGATGAGCAGCAGCCGGCAAATTCGCTGCCTTGATTGCTCGCTCTCATTTCCGGACCTGGAGAGTCCGATCTGCTACGTAGGTGTACCGCACAATATTGAACGCTGCCGAAGCAGCATTAGGCCTTCTGCCAGCACGGCGAAAGATCGGCTCGATTCCGTCTTTGCTCACGTCGAGGCGACAATCAGACGACGACCGCAGAAATTGCGCAAAGCTGAGAAAAAACTTCGAACTGTTCCATCTCGCCGATCTTATAGCGCATAGACATGACGCCGGCTAGGCTAATTCGCAGCTGATGAACACGGTGCGATCAGTCTAACTAACGTAAATGCTGTTCGTGCAGTTCGTCCGCGCTCCCTTATCTCCCGTACCTTGACGAGTACGCGCCAGTCCGTGCGCGAAATTTCGCGAGGATTTATGGGTGGTTGACCCAGTTCCGCCTCCCCAGCTAGTTGACGCAGAACATCCCGACTAACAGGCCCACTCAGCGTCGCAGCGTCACCATCTTTCGAAGTGTGGAGCTCGAATCGCTTCGAGTCTGGCAGCAAGAAAAGTGCGCCCTGAAACTCCTGCCCACTCTCATCAATTTCGATCGCCTCTGTGCGCGCCCTCGCTCGGTTGACCGCAATTCGATCAAGTAGAACGTCACGCTCGTCCTCAACCAATCGGACCGTCGCCTCACTGTCGTCGAGGCGCTTGAAGAATTTGCGCAAGGACAGCAGAATTCGCCCGTCCAACGCCTCCGTCGCGCTTTGAAACTCTGCCTCGCTCGCAGACGAAATCTGCCCTAAGAGTTCGGCAACCTCGTCGACTACGTCTTTGAGAACGGTATCAATCATCGCGCCATCGTCCCCGGCTTCCTCTAGTACGAAGCCAAACGATCCACGTGCCACGTCAGTGACGACAAGCTGCGCATTACCTTTCAGCGGTACGCGACCACGCTCGCTGAGCGCACCCAACTCTCGAGCCGCCAAACATTTACGAATCAGCTCCTGCACGTCATCTAACGCACCCCCGGCGAAGTCGGCATTGATGCCACGAGATCCTTGTACGGGCTCGCCACCAAAGAAAATCGCAACCGAAGCATGAGGGTTATAAGACGCTCGAGTCTCTTCTAACTGTCGTTCCAGTTCTGCCTTCCTCATCCTGAACTGATAAACACCGGTAGGGTCGTCTCTAGACGAACGGGAAGCCAAGAGCGCGTTCACAGAAGACAGATCCGCTGCAAGCGCGTCCATTTTCAGTTTTTTGAGCATTGCTTCTCCTATCCCAAAAGAACCAACGCGTCATCGTCATTAGACTCGAGCCCCACCCATACCATTCCCTTCCAAAGAAAGGTCTCCCGTTGATGCGAGAACAGGCCGTACCAATAGCGCACATCGTCGACGAGATAGTGAGCGGGTTTTTGCATATCGATGAAGAACACCTCGCAGTGAAGACGGGCTTTCAACCCCCAAGGATTAAACAGCGCCTCATTTTTTTCGAACCACTCATAGAACATGTCACTGTCTTGTAGATGCTCGGGCCTATAAGCGTATGTAACGACGTCGATATCACCTGGCGGCCGTCCCCGCATCCTTTCAACGTCTTCACAAAAGCTGCCGTCCAGCCACTGAAAGCCGTGCACGAATCCTGCGGCTCGCAATTCGGAACGATACGCCAACAGGCCACGAAGGATCTTTCGGCGCTCTTCCGATGCGCCGAATCGAAAAACGACCTCCGCCATACTGGCGTAGTACGGCGATCCGGTAGCGCGATCAGTAGGCGATTCACCCGCGAAGGGCGGCAAAACAAGCGATGCATTGAATCCTGGTAACACGAATGTACTCCGTCTCGTCGGATTTCTGTTGTTCGCTGTCCGCAGATGCCGGGAGCTCGGCGCCTCAACGCGGCCCGCGAATTGTATCTGGCCAGTCGGGGTTTGGTCTAACGAAATAACCGTAACTGGCCGTGTCCAGTCGCAAGCCTTTCGATGGCCGCTGACAGACCTCCCAAATCCTCCGAATTAAGTCCTAAACCCTTGTTCGACAGGGGTTTTGAGCGAATTTGCCTTAGTTTATATTCGGTACGTTTTGACAAGCCATGTACGTCGGCATGACGGGGCCCGATCCGGACTTGCGCTTCGATCGGCACAAGGCGGGCGTTTAGGCCAACTGTTACGTGCGCGACTACGGCTTGCCTCCGATGCCCGAACTGTACGAAGTGTTCAACCCGATGCCTTACCGCGGAGCACAGGATATGGAGGTGGAACTGGCGATCGGAAGCGGGGTATGGGGTGTGGCAGGCTTGAAAGGCTTGACGCCGCCGAATTCCATTGTCACGAACGTGCTCGCCGCCATGCGATGACGCTGGCCGGCACTACCAATGCGATGGCGACGATATATCCCGAAACAATCAGCACAAAGTTGCCCCAAGCTTCGACATCGTAGGCGTCGGGCTCCCAATTGGGATATAGGCAACGCAGTAGCCATCGAACGGACCCGGCAAACCATAACGGTATCTGGAACGATAGTTGTTGCGTGCCCCATGCGAATGCAGTGCCCAATGCGACCCATATCCCAAGTGCACTGATGCACCATCGAAGCAATCGGGCGTATCTCATCGCACTTCTACTCGCCCGTAAGCTCGCATGTTAGTTCCTGGTATTGGCAGCGTTGGCGAAGTCCGACGGATATAGCGCTGCAGCCGCTCAAAGCCAGCCAGATCTTTTACGGTAATGCAACCTTGGCTTAGATGCCTCGACCCTTCGGGATGAAGGCGGAATTGACCCCGCCGGATGCCTTGAATCATCGTCACGTCGCCGCCGTGAGGATTCCACAGCGTGAACCATTTGTGCCGATCACTACTTCCGAAGTGTTCACCGATAAAGTCCCTTAGTCCCCCGATGCGTCCGCCGGATTGGCGGTCAATCAGGTAGTACGTGCCGGGAGGTATCGGGCCGACATCCACATCCGCGACATTGTCGGGATTGTCCCTGCCGGCTCTCTGACCTGAATAGGCCTCGACCGCGCCAAAGCCTGAACAGACGAATCGTGAAGTTTCTTTCCGATTGAACTCGAAGGTACAGCTTACAGTCATTGGTTTTTGCTCCAGAATTCCCTGAGGTGGCGGAGCAATGACTATTGCGTGTACGTCGGTGCCAGACAATCGGAGCGTTCTTAAAGATGCCTCGCATGTCTACGAAGCTGATGCAGAAGCGCGGCGGTCTGATCTATCGCCAACAACGTAGGCCACGCTCAATGGCTGTGCCTGAATAGAAAAAAGCCGCGTCAACGCAAAGCGCTGACGCGGCCTCAGATGACCGGGTCGCGAGCCGATCTGCTTACTTCACCCCAAGCCCTCGCAACACCGCATTACCCTCGGACGTCAGACGGATATGCGGCGTGCCCGCATCGTTCGAAACGGTCTCGACGAGACCTGCTTCGTAAAGCTGCGGAATTTCGGGTTTTGCGGATGCATCGATCGGCGCGTGCAGCAGCAGCAGCAGCGTCGCAAGTTCGTGATGGCTCAACAGACGGCGCAGGATAGTAGGCCGTTTGGCCGGTGTGTCGTTGGTGTTCGGTTCGGGCTGGTTCATGGAGCGCACCTGGTACGGGGACATGTCCGGGGATCTTGCGGACGAAGTCTTAAACGATTCTTAAGACTCCATTGTCCTGTAACACCGTGACATGAACGTTGCAATGGATCAGATTCCGGCGCCTGCAACTTCGCCTTTATGCGCCACAAAGCCTTACGGCGCGCAGGTTTTGCTTGCCGATTCGATCCACAGGTTGCTTACATGACGCTTGCCCGCATAGAAACGGTAAGTTGTCGCGCCGTTGTCGCTGCGTACCTTGACGACGTTCGAGTCGCCGAAGTCGAGCATCTGACCCTGCGGGATCCCGGTCGACTTGAACGCGGCGTTGTGATGATTGGCCATCTGCGTCAGACAGGCGACCACGTCGTCGACGGAACGCTGTGTCGTCGTGTCCGTGACGGGTTCGCCGGAATCCGGGTCTTTCTGGAAATACGCGCAAGCGCTGAGCAGCAGCGAAAGGGACAGGACTGCAGCGAACTTCTTCATATCTCTCCTGGCGTTGATTCGGCGATTCGGCTGAGCAGGCGCCATTATATCGAGACGGCGAGCCTGCCCCGATCGGGGACGCAGGTCGCCTGCCTGAAAAGACGAAATCCGTATCGACGCGGCGAGTTCCAATGACGAAGCCGCCGTCGTGCCTCCGGTGTCCGCCCGTTACTTGCGCCGCTGCGCCTGCGCCGCGAGCCGCACCGCCGCATTGGCCGCGCCGTAGCCGTCATAGCCGCCGCGCCGCTCGACGATCTCGAGGAAGAAGCGCTGGTCGAGTTGCTCCGTATAAGCGTGGAAAAACTCGCCGCCGCGTTCGTCGCGGTCGTACAGGATATTGTTCGCGCGCATCGCTTCGAGCAGCGTGTCGGACAGCGCGAAGCGGGCCGCGAGGTCGTCGTAGTAATTGCGCGGAATGCGCAGGATCGGCACGCCGTCGGCGACGAACTCGGGGAGAGCACTGAAGATGTCGCCGGTACTGAACGCGACGTGGTTCAGTCCGGAGCCGTGATACGTGTGCAGCGCCTCGGCCACCGCCGTATGGCGATCCACCGATGCATTCAGCGCGATCCGCACCGAGCCGTCGGGGCTGCGCAGCGCGCGGCTGCGCACGAGGCCGTACGGATCGGGAACGAGCACCCCCGGCTCGGCCAGGAAGCCGAACGCGGTGCGCAGAAACAGCACCCACGTATCGAGCGCACTCGCCGGCACCGACAGACACACGTGATCGATGCGCTCGAGCGGTCCCACCTCGGTCGGGCCGTTGACGTCGGTCAGCACGAAATCGGCCTCGAACAGCGTGGGCTGATCGGGCGTTTCGTCGACGAAATAGTTGAGGCTGCCATCCGGCGCCTGCACGGCCGGCAGCACGCGCTCGTTCGGCCCGATCTGGCCGGAGAACGGCGCGTAGCCAAAGCCGGCCGCGCGCTCGAATGCGTGGCTCGCGTCATCGACACGAAACGCCGATGCGCACAGCGACAAACCATGCTGCTGAAAAAACGCGTTCGCGAACGAATCGGGCTCGGCGTTCAGCACGATCGAGGCCGCGCCGTGCTGATACAGCGTTACGTCCTTCGAGCGATGCTGGCCGGCCTGGCGAAAGCGCAGCTTGCCGAGCCAGTCGGCGAGCTGCGTGCGCGTGGTGTGATCGACCGCGAATTCGAGGAACTGATAGCCGACGTGCGCGGGCGCGGCGGGCGAGCGGTACAGGCCGCCTGTCGTCTTGCGCGGCTGCTGTTGCTCTTCGAGCAGCGCGCGAGTTTGCTCTTCGAGGAACAACAATGAGCGATGGCCATCGGCGGCCGTGATCGTGGTGGGGGCGGCGCGAAAGCCGTCGTTGAAGATTTCCAGCGAAAGCGGGCCCTTGTAGCCAGCTTTGACGACCTGCGCGGTGAAGTTCGCGAGATCGAAGTCGCCCTGGCCGGGGAAGCAGCGGTAGTGGCGGCTCCATTCGAGCACGTCCATCGCAAGCTTCGGCGCGTCCGCGATCTGCACGAACGCGATGCGCTCGCCAGGAATGTCGGCGATCGCGTCGGGCGTGTCGTTCAGCGACAGCGTATGAAAGCTGTCGAGCACGAGCCCGAGATTCGGATGATTCACTGCGTCGACAAGCTTCCACGCGTGGCGATAGGTCTTTACGTGCCTGCCCCAGGCGAGCGCTTCGTAACCGGCGACCACGCCAGCCGCTTCGGCCGCGCGGGCGAGCGCGCCCAACTGGTCGATCATCAGCGAGTCGTTGCAGATCGTGTCCGGCGACACGTTGCTGCACACGAGGATGCGGTCCGTGCCTAGCTCGTGCATTACGTCGAACTTGCGCTTCGCGCGGTCGAGATTACGCTCGAGCCGTTCGGGACTGACGCCGTCGAAATCGCGAAACGGCTGGAACAGCATGATCTTCAGGCCGAGGTCGGCGGCGATGCGGCGCACGTCGGCGGGCGAGCCGTCGAAATACAGCAGGTCGTTCTCGAAGATTTCGACACCTTCGAAGCCCGCCGCGCGGATCGCGCTCAGCTTCTCGACGAGGGTGCCGCTAATCGACACGGTGGCAATCGAGCGTTGCATGAACGGCTCCTGCAAAAACGGACAAACGAGGGGGAAACTCAGAGAAAAACCGCGGCGGCGCGCCTGGAGGCGCGGCCTGCCGGGCTTGCTGCAATGCGCAAAAATGAGCTAGTTCGTTACGCACTGAAGCAAGACGCAGGCCAGAATACCCCACACTACCCGGGAGTTTCGATAGTCTATACAAACTAACTAGATGGTACAAATTCGTAGAAACCCCGAATGACGACGACGGCCGATGCGCGCACACTTCGCCATGCGTCGAAGAACCGCCGCGGGTGCCGCGGTTCGAGTCGCACCTTATTTTGCGGGAGTCGTTGTCATGAGCTTTGCCTCCGTACTGGTCCTGAACGGACCGAACCTCAATCTGCTCGGCACGCGCGAGCCGGCCATCTATGGCGCGCAAACGCTCGACGACGTCGCGAATCTGTGCCGCGACGCGGGCGAGCGCCTCGACCTCGCGATCGACTTCTGCCAGTCGAACGCCGAGCATCAGCTGATCGACTGGCTGCACGCGGCGCGCACCAAGGTCGACGGCATCGTGATCAATCCGGCCGCTTACACCCATACGTCGGTCGCGATCGCCGACGCATTGAGCGCGATCGAAAAGCCCGTCATCGAGGTGCATATCTCGAACGTGCATCGGCGCGAAGCGTTCCGGCATCACTCGTACGTGTCGGCGGTGGCGGACGCGATCATCGTCGGCTGCGGCACGCAGGGCTATGTGCTCGCGCTGGAACGGATGGCGACGATTCTTAAGAATAGGGCGGCGAAATGAACACTCAAGCGAACAATCAAGCGAACACTCGGGGAAATTCCCGGACCGACGCTCAGATCGCCGCGTTGGCCAATGCGCAGGCGAGCTTGCGGGCCACTCCCCACTCCTTTCTGGTCGGCCTGATCGGCTCGGGCATCAGCGGTTCGCTCACGCCCGCGATGCACGAGGAAGAGGGCAGCAAGCTCGGACTGCACTATGTCTATCGACGCATCGATCTCGATGCGCAGAAACTCGACACCGCCGCGCTGCCGGAGCTGCTGACGGCGGCCGAACGGATGGGTTACAACGGCCTGAACATCACGTATCCGTGCAAGCAGGCGGTGATTCCGCTGCTCGACGAACTGTCCGACGACGCCCGCGCGCTCGGCGCGGTCAACACCGTGCTGTTCAAGGACGGCAAGCGTATCGGTCACAACACCGACTGGTCAGGCTTCGCGCGTGCGTTCCAGCGCGGCCTGCCGGACGTGTCGCTGGAACGCGTCGTGCAGCTTGGCGCCGGCGGCGCCGGCGCGGCGGTCGCGCATGCGGCGCTGAACATGGGCGCGCAGTCGCTGACGCTGTTCGACGTCGATGCCGCCCGCGCGCAGTCGCTCGCCGACGAGTTGCAGGCGCGTTTCCCGAAAGCCAAGGTCAGCGCGGGCACGTCGCTCGAAGATTCGCTCTGCGTCGCGCAAGGCCTGATTCACGCTACCCCGACCGGTATGGCTAAAATGCCGGGCCTGCCGCTGCCGGCCGAATTGCTGCATCGCGACCTGTGGGTCGCCGACATCGTCTATTTCCCGATTCGCACCGCGCTGCTGCAGGCGGCCGAGGCGCTTGGCTGCCGCACGCTGAGTGGCGGCGGCATGGCGGTCTACCAGGCGGTCGACGCCATGCGTATTTTCACGGGCCTCGAGCCGGACGCCGAGCGCGTCTACACCCACTTTCAATCGTTGTTGCAACGCTAACCGGCCGCGTAGAGACCGGCACCCAAGCTGATCGAGGAGACAAGCACGCCATGACGCAATCGTTCCAATCCAGCTCCGCGGGCTCGCCCGCGCAGAACAAGGCGGCGAGCCCCGCGCGCCGTTCGAAAGCCCGTTACAAGATCCTCGCGCTGCTCGCGGTCGGCACGATGATCAACTATCTCGACCGCACCGTGCTCGGCATCGCGGCACCGCAGCTGACGAAGGAGCTCGGCATCAACGCCGCGCTGATGGGCCTGCTGTTCTCCGTGTTTTCGTGGAGCTACGTGGCCTCGCAGATTCCGGGCGGCCTGTTTCTCGACCGCTTCGGCAGCAAGCTCACATACTTCCTGTCGATGACGTTCTGGTCGCTCTGCACGCTCGCGCAAGGGCTCGTGGGGAGCATCGGCGGGCTGTTCGCCTTCCGTCTCGGCCTTGGCGTTTCGGAGGCGCCATGCTTTCCGACCAATAGCCGCGTGGTCGCCACGTGGTTTCCGCAAAGCGAGCGCGCGATGGCGACCGGCACCTACACGGTCGGCGAATATATCGGCCTCGCGTTTTTCAGCCCGTTCCTGTTCATGCTGATGGGCGCATTCGGCTGGCGCTCGCTGTTCCTCGTGGTCGGCGGCGTCGGTATCGCGTTCGGCGTGGTGTGGTGGCTGCTGTATCGCGAGCCGCGCGATCATCCGTCGGCGAATCAGGAAGAACTCGACTATATCGAGGCGGGCGGCGGTCTCACGCAGCGCAACAAGGATGTCGCGGGTGCGGCCGCGGGTGCAGCCGCGGGTGCAGCGGATACGGCGGCATCGAAGAAGAGCGGCTTCCAATGGGGCACGATTGGCCAGCTGCTCAAGCATCGCCAGTTGACCGGCATCTGCCTCGGCCAGTTCGCGGGCAATTCGACGCTGGTGTTCTTCCTCACGTGGTTCCCGACGTATCTCGCCACCGAACGTCATATGGCGTGGCTGAAGATCGGCTTCTTCGCGATCATGCCGTTCATCGCGGCTTCGATCGGCGTGATGTTCGGCGGCGTGTTCTCCGACTGGCTGCTGCGCCGTGGCAAATCGCCGAACGTCGCGCGCAAGCTACCAATCATCGCGGGTCTGCTGCTCGCCTCGACGATCATTCTCGCCAACTATGTCGAGAGCAACGTCGTGGTGATCGCGATTCTGTCGGTGGCGTTCTTCGCGCAGGGCATGGCCGCGCTCGGCTGGACGCTGGTGTCGGATATCGCGCCCGAGGGCTTGCTCGGCGTGACCGGCGGCATCTTCAACTTCGCCGCGAACCTGGCGGGTATCGTGACGCCGCTCGTGGTGGGCCTGATCGTCGCGGCGACCGGTTCGTTCGTGGGCGCGCTGGTGTTTATCGGTGTCATCGCGTTGATCGGCGCGCTGTCGTATATCTTCGTCGTCGGCGATATCAAGCGGATCGTGCTGGTGGATTGAGTCTTCCCGCTGAGCCGTCACTTCATGTGACGGTCGTAGTTTCATTCGAATCCCCGGTTGTCGTCGCGGTGCGGCGGCAACCACGTCGACTGCCGTCACCGGTTTGCCGGGGCAGTAAGCCGCTGAACGCGCTGCGTTTCTCGAAGCGATAAAAAACGGGATGTGGCTTTCACCACATCCCGTTTCCATTTCAGCCGGTCGCCGCGCAACCGGCGTCAATCGTCCTTCTTCACGAACCGCAAGATCGCATCGACGATCATCGCCCGATGCCGCGCCCGCAGCCGCGGATGCGACGGATCGCGCCCAAACGCGGTGCCGAACGTATGCCGGTTGCCCACGCGATGGAAACACAGCGAGCTGATCATCAGATGCAGATCGATCGGATCGATGTCGCTGCGGAACTGGCCCGCCGCGATGCCGCGCGCGAGCAGATCCTCGATCGTGTGAATCACGGTGACGTTGCGTCCTTTGAACGTCTTGACCTGCTCGACGTACTTCGCGCCGTGAATGTTTTCGATCGTCACGAGGCGCACGAAATCGCGCTGGCGGTCGTGGTAGTCGAACGTGAATTCGACCAGCGCGCGCATGCCTTCGACCGGATCGAGTTCGCTGATGTGCAGGTCCTGTTCGAGCGCGCGAATGTCTCCATATACCTTTTCCAGCACCGCCTGGTACAACCCTTCCTTGCTGCCGAAGTAGTAGTACAGCATGCGCTTGGTGGTGTTCGTGCGTTCCGCGATCGCGTCGACGCGGGCACCCGTCAGCCCCATCGCGGAGAACTCCTGGGTCGCGACGTCGAGGATGTTGCGCTTAGTCTGCTCGGGATCGTATTTGCGTGGGGCGTCCACACGCGGGACGTCGGTACGCCTGGCGCCGGTACGTCGCGCGCCAGCGTGCGGCGTGCCAGACACGATGCCGTTGGTATCAGGCTCGGCGGCCTTGCTTCCCTTTTTCATTGTGGTTTCGAGCGGCAGTGACGGCGCATTCTAGCATGGCGAAACGGGCCTCTGGCGTGGGTCCCGGGCATCGACGAAGGCATCTCGAAGGAGCTTGCGTGGCGCTTACGCGACCGGGCGCGTGGGCCGGCGGCGCGCGGCGAGTGCGTCGCGTGTTTGCATCGCGGTGTACGTGAGCTGCGCGGCCGCGAGACCGAGCGCGCCGTACGTGCGCGTGAGGCCGAAGGTCGCGAACGCGTCGGGCACCGGCCGTTCACCGGAGATAGCCGCGGCCAGCAGTTCGCCCGACAGCGTGGTCGGCGCCATGCCGTGTCCGCCGAAACCGACCGCGTACCAGACGCCGTCCGTGCTTTGGCCGATCTGCGGCATCTTGTGTCGCGCGTAGCTCATCAGGCCGCCCCATGCGTGCTCGATGCGCACGTCGCGCAGCTGCGGATAGACCTTCAGCAGGTCCTGTCGCAACAGACGCGCGATCGCCTCGGGCTCGCGGTCGCGCACGGAGATGCGGCCGCCCCACAGGATGCGGGTGTCGGGCAACGGGCGGTAGTAGTCGAACGCGAAGCGGGTGTCATAGATCGCGGCGCGTGTGGCGATTGCGTCGTGCAAGCGTTCGCCGAGCGGCTCCGTTGCCATCACGTAGGTGGCGATAGGCAGCACCGCGCGCTCGACGCGCGCGTACACGTTGCGTGCATAGCCGCCGCCCGCCATCACGACGTGACGCGCGTCGAGCGCACCTTGCGGCGTCTCGACGACGAAGCCCGCGCCGTCGCGCCGCAAGCTGACGGCCGGCGAGCGCTCGTGTATCGTCACGCCCGCTTGCGCGGCCGCCGCGGCGACGCCGACAACGTACTTGAGCGGATGAAAATGGAACGCGTTGCGCTCGAACAGGCCGCCGTGATAGCGGCTCGTTTTCAGTTGCGCGGCGAGTTGGTTGGCAGCGATCGGTTCCCAGTCGACGCCGAACGAATCGCGCATCAGACGCCGTTGGGCTTCGAGACGCGCAGGTTCGTCGAACCAGTTCGCGAGGATCACGCCGGCATCGGTCGCGTCGCAATCGATCCGATAGCGCGCAATTCGCTTGCGCATCAGCTCGACCGCGTCGGTGGTCAGCGCATAGAGTTCGCGCGCGCGAGTCGGCCCGAGCGTCTTCAGCAGGTCGGCGCAATCGAGGCTGTAGCCGCCGAACACGAAGCCGCCGTTGCGTCCCGATGCGCCGAAGCCGACCTGCTGCGCCTCGAGCACGACGACGTCTTCGACGCCGCGTTCGGCGAGTCCCAGCGCGGTGGAGAGTCCCGCAAGTCCGCCGCCGACGATGCAGACGTGCGCGCTGCGTCGGCCGTTGAGCGGCGCGCAGGCGGAGGAGCGGGTGACGGTGGCTTCGTAGAAACTTTGCATGGGGCCCTAGGTTAGCGGCAATCGCGTGTGCCCGTCCAGCCCGCGTGAGCCCACACGTCGACAGGCGCCCCGCCGCGCTTCGTTCTGCGTTATCGACCCCAGCGCAACACCAGCGGATCGAGCCGGCGTGCGATCTTCAACAGTCCTTCGCGCGTCGCCGGATGCATCTGCGGCAGCGGGTGACGCACCGCGTCCGAACCGATCACGCCGCCTTCCTTCATCAGCGCCTTGCACGATGCGAGGCCGCCCTGGCGATTCTCGTAGTTGATCAGCGGCAGCCACTGCTGATAGTGCGCGGCGGCGGCCTCGGTATCACCGGCCGCATAGGCGTCGACGATCAGGCGGATGCCATCGGCATAACCGCCGCCCGTCATCGAGCCCGTCGCGCCCGCATCGAGGTCGGCCATCAGCGTGATTGCTTCCTCGCCGTCCCACGGACCGACGATCGCGTCGCCGCCCAGTTCGATCAGCTCGCGCAGCTTGTTCGCGGCCTGCGGCGTTTCGATCTTGAAGTACGACACGTTGTCGATCTCGCGCGCCATGCGAGCGAGGAACGGCGCGGACAACGGCGTGCCGCTGACCGGCGCGTCCTGGATCATGATCGGAATCTGGATGGCATCGGACACCGTACGATAGAACTCGTAGACGCCGCGCTCGCCGATGCGGATCGTCGCGCCGTGATACGGCGGCATGACCATCACCATCGCGGCGCCCGCGGCCTGCGCTGCGCGGCTGCGCTCCGCGCACTGGTACGAGCTGAAGTGCGTGGTCGTGACGATCACCGGCACGCGGCCCGCGACGTGTTCGAGCGCGAGATGCATCAGTGTGTCGCGCTCGTCGTCGGACAGCGCGAACTGCTCGGAGAAGTTCGCGAGAATGCACAGGCCGTTCGAGCCGGCGTCGATCATGAAATCGAGGCAGCGCTTCTGGCCTTCGAGGTCGAGACGCCCGGCGTCGTCGAAGATCGTCGGCACGACGGGGAAGACGCCGCGCAGGGCGGGAGAGTGTGACGCTTGGCTCATGGCGATGTGGTCCGTACGGGGATGGAAGGATTGCGCTCGAGCCCGCGAACGGGCGGCGCAACTGGATGAATGTCTCCTTCGGCAACTATACGGCGCTGGGCCTCGCGGGTATATTGAATTGTTTCCATATCGTGATCGCTTTTGAGACTCACCCCACCGATGAAAGACACGCTCAACGTCCTGCTGTCGAAGCTGCGCATGAAGCAGCTGCATCTGCTGATCGCGCTCGACGATCACAAATCGCTGCACAAAGCGGCCGGCGTGATGTCGATGACGCAATCGGCGGCGAGCAAGGCGCTGCAGGAGCTCGAATCGATGCTCGACGCGCCGCTTTTCGAGCGCTCGAAAAGCGGCATGATCCCGAACCAGCTCGGTCATTGCGTGATCCGATATGCGCGCGTCGTGACGTCGGACCTCACCGCGCTCTGCCAGGACGTCGCCGAAATTCGTTCGGGGCGCGGCGGGCGGCTCGCGCTCGGCGCGATCATGGGTGCGATTCCCGACTGCGTGGTGCCCGCGCTGAATCAATTGCATGCGGCGCAACCGGGTCTGTCGATCGAAGTGGTCGAGGACACCAGCGCACGAATGCTCGCGCAGCTCGACGACGGGCGGCTCGATCTGGTGGTCGGCCGAGCGGCGGTCGCGGCCGATCCGTCGAAGTATCAGTATCGTCCGCTCGGCGACGAGCCGTTGGCGGTGGTGGTCGGTTATCAGCATGCGCCGTTGCCGCGCCGCGAGATGATGTTGCGCGATCTCGCCGGGCATCGCTGGGTCATGTATCCGTCACACATGCCGCTGCATGCGCTGCTCGAACGCGAGATGGATCTCGCCGGCCTCGACATGCCCGACAATCCGATTTCGACGGCTTCCACGTTCGTGACCGTTGCACTGCTGCAAAGCAGCGCCGAACTCGTTTCGCTGCTGCCGAGCGCAATTGCCGGGCCGTTCGTGCGGCACAAGATGCTGCGCGTCGTGCCGGTCAGGCTCAAATCGCCATCGCAGACGTTCGGCATCGTCACGCGCAAGGGCGGCGTGCTGTCGCCGCCGGCGGAACGGTTTATCGCGCTGCTGCATGCACAGACGAAAGCGCGAATTTAGGCGCGGCGCAGTCAAATCGCTCAGCCGTCCGTCCGGTTGCCGGTAAGAATGCCAGCAAAAAAGCGACTTTCTTTCGGCAAGGCCCGCCAGAAACGGCAAAACCGCCCGAAAAGGCGGTTTGTTATTCGTGTGAAAAGAGCTTCAATATCTCATGCCGGTTCGCGTTTTGTCATCCGACGCCAGCAGGTGTTGTAGCCGCGACACTGTCGCATCAATCCGAACCGATGAGGGTTTCTCGTTCCGAGCTACACTGGTTTGAATGAACTGAGCCAGGCTCGACACCCTGGCCATCGCTCGGGGAGAGCAGCCATGAATCGGCCACCGCTTCGGTTTCCGCTTCGCGCGACCAGCACCGTGCCCGTGCGGAGTTGGCGTTGGCTCAAATGGGGGCTTGGCGCGTTTTTGCTGCTCGCGGTGGCGCTGATTGCGCGGCTCGTGCAGATCGAGATCGAGACCTCGCGACTGCAGGCGCGGTACCTTTCCGAGCTGACCCGCGACGTCGCTTTTTCGGTCGCCGACGGTCCCAGTCCTTCCATCCGCTTTCCGCAAGCCGACAAGGGCCCGTACGACGCGCGCCTCGGCTACGCGCTGTTGCCGGCTATCCAGCAGCGTCTGTTGCAACATGGCTTCGAAATCAGCTCGCAGGCGCGCGACTCAGAACGCATGCTTTCATTAGCCGATGACGGCCTGTTCCTGCCTTACGACGAAAAAGACACGGCCGGCCTGCAATTGTTCGACGGCACCGGCGTGCCGCTATACAGCGCTCAGTTTCCCGTTCGCGTGTACGACAGCTTCGGCGCGATTCCGCCGCTCGTGGTGAACTCGCTGCTGTTCATCGAAGACCGCTATCTGCTCGATCCGGATCAGCCGAACCGCAATCCGGCGATCGACTGGGGGCGCTTCAGCCGCGCGCTCGTCGACCAGGGCGCGCGCGTGTTCAATCGTCATCAGCAGACGCCCGGCGGCAGCACGCTCGCGACGCAGATCGAGAAATTCCGTCACTCGGCGGGGGGCCGCACCGCGACGCCGCCGGAAAAGCTGCGACAAATCGCGTCGGCGTCGGTGCGCGCTTATCTGAACGGACCGCAAACGCTGCCCGCGCGCGAACAGATCGTGGTCCATTATCTGAACTCGGTGCCGCTTGCCGCGCAGCCCGGCGTCGGCGAAATCAACGGTATCGGCGATGGGCTCGCCGCCTGGTATGGGCGCGATTTCCGCGAGACCAACCGGCTGCTGAAGGCGCCGTCGACCGATGCAAATCTGCCCGACCAGGGTCTGGCGTTTCGCGAAGTGCTGTCGCTGATGATCGCGCAGCGCGCGCCGTCGTTTTTTCTGCAGCGCGGCTATCCCGAGCTCGAACGGCTGACCGACAGCTACATGCGGCTGCTCGCGAGTGGCGGCGTGATCACCGAGCAGTTGCGCGACGCGGCGCTGGCGGCGCACGTCGAACTGCATCGCGCGCCGCGCAGCACACCGGATCTCGGTTCGTTCGTGTCGCGCAAGGCCGTCACGTCGATGCGCTCGCATCTGCTCGCCGCGCTCGGCGTGCGTAGTTTCTATGAACTGGACCGCCTCGACGTGCAGGCGACAGGCACGCTGAACAATGACGTGCAACAGGCCGTTGCCGAGCGCCTCGCCGCCGCCGCGACGAAAGACGGCGCGAAGGCCGCGGGTCTCGTCGGCTACGAAATGTTGCGCGGGTCCGACGATCCGTCGCATATCGCCTACAGCTTCACGCTGTTCGAGCGGCACGGCGACGCGAACCTCGTGCGCGTGCAGACCGATAGCGTGAACCAGCCGTTCGACATCAATTCCGGCGCGCGCCTGAACCTCGGCTCGACCGCGAAACTGCGCACCGTCATCACGTATCTGCAGATCGTCACCGATTTGCACACACGTTACGCATCGCTGAGCAATGCCGAGCTGAAGGCGATCACGCCCGATCCGAACGATCGGCTGACGCGCTGGGCGATCGACTATCTGCTGCACACGCGCGACCATTCGCTGCAGCCTATGCTCGACGCCGCCGTCGAGCGTAAATACTCGGCGAGCCCGGGCGAAACGTTCTTTACGGGCGGCGGCGCGCAGACCTTCACGAACTTCGAGTCCGACGACAACAGCCGCATCCTGACCGTGCATCGCGCGTTCCAGCATTCGGTGAACCTCGTGTTCGTGCGGCTGATGCGCGATATCGTGCACTATGAAATGGTGCAGACCACCGGGCCGTCGTCGCAATGGCTCGGCGATCCGGCGACCCGCAAGATGTACCTGACACGTTTCGCCGATCAGGAAAGCCGCGTGTACATGAAGCGTTTCTACACGAAGTACCACGGCAAGACGCCTGATCAGCAGATCACGCTATTGCTGCTCGGGGTGCGCAAGTCGCCCCCGAAAGTGGCGACCGCGTTGCGCAGCGTCGCGCCGGATCAATCGAACGCGTGGTTCAACAGGATGATGTACGCGGCGCTGAAGAACACGCCGGCGGCTTCGATGCTCGACGACGAAGATCTCGCGAATCTGTACGACAAGTACGGCATCAACCGCTTCAACCTGAACGACCGCGGCTATATTTCGAGTGTGCATCCGCTCGAACTATGGACGCTGAACTACCTGCGCTCGCATCCGGATGCGACGCTTGCGCAGATCGAAGCCGCGAGCCAGGACGTGCGCCTGTCGACTTACTCGTGGCTCTTCAAGACGCGCTATCACGTGACCCAGGATCACCGCATCAAGCGCATGGTCGAGCTGCGCGCCTACGACGCGATCGGCAAATCTTGGCAGGCGCTCGGCTATCCGTTCGCGTCGCTGACGCCGTCGTATGCGGCGGCGATCGGCGCGTCGGGCGATCGTCCGGCGGCGCTCGCGCAACTGATCGGCGTGATCGCGAACGGCGGCAACATGGTGCCGACCGAAACGCTGACGCAAATCGACTTCGCGAAAGATACGCCGTACGAAACGCATTTCAGGCGCGCGGTGGTCGCGCCGCAGCAGCAGGTGTCGCCGGAGATTGCCGGGGAGGTGCGGATGCTGTTGCGCGACGTCGTGACGGGTGGCACCGCGAGGCGTCTCGCGCAAGGCATGACGTTCCCGGACGGCGAAACGCTCGAAGTCTATGGCAAGACCGGCACCGGCGATCAGCGCTTGAACGTGTACGCGAAGGGCGCGCGGTTGATCGAGTCGCGCAAGGTGAATCGCAGCGCGACCTTCGTGTTCGCGCTCGGCGACCGCTTCTACGGCACCTTGACCGCGTGGGTGCACGAGCCGTATGCCGCGCGTTACGACTTCACGAGTGCGCTGGCGGTGCAGCTGCTGAAGTCGATGGCACCGGCGTTGCAGCCGTTGCTCGACAAGCCGGTTCAGAAAACGGTGACGGCGGCGCCGGCGGGATCGACGCCTGCGGCGACGAACGTTGCCGCGCAGTGAATCGCTCACCACAGCAGGCGCGCGACCGCTCATCAAGGAAATGTGAACGCGGAAATTCGCCGCGCCGCGAACCGCGTGCAGGCTGAAAGCCTTGTGTCGTAACGCTTTCGCGCTGTGCTGCAGTGCGAAGCGGCGCTTCTCGGCTTGGGGAAAGTCCTGGCCCGTCTGAAATCGGGTTGAAATGTCAGCGATGGTTTTTCAACGCAATTCGAGGTGCGTAACGCGCTTTTTCAGTGGGCGCTGAACGTTTGCGAGAGGTTGCGGCGGAACAGCGCATGCTCGCGTCGACAGAATGCGAACCTTTCGGAGAGACCCATGCCTTCGCACTGGTGGCAGCGACGACTTTCTGGTCACCGCGGCGTTGGCGGCGCTCGCAGGAGATCAACCGGATCGCGCCCACGGACCAACGCGCCGAATTGCTATCGGCGTATCTGCTCTGCTAGTACACCGGCAACTCGTTGCCGGCGGTCGGCATAGCGCTGCTGTCGACCCGGGTCGGACATTTGTGGGCGAACGTCGCGTTCGCGACGGTTTCCGCGGGATTGGCCTGCATTGCGTTGGCGGTCGGTGCGCGCCGGCCTCGTCACGCGAGAGTTGACGCGCGGCAAGCTGGCCGAGCCTGGTCCAACTGCTACGAACTGCAACGTTGCGGCGCGGCTGTAACCGCCACATCAACGCGAACGCGGTGCGGTCGTCGATGCGCGCACGACCAGTTTCGGCTCGGACGAAATCCGCATCGGCACGGGCGCCGGCATGTCCCGCTCGACGCGTCCCGGCTGTCCGTACGAAGTCTCGATCAGCTCGCGCAGCAGTTCCACTGCAAGTCCGGCGACCTCGACCGTCGGCACCGCCACCGTCGTCAGTGCGGGGCGCGACTCGCGCGCGAGCTGGATGTCGGTGATGCCGATCACGGACAGATCGTCCGGCACGCGCAGGCCGAGATCCGCGGCCGCGTGCATCGCGCCGAGCGCAGGCAAATCGTTGGTCGCGAAGATCGCGCTGAGTTGCGGATCGGCTTCGAGCAGCGCGCGGGCCGCCAGGTAGCCGCCGTGGATCGTGTCGGCCGCGTGCCGCACGCGATTTCTCGTCACACCGGCCGCGCGCAACGCGTCGACGAAACCTTCGAAGCGCGCCGCGTGAATGCCCGACGCCTTGCTGCCGACGATCGCACCAAAGCGCCGATGCCCGAGTTCGAGCAGATGCTCGCCGGCCAGCTTGCCGGCCAGCCGGAAATCGACCGCGACGCACGGCAGCCCGGGCGGCTCGGTGGGCCGCTCCCACATGCACAGCACGACCGGCGTGCCGCGCGCTTCGGTCTTGTGCAGATCGGCGAAATCGAGGTTCGCGTTGGTCACGAGCACGCCTTCGGACAAGGTGCCGGCGATCTGGTCGAGGTACGCGCGGCCGCTTAGCGGATCGTCGTTGGTATTGCAGATGATCACGAAGTGGCCGCTCGTGCGCGCAGCGCGTTCGACCGCGAGCGCGAACTCCGGATAGAACGGATTCGCGATGCTCGACACCATCAGCGCGAGCGTCGGCGCGCGGCCCTCGGCGAGCGCGCGTGCGGCGAGATGCGGGCGATAGCCGAGCGCCGCGACTGCCTCGAGCACGCGTTGCCGGGTCGTTTCGCCAACGCGGCCGCGCTTGCGCAGCACGTTGGACACCGTCGCTGGCGTGACGCCGGCATGACGCGCGACTTCGCTGAGTGTGGGCATGATATGGTCAGTATTTGGGATGGCTGTCCGACATTTGCGTCGCGGCGCGAGGCGCGGCAACATCTGTCCTCGAACCAACGTACAAAACGATATCGGAGACAGACCAACGATCGCCTTGCGATCGATTTTTTGGTCATGCTGATTAAGCGCTTAATCTCCGACTTCGCGCCGATTAAATCACGGAGTCGATGCAATGGCGAGCATTTCGTTACGAGGCGTGCAGAAGGCGTATGGCGACGGTGCGCCGGTGATTCGCAACGTCGATCTGGACATCGGCGAAAACGAGTTCTGCGTGTTTCTCGGCCCGTCGGGTTGCGGCAAGTCAACGCTGTTGCGCATGATCGCCGGGCTCGAGGATGTGACCGACGGCGACCTGTCGATTGGCGGGAAGATCGTCAACGACGTGCCGGCCGCGCAGCGTGGCGTAGCGATGGTGTTCCAGAGCTATGCGCTGTTTCCGCACATGAGCGTGTTCGAGAACATGGCGTTCGGCCTGAAACTCGCGAAGACCCCGAAGGATGAAATCGAGCGCAAGGTGCGTGAAGCCGCGCGCATCCTGCAACTCGAGGCACTGCTCGAGCGCAAGCCGAAGGCGCTGTCGGGCGGGCAGCGGCAGCGCGTCGCGATCGGCCGCGCGATCGTTCGCGAGCCCGGCGTGTTTCTGTTCGACGAACCGCTGTCCAATCTCGATGCAACCTTGCGCGGACAAACGCGCGTCGAAATCGCGCGTCTGCATAAGCAGTTTGCGAAGGCGAGCGTGGTCTACGTGACGCACGATCAGATCGAAGCGATGACGCTCGCCGACAAGATCGTGCTGCTGCATTCGGGCAAGGACACCGAGCGTTACGGCAGCATCGCGCAAATCGGCGCGCCGCTCGAGCTGTATCACCGCCCGAAAAGCCGCTTCGTGGCCGGCTTTATCGGCTCGCCGCGAATGAATTTCCTGCCGGGCAAGGTGGCGTCACTCGATGCGCAGGGCGTGCTCGTCACGCTCGATCACACCGGCGAGAAAGTGCGCGTGCCGGTCGGCGGCGCCGGATTGCAGCCGGCGCAGCCGGTCACGCTCGGCGTGCGTCCCGAGCATCTCGAGTTCGTCGATGCATCGGCCACGACGAATGCGGCCGCGTCGCAAGACGGCGTGCTCGCGCGCACCGTATCGCTCGTCGAGCAGCTTGGCGAACACAGCTACGTGCACCTCGATCAACCCGGCGGCGCCGTTCTGATCGCCAAGGCGCCCGGCAACACGCGCCTCGCTCCAGGCGATCGCGCGAGCCTGCGGGTGTCGCGCACGGCCTGTCATCTGTTTACCGAGGACGGTTTCGCGGCCGCGTCGCTCGAATCCGTCGAACACTACGCTTGAAAAACACTGGGGACATAGGGATGCGTCTTGGAGTCTGTTATTACCCGGAGCACTGGCCCGAGTCGATGTGGGACGACGACGCGCGCCGCATGAAAGCGCTCGGCATCGAGCAGGTGCGGATTGCGGAATTCGCCTGGAGCCGGATCGAGCCGACTCCCGGCGAATACGACTGGGGCTGGCTCGATCGCGCCGTCGACGTGCTCGGCGCGGCTGGCCTGAAGGTCGTCATGTGTACGCCGACCGCGACGCCGCCGAAGTGGCTGATCGATCGTCATCCGGAGATCCTGCCGGTCGGCGCCGATGGACGGCCGCGCGGGTTCGGCTCGCGGCGTCATTACGACTTCTCGTCGCCCGCGTATTTCGAGGCTTCGCGTCGTATTTGCACGGCGGTGGCGGAGCGTTACGGCAAGCACCCGGCGGTCGCTTTCTGGCAGACCGATAACGAGTTTGGCTGTCATCACACGGTGGTCAGTTATTCGGCGGCCGCGGTCGCGCGCTTTCGCGAGTGGCTGAAGGCGCGTTATCGCACGATCCAGGCGTTGAACGAGGCGTGGGGCACAGTGTTCTGGAGCATGGAGTACCGCGGCTTCGAAGAAATCGACGCGCCGGTCGGCACCGTGACCGAGGCGCATCCTTCGCATCGTCTCGACTACCGGCGCTTCGCATCCGACGAAGTGGCGCGCTACAACCGCATGCAGGTCGAGATCATTCGCGCGCATTCGCCGGAGCGGCCCGTCGCGCACAACTTCATGCAGCTCTTCACCGAGTTCGATCACTACAAGGTCGCGGCCGATCTCGACGTCGCAACGTGGGACAGCTATCCGCTCGGCGCGCTCGAAGAGCAGTGGTTCGCGCCGGACATCAAGGCGCGCTGGTTGCGCACTGGTCATCCGGACTTCGCGTCGTTCAATCACGACGTGTATCGCGGCATGTCGAAGCTGCCGTTCTGGGTGATGGAGCAGCAGCCGGGACCGGTGAACTGGGCGCAGTGGAATCCGGCGCCGCTGCCGGGCATGGTGCGGCTGTGGAGCTGGGAAGCGTTCGCCCACGGCGCGGGCTGCGTGTCGTATTTCCGCTGGCGTCAGGCGCCGTTCGCGCAGGAGCAGATGCACGCGGGCCTCAATACGCCCGATAACCGGCTCGACGTCGGCGGCAATGAAGCATCGCGGGTGGCGTCGGAAATTCACGCGGTGCTCGCCGCGAACGCCGATGCCAATGCGTCGATCCGCTCGAAAGTCGCGCTCGTCTACGACTATGAAGCGAAGTGGTTGTTCGAGATTCATCCGCAGGGCGCGGACTTTCACTATCCGCGGTTCGCGTTCGAGTACTACTCGGCTTTGCGCGCGCTCGGACTCGACGTCGATGTCGTGCCGGTCGATGCATCGTTCGATGGTTATAGCCTCGTCGTCGTGCCGCCGCTGCCGGTCGTGCCCAACGATTTCGCCGAACGTCTCGCGCGCTCGGGCGCGCAGGTCGTGCTCGGTCCACGCACCGGCTCGAAGACGCGCGAGCTGCGGATTCCGGCGAATCTGCCGCCGGGCGCATTGACGTCGGTGCTGCCGCTGCGCGTGTGGCGCGTCGAATCGATGCGGCCGAACGTGACCGAAGCGGTGGTGCTGGAACAGCAGGGCGGTGCCGCCGAGGGCTTCGCGCGACACTGGCGCGATTTCATCGACAGCGATGCATCATCTTCATTCGACGTGCGCGCGCGTTTCGCGGACGATCATCCGGCATACGTGCGAAGCGGCGCGTATCACTACTTTGCGAGCCTGTTCGACGACGCCTTGACCGTGCGCCTGTTCGCGCGCATCGCGCAGGAAGCGGGCCTCGAAACGCAGGCACTCGGCGACAGCGTGCGCATCAGCCGTCGCGGCGGAATGACGTATGTGTTCAACTATGGCGATCGCACCCACACGCTCGACGACATTTCCGACGACGCATTCGTGATCGGCTCCCGGGAGGTGGCGCCGCAAGGGGTAGCGGTCTACCGCTCGCAATAGAAGTCCGGCCTTGGCAATTCCACGCAGTCATTCGATATAGAAGCTAGAAGCGACAACGACGTAAAAACCATGGAATGAAGGAGACAGTCAGGATGAAACTGAAACCACGCAAGATTCTGTTGGCGCTCGCGCTGGCCGCGGTTGCCGCGGGGACCTCGGTCGTCGGCACCGCGCAGGCGGCCACGCTCGCGATGAACATCGCGTACAAGGGCGCGAGCCAGCGCGCGGTTTGGCAGCAGGTGGTCGACGAGTTCAAGAAGGCGCATCCCGGGATCGACGTGAAGGTGTCGTTCATCGATGAGGAAGCCTACAAGGTTCAGTTGCCGGGTTGGCTTTCGACTGTCGCGCCCGATATCGTCAACTGGCACGACGGCGAGCGTATGGCGTATTACGCGCAGCGTGGCCTGTTCGAGGATCTGACCGGCGACTGGCAGAAGAACGGCTGGAACGACATGTATGCGTCGACGAAGGAAGCATCGTCGTACAAGGGCAAGCAGTATGCCGCGCCGACCGTGTACTACTCGTGGGGGATGTTCTATCGCAAGGACCTGTTCGAGAAGGCCGGCATCAAGGGCGAGCCGAAAACGTGGGACGAGTTTCTCGACGCCGCGAAAAAGCTGAAGGCCGCCGGCATTGCGCCGATCGCCGTGGCGGGCCGCGATGCCTGGACGCTGGCCGGCTGGTTCGATTATCTCGATCTGCGCCTGAACGGCAATGCGTTTCACCAGAAGCTGATGGCCGGCGAAATTCCGTACACCGATCCGCGCGTGAAGAAGGTCTATACGACGTGGAAGCAACTGATCGACGACGGCTACTTCATCAACAATTCACTGTCCTACGATCTCGACGCGGTGCAGCCGTTCCTGTTCCAGGGCAAGGCTGCCATGATGCTGATGGGGACGTTCATTGCGGCGGGTTTCCCGGACAACGTGAAGCCGCAAATGGGGTACTTCCAGTTCCCGATCATCGACTCCAGGGTGCCGACCGCCGAGGACGGGCCGGTCGAATCGCTGCATATTCCGTCGAAAGCGAAGAACAAGTCCGATGCGCACACGTTCCTTGCGTTCGTCGAGACGCCTCAGATCGGTGCGCAACTCGCAAAGGGACTCGGCTCGTTGTCGGCGAACAGCAAATCGCCGGAGCCTGAAGATCCGATTTCGAAGATCGGCTTCCAGATCCTGTCGAACACGAAGGGCGGCATTGCGCAGTTCTACGATCGCGACATGACGAAGGAAATGGCCGACGAAGGGATGAAGGGGATGCAGCAGTTCGTCTCCGATCCGTCGAAACTGGACGACATCCTCGCGCAGCTCGAGCAGACGCGTCAGCGTATCTACAAGAAGTGAGCGGCGGCGGCCGCAAGGCCGCTGTCCGATGCATCGGATTGGATCGGGAGATTGATCGTGTCGCATTCCGTCAGCCGTCATAGCGTCGACGGTCCTGTTGAACCCGGCGGCCCGGGCTTGCCGGCGTCGGGCGGTGCGCTGAGCGGCGCGTCGGTCGCGTCGCGCCGGCGCGGCCCCACGCCGACCGCGCGGCGGCAGCGGCGCGCCGCGTTCCTGTTTCTCGCGCCGGCCTGCTTCATGGTGGCCGTGTACGTGGTGTGGCCGATCCTCTCGACGATCCGCCTGAGCTTCTTCAACTGGGATGGGATGACCGAGCCGACCTTCGTCGGCCTCGCGAACTACATCGAGCTGGTCCATACGCCCACGTTCTATACGGCGCTCAAGAACAACCTGATCTGGCTCGTGCTGTTTTTGCTCGCACCGCCGATGGGCCTCGCCGTCGCGCTGTATCTGAATCAGGCGGTGGCGGGCATCCGTATCGTCAAGTCGCTGTTTTTCGCGCCATTCGTGTTGTCGGGGGTCGTGGTCGGACTGATCTTTTCATGGTTCTACGATCCGACCTTCGGCCTGCTCGCGATGATGCTCGGCCACGGCGTGCCGGTGCTCGGCGATCCGCGCTATGCGACGCTCGGCATCGTGTTCGCGGCGCTGTGGCCGCAAACCGCGTACTGCATGATTCTTTATCTGACCGGCTTGACCACGTTGAACGCCGAGCAGATCGAAGCTGCGCGAATGGAAGGCGCGCAGGGCTGGTCGATGCTCTGGCATGTCATCCTGCCGCAGTTGCGGCCCACGACGTTCATGGCGATCGTCGTGACGATCATCGGCGCGCTGCGCAGCTTCGATCTGATTTCGGTGATGACGGGCGGCGGTCCGTTCGAAAGCTCGACGGTGCTCGCCTATTTCATGTACGACCAGGCGATCAAGTACTACCGCATCGGCTATTCGGCGGCGATCGCGGTGGTGCTGTTCGGCATCATGCTCGTGTACATCGTCTATCACCTGCGGCGAATGCTGCGCGCCGAGCAATGAGGAGCCGCTGATGTTTCCGATTCCGATCGACAAATGGAAGCCGGCCACGCGCCGCGCGTACAAACTGACGTTGCCGATTGCACTCGTGATCTGGCTGTTGCCGATGATCGCGGTGCTGGTCACGTCCGTGCGTTCGACCGAAGAACTGAGCGAGGGCAATTACTGGGGATGGCCGAAGCACTTCGCGATGTTCGATAACTATCGCGAGGCATTGACGACGTCGCCGATGCTGCATTACTTCTGGAATAGCGTGCTGATTACGGTTCCTTCCGTAGTGGGTTCGATCGCACTCGCGGCGATGGCGGGCTTTGCCTTGGCGATCTATCGCTTTCGCGGCAATTCGACGTTGTTCGCGACGTTCGTCGCGGGCAACTTCGTGCCGGTTCAGGTGTTGATGATTCCGGTGCGGGATCTGTCGTTGCAACTCGGTCTGTTCAATACCGTGAGCGCGCTGATTCTGTTTCATGTGTCGTTCCAGACCGGCTTTTGCGCGCTGTTTCTGCGCAACTTCATCAAGCAGCTGCCATTCGAGCTGGTCGAGGCGGCGCGCATCGAAGGGGCGAACGAGTGGACCGTGTTCTTCAGGATCGTGCTGCCGCTGATTCGTCCGGCGCTCGCGGCGTTGGCGATCCTCGTGTTCACGTTCGTGTGGAACGACTATTTCTGGGCCTTGTGTCTGACGCAAGGCGATGACGCCGCGCCGATCACGGTCGGCGTGGCCGCGCTGAAAGGGCAGTGGACGACCGCGTGGAATCTCGTTTCGGCGGGATCGATTCTGGCGGCGCTGCCATCGGTCATGATGTTCTTTGCGATGCAGAAGCATTTCGTCGCGGGCCTGACGTTTGGCGCGACGAAGGGGTGATGCTGTTCACGCGTGGCGCTGCTGGGTAGAGAAGGGTTGCCCGCGGAAGCGGGCTTTTTTTCGGCGTGGCGAACTGCTGCTCGCACGCGGACTTCTCGATCAACGCTTTTCAGCTGGCGCCGGGTTGACCCGCTGCATAACGGCATTCAACGCCGCGCGCGCACTATCGAGAAGCCGCTTGCCTTCGCCGACTTCGCTCGCGAGGTCAACTGCCGGCGCCATCCACGGATGAGCAAACGCGACGACGCTCGCGCCTGCCGCATAGGCATGTTTCGTCGCCGATGCGAGCGCCGCGAAGCATGCATTCATTTCACTGCTGCGGAACAGTGTCCAAACTTGCGGCACGTGGATAATCTCCACCGACGCGGAACGTTCTTCCGCATACCTCGTGAAGAGTTTCCGATTGGATTCGATCGCGCCTTCCGCCGCGCACAGTACCGCAATCTTTCCACCGCCTTGCGCGGCTTCGGCGGCCGCGGCAGCCAGAGCGGCATCCGCCCGGACAAAAGGCACAGGCGCATCGCCGATCTCATCGACTATGGGCCCGAGCGTTGCGCACGTCAGGACGACGGCATCGGCGTTGCTCGCAAGTTCGACAAGACAACCGCGCGTTTGCGCTTGTATGTCGGAAGAAAACGTGCCAACACGGTCGATCGCTTCACGCAGGTCCGCTCGCACTGCATGGCGAAGATCGGCGGGCCGCAGACCCATCTCGGTGGCTGCGTGCTCGAATACGGGTCTGTTATTTTCGATCGTGTGCAGAAAGGAAATGCGCATGTTTGCCAGCTCCGGTGAAGTTGCCTGAATCGGACTCGTCGTCGGGTTCTCTGCGTCGATGCCGTATTGTTCCGACCAGGAGATTCCTTAACAAGGCAACTTCTGCTACCGGTATTGCTGCTACCCCTATCAACCATCGAACGAGGCCTTCCTGCCTGAAAACTGGAAGGAAGGCGCTTGCCGCTATCAGGCCGGATCGGCGTACTTCAGCGTCCACGTCAGCGTACGGCTGGCGCCGCCCGTCAACGCGAACGGGTTGGTCGTACAGGCGAAGTTGGAGTGCAACTGTCCAATCGGCGTGGTCGACAGCGGGTTCGTCGCGGGGCTATTCGTGTAGCTGACCGAGTAGCCGTCGCTATTCGCCATCGTGTTCTGGAAGTCCGCGAACGACGTGTAGTCCGTTTCCACCGCGAGATTGCCCGAGGACGGCGCCGGATAGTACGGCGTGTACGAGTTGTAGTCGGGCGCCTGGCTCAGGTTCAGGTTGATCACGCGCTTGCCGTCGCGCACCGTGATCAGCGCGGCGCTATACGGATGCGCGGTATCGCTCGGCTGGTTGTACCAGGTCCCCATGCGAAAAATTACCGGGAATACCAGGTATCAGATGCGCGTGCCGATCCGTCGTGGCCCCCAATTCGCCCGCTCGCCGCCCATCGGATAAGATACGGCCCGCCATGCATTTTTTAGAACGGAAGGAGTGGTTTCAATGATCGAACCGAGCAACGTTTTCAAGGAAAATCTCGCCAGAATGCCGGCGATCGACGGCATCGCACGCATCGATCTGGTCAATGGCGGCGGTACCGTGCTCGCTAGCATCGAGAACAAACCTGGCAAGCAGGGCTCGCTCGCGGTGTACAACTACCTGCGCGGCGCGTTCGGCACGCTCGACGCGAAGGCGGCCGAACACGGCCTTGCGCTGTTTGCCGAGCATACGGCCGACGCGCGCAACCGTCCGGGCGCGCATCCGAACGTCGATCACCTGCTGGCGATTGCCGCTGGCGGCGAGGCATTGCGCATCGATGTTGTTCCGGCGGCTTGAGGCCGCTCAAAGTCTTTTCCGCGCCGGCAAGGTAGACGTTTTCCTGCTGGCGCCGCGAATTCCAACGTCCCCGCGACGGGATTTGCGGCCCACCTGCGCTAATTGCTCGGTAAAAACCCTCGTTTCCCCGAAGCCCCAGATTAGCTTCAGATTCGGCTTCTGTTCGATGAATTGAAACGCGGGGGGCGGCGCACACTGGGTTCGTCCCGCCGCGTATATCGCGCTTTTCCGTCAGGAGCCCCCGGATGTCTTCCCGTCACAACAAACCCCGCCGGTTCGACGCCGACCTGCCGGAACTCACCACCTCGGAACGGGATCAGCCGACGCCGGGTCCGGACGACCCCGCGATGCGCGAACTGCAACGCGGTTCCGAAGCCATCGTGCGTCTCGCCACGCAGGCACACGCAGCCATCGCCCGAAGCGACGAAGCGGGCGCGCAAGCCGCGCGCCAATCGCTCGAAACGCAGCTGACGTTCACGACCGCCCTGATCGATGAGCTGCTGTTCGGTGCGCCCGAGCGGTCCACGCTGCATTGACAGCCTACGCGGCAGCATCACCGTACTATCCCGAAGTACCGGAAACTGACATGAGCGCTTTGACCGTCATTCTTTGCATCTGGGCCATGGTCGCGTTTTGCGCGGTCCTGTTCATCCGCGGCGCGAGTCCGCGCGTCGAGCGTGAGGCGGAGCAGCCGCGTGCTCGTCCGTCGCGCTATTCGATCGCCGAGTAACGCGCGCGACCAACGACGCGGAACCAACGGGGTAACATGAGGAGCGCCGGCGCCACTGCCGGCCGGCACCGACGATGTTCCCCACGGAGGTTCCCGTATGGACACACATTCGATTCTCGGCATGCTGCATGCCGAAGAGGCTTTGCTGGTCTCCATCGTGCGGTCGCTGCCCGACGATATCAGGCGCAGGATCGCCAACGACTTTCACGAGCAGGCGCAACTCGCCGAAAGCTCGCATCTGAATCCCACCACGAACCGCGAAACGAGCGACGCGTTCAAGGCCCATGTCCGACGGCTGTCGAACATGCTTGCTTCGTTGTCGTAACCCGGTCCACGTCCGCGCGGCCGAGTCGAATATCCCGGCTAGTTCTCTCGCCGGCGCAGCGCGATTGCGCCGTCATGCCCGTCGTGCCTCAGCGGCCAAAGTTCGAGCGCGCGCCCTCGCCGCATCGCAGGCTCATTTGGGGGCAGCTTAAGGCTGACTTAAGAAAGCAACCATAGGCTGCCCCGAGCCTCATGCAGCGTCTTATGCAGTGCCTGGAGACGCTGATTCAACGAAACCACCTCGCCGTGCGTGCCTTTCGCGCATGCGATGGTCGACAGTCGTTCCTGACCATGCCTCTATCTGTAGCTCGTCTTCTGTCGGGGCGCGCCAGCAAAATCATTGTCGTATGCGCAATGAGCTCGGCGTGCGCCGCCTATCTCGTCACTCATGAACGCGCCGCGCGCAACGTCGACCCCGACGTCTCGCTCCTGAGCAAGGACTCGACGCAGGCCGTTGCCCGCGTGCCGAGACCGGCGTCGGCACCCGCACCGGTCGCGCCCGCTGCGCAAGCTCCCGCGTACACCGTGAGGGAAGCGCCGGTCGAGCGTACATTCGCGGCGGCCGCGCAGAGCATCGGCGTCGATGCGGGCACCACAGCCATTCTGTCGCGCGCGTTTCGCGACGAGCTCGATCTGTCGCGCGATCTGCGACCTGGCGACCGCGTGAGCGCCGTATTCGACACCGGTAGCGACAACAGCAAAGACGCATCGCGCCAACCGCTCGCGGTGCGCATCATGCGAGGCTCGACCGCGCACGACGTGTTCCTTCAGAAAAATCTTCACGGCCAACCGGTCTACTACTCGAAAGACGGCGTCAGCGCAGGGCCTGCGTTCGAGCGCTATCCGCTCGACTTCACGCGCGTGTCGTCGGCTTTCTCGTTGCGCCGCTTCGATCCGGTGCTGCATCGTTGGCAAAGTCATGACGGTGTGGACCTTGCCGCGCCGGCCGGCACGCCCGTGCGTGCCACCGCGCGCGGCGTAATCCGCTTTATCGGCCGTCAGGCCGGTTACGGCAACGTGGTCGTCATTCAGAACCCCGCACCGTTTTCTACGACGTTCGCGCATCTGTCGCGCTTCGCGAAAGGACTGCGCTCCGGCAGCCGCGTAATGCGCGATCAGGTGATCGGCTATGTCGGCAAGACCGGTTGGGCAACCGGACCGCATCTGCATTTCGAGGTCCACGTGAACGGTGTGCCGCAGGATCCGCTCAAGGTCGACCTGCCGCGGAAGAGGTCGCTTGCCGGCGATGAACTACGGCAGTTCGAGTCGCGTGTCGCGCAATTGACCGCGTTGCTGTAAGCCGCTTGCCGTCTCAACTTTGCGACACGCCGGTCCGCATGATTCAGGCGCGCTTTCGTCGCATGACGTGTCGGCATGTTGACCGGTACGGGTCGCAAACCTTGGTCCGTCAATGCGCGTTCGGGTATTCCCGCGCGCGTCGAACGACGTGTGCGAGCCAGCACGAAGGCGTCGGGGCATCGCCGCGGCGTCTCATTTCCGATGCATCGCGTGCGATCGGGCCCGCTTCGAAGTGCCCCGGCAGGCATTTCTCCATACGTAGCAAGCCTTCATTCCAGCATGGCATAGCCATTGCAATGACGAATGCACAAGAACTACACATGTTGCAGCCGGAATTTCACGCAGTGAACAAATGCCGACGGCAGCAAAAGTCTCGCGATTCGCGCTCGGGGAGCTTGGCGCAACTTGCGAGGTGCGGCGGGGCCAATACCAAACGGATGTCGACAAACAACGACGACGCGAGCGGACGATACGGCTGCATCTAACGTCCGCTCGCGATCGTGACGGCGTGAAGCGATGACCCCGCCATTTTTTTCCGTGCTTGCGGGTGAAGCCGAATTCGCGGCGGGCCCCCGCTAAAGGGCGCTTGCGTGCGGGCCGGCGGGCTGCGAAGATCATGCTAACGACCGCCGCATCAGGGAATTTCATGTTAGCGTCGAGCCCGTTTCACGCATTGCTGCACCACGCGAGCCTGTGGCTGCAAGCCTACGCGCTCGTGCTGGTCATGATGGGCGTCGGTGCGTTGCTCGAGCGTCGCTGGCCAGCCGCATTGCTGCAATCGCGCGCGGGGCAGCGTCTGAACATGGCGTATGCGGGTCTGTATCTGGCGTTGGCGGAAGCCACGAAGCCGCTGACGGCGGCCGCGAGCGTCGCGATCGTCAATGCACTCGGCGGCGGGATGGTGGTGCTGGTGTCGCGCGGGTGGGGCGCGCTCGCTTCGTTCGTGATCGTGCTGCTGACGATCGATTTCCTCGAATACGCGTTTCATCGCTTGCAGCACACATGGCCCATCCTGTGGAAGCTGCATTCGCTGCACCATAGCGCGGTGGATTTCAACGTGACGATCACGTTGCGGCATCATTGGATAGAAGTGCTGCTCAAGGGCTGCCTGCTTTATCCGCTCGTCGGCGTACTGTTCAAGGTCGAGCCGTGGATCGTCGGTGCGACCTCGATCGTGTTCATGTTCGGCAACTATTTCGCGCATCTGAATCTGCGCATGGACCTTGGCCGCTACATCACGTGGGTCAACAATCCGCAGTATCACCGGCTGCATCACTCGATTCGCGCCGAGCATTTCAATCACAACTTCACGCAGCTATTGCCGATGTGGGATCACGTGTTCGGCACGCGTTGGGTGCCCGCGAAACACGAGTGGCCCGCCACCGGTCTCGACGATGGTACGCAGCCGAGCTCGCTGCTCGGCGCGTTCAGCTGGCCATTGGGTCAGCATGCGGCACGCGATGCGTTACCCGTTCGCAAGCCGCTTGCCGTGCTCGACAAGAAAGCGAAATAACGCTGGCTACACGGGTTGCGCGGCGCGCACCGCGTTGCCGCCCAGCAGCGACACGATCAGCGTGGCCATCACGAGCACGCCCAGCGCCGCGCGCAGGCCGAGCACGCCGGCACCGAAACCAATCAGCGGCGGCCCGACCAGAAAGCCCGCATAGCCGAACGTGGCCGCCATCGACACGCCGATCGCCGGCGTCGCGCTCGAGCGACCCGCCGCGCTGAAAATCACCGGAACGATATTCGCGAGACCGATGCCGACCATCGCGAAGCCGACGCACGCGGTCAGCACCGTCGGCACGCTCAGCACGAGCGCGAGTCCGGCGAGCGCGATCAGACCGCCGAGCGCGACGACCTTGCTCGAACCGAAGCGCCGCACCGATGCATCGCCGGCGATGCGGCAGGCCGCCATCGAAAACGCGAACGCGGAGTAGCCGATCGCGGCGACGCTCGCTTCCTGGTTCAACGTGGAGCGCAGGTACACCGCGCTCCAGTCGGCCACCGCGCCTTCGACGAGCATGCACATGAACGCGAGCAGCGCCAGTTTCATCACGCTGCTGTCGGGCCATGCGAAGCCGCTCGACGCGGCGGCCGCGCGCGGACCGATATCGCGCAACGCAAACGACGCGGCGAAAATGATCAGGGCCGCGATCAACAGATCGGGCGCGAACAGCCCGCCCACGACGCCGACGCCGCCTTTCTGCAGCATCGCGCCGCTCGCCGCGCCAAGCAGGCCGCCCGCGCTCCACGCGGCATGAAACGACGACATGATCGGCGCGCGCCAGCGTGTTTCGATCGCGCTCGCATGTCCGTTCATCGACACGTCGAGCGCGCCGTTCGACGCGCCAAGCGCAAACAGCACCACGCACAACGTCAGCATGCCCGGCGCGAGCGCGGGCAACGGCAGCGCGATCGCGAATGCCGCGCCGAGCAGCGCGGTGGCGCGGCCGCTGCCGACGCGCGGCGCGAGCTGTCCCGCGAGCGGCATCGCAACGATGGCGCCGAGCGCGAAGCAGAACAGCGCGATGCCGAGCGAGGTGTCGCTGAGCGCCAGGCTTTCCTTGATGCGCGGCACCTCGACCGCCCATGCGCCGATGCCGAAACCGTTGGCGAGAAAGACGGCGAGCGTCGCGATGCGTTCCCTGACGAGTGAGTTCATGGGCGTGCCGCCATCACGTTATCGCAGACGGCCTGGAGGCTCGCGACACGCGCGTCCGGCACGTCCGCTTCGACGAACAGATAATCGACGGCCGAAACAGGCGCTACCGCGAACGGCGCCGCTGTCATGAGCTTTTCCGAGGTCAGTGCGATGGCGATCTGGCTACTCGCTTTGACCATCGCGCGTTTCAGTTCGGCGTCCTCTGCGTCGAATACGGCGACGCCTTCGTCGGGGTCGAAGGCGCAGGCGCCGAGAAAACAGAGATCCGCGCGGATCTGCTGGATCTGCAGCAGCGCGGTCGCCCCGAGCGAGCCCGCCGCGCCGCCGGCGATGCGGCCGCCGATCAGGATCACGTCGATACCCGGGCGGTTCAGCAGCCGCGCGCAGGCCTCGGGCGAATTCGTGACGACGGTCAGGCCGGTGTTGTCGGGCAGCGCCGACGCGATCGCGACGTTCGTCGTGCCCGCGTCGAGCAGCACGATCTGCTTTGGACGAACGATCGATACGGCCGCCGCGGCAAGGCGTGCCTTGCGATCGACGGCCTCATGCATGCGCAGCGCCGCGGGTTTGTCGGCGGGCGACATCAGTAACGCACCGCCGTACACGCGCTTGCAGTGCCCCCGATCCGCGAGATCGCGCAGATGACGGCGCACGGTGTGCTCGGAGATCTGCAACTCGGTGGCCAGCTCGGCCGCGAGCACGCGACCATGCGTGCGCAATCGCTCCAGAATCAGTGCTTCGCGCTGCTCGGGCAGTAGCCCGTTGATTGCATCTTCCCGGGTTCGCTGCATGTCTCGTCTCCGTTTCGGCGTGAATCGATCATAAGCGAGCAAAATATATCGTAAACGCTTGTGGGGCGCAAGCGGTGCGCCCCGGCTCGTCTTGATCTCACGCGACGCCGTTCGGTTCCGGTCGTGTGTCACGGCCGAAAACCAGCCGGTCGAGCAGCCACACCGCGACGAGCGTTGCGCCCATCAGCGGGAAAACGATGCCGAGAAGCGCGAGGCCGGTTGTCCAGCCACGCATCGGCGGTGCGGCGCGCTCGCGCGACGGCGCGCCGAGCGAGCGTTGCGGCCGACGTTTCCACCACATCACGAAGCCGGTCACAGCGAGCGCGCCAAGGCCGAGCGAAATGGCCGCGCACAGTATCTGATTCGCAACGCCGAAGTAGCGACCCATATGCAGCGAGGTGCCGTACGACACGGCCTTCGCGATCGCGCCGTAATCGCCGTAGCGAATGTCCTTCAGGATCGCGCCGCTGTATTGGTCGACGTACAGCGTGCGTTCGTCTTTGGGATTCGCGGGGAAATAGGAGAGCGTGTAGACGCCGGCTGCGGAGTTCGGCAGCACGATGCGGTAGCCGTCCGCGATACCGAGCGACGCGGCGAGCGCGACGACATGCCCGAGCGACAGAGGCTGCGCCGCGTCGGTGGCCGCGGAAGAGGGCACGCTCGCGTTGCCCGCGGCCCACGGCGTCAGCGGCAACGGCAGGTCGTCCATGACCATACCGGGCATCGAGTCCATGTCGGCGCGCGTGGCATGCGCGAGCGTGGCGCTCGCGTGGTCCGAGGGCGTTCCCGGCACGATGGAGCGCAACGGCAAACCGCCCCACGCGCCCGGCGGAGCGCCAAGCTGCGTCGCGGTCGCGAACGCCTTGAACTGCTTGCCCCACGAGCCGGTCCACGGCAGCCCCGTCAATACGAACGCAAGTGCGCCAAGCGCGAGCCAGATGCCGATCACCGCGTGAAGACTTTTCCATAGCGGACGTCCTTTCAGCGCCAGGCGCGGCAGCAGCACAGCGCGCGTGGTCGTTTTGCCGCGCGGCCACCATAGTGCGACGCCGGTGCCGATCATCACGAGCGTCCAGCATGCGGCCAGTTCCATCAGCAGTTCGCCGGGCTTGCCGAGCAGCAGCTTGCGATGAAGCATGCGATCCACCTGCATCAAGCGATGCTCGACGCTCAGCGTGCCCAGCACCTCGCCGCTATACGGATTCAGATAGATGCTCTGCTGCGAGCCGTCGGCGAGACGAAATACGAATTCGGCGCTGCGTTGCGGATCGCGCGTGATCACGGCGGTCGTCGCGATCGAGCCGGGCGGCATCGCCGCGCGCGCTTTCGCGAGCAGTGCGTTGTCGGCCAGCCTCGGCACGGCTTGCGGTGCGACGACCAGTTGCTGTCGATAAAGCAGCGGCTCGATCTGCGGCTGGAAGCAATACAGCGTGCCGGTGATGGCGAGCACGAGTAGAAAAGGCATCACGAAGAGGCCCGCGTAAAAATGCCAGCGCCACAGTGTTCGATAGCCTGGATGTGTCGGGCCGCTCGTGGCGGCGGTTGTACCGTTCTGCGCGCGCACGCGTTCGGCGGTTCGAGTCGTGGACATGAAATCCTCGTCGGGCAAATGGGGCGATGGTCCGTGTGCGACAAGCGGTTTGCCGCGTCTTGCATCAGGCTTAGATATGCAGCTTCGCTTCGACATAAAACGTGCGGCCCGGATACGGGTGGTAGACGAAGTAGCGCGCGTCGAACAGGTTGTCGACGCCGATGCCGAGTTCGCTGAGCTTCGTCGGCTTGAACGTGAACTTCGCGTCGGCGACCGTGTAGGTGCTGGTGCCGCCGAACACGTTGGGGTTCGTGTCGGTATTCGTCAGCGTGTTGTACTGACGACCCGAGTAACGCGCAGCGAGCGTCAGCGCCGCGCGCGCGTCGAAGTGATACGTCGCGGCAAGATTCGCGCGCCACAGCGGAATGCGGTAGAAGTACTTGCCGACCGAGGCCGGATTCCGTGCGTTCTCGAGGATCTTCGACTGCGTGTACGCGACGCTCGCGAGCAGATCGAGCCCGCGCACGAACACGTCCTCGCCCGAATAGCTTGCTTCGACGCCGCGCGAGCGAACCTTGCCGATGTTCTGGAAGTTCGTCACGTTCGGAATCACGGTGGTGTCGGTCTGACTGAAGATCGTGTTCTTCACGTCGTCCTGAAACAGGGAGAAGCGGAACACGCCATTCCAATGCGCCCATTCGGCGCTCAGCTCTTTCGACAGATCGTCTTCGGGCTGCAAATATGGATTGTTGTTGACGATCGCGGAGCCATTGATTTGCCCCTGGAACAGTTCGCCCGCGGTCGGAAAGCGATACGCGCGAGCGATCGACGCGCGCAAAGTCAGCTCGTCGCTGACATCGAACGATAGCGACGCCTTCGGCGAAAGGTGGCGCTGGCTGGCATCGCTGTACGCGATCGTCGTGCCGGGCAGCGACTGTGCGCCATCGTAGGCTTGCCAGTCTTCATAGCGCGCGCCGTAGACGAGCTTCCAGCGCGGCAGAAAGCGCCACGCGTCCTGCGCATAAAGAGCTTGCGTCTGCGTCTTGCCGGTGAACGCGTTGGCGAACGAGGTCGCGTCGCCGTCGCGCCAGTCCAGCGTGTTGTAGGTCTGGTTGTCGACGAAGTAGTTGTCGTAGTGGTAGCCGACGCTCAGTGCGTGATTGGCCAGTCCTGGCTGGTTCGTCGCGGGCGTATAGGTGCCGCGCAGGTCCAGCGTCTTCCAGCCGGTGCCGTCGTTGAACAGCACGGTGCCGGGGCCATTGCCCGGGCAGCCGGCATTCGCGGTGCGTGCGACGCCATTGCCGATGTCGTAATACGAGGCGATCGCCTCGCCGTTCCAGCCGGTCGCGTTGCGCGTTTTCAGCGACACGCCGTAGAGCCAGTTCTCGCTGTGCCCGACACCCGGCGCAAACGCGGCCGCCGGAATCGTGTAGTGGTAACCGTTGATCGATACGTTGCCGCTGTACACAGGGTTGCCGGTCGCGTCGCGCAGGAACGTCGATGTTTCGCTGTTGTACGTCTGGTGCCAGTAGCCGAGCGTGAAGCCGCCCTGCAGCGTCGGCGTGAAGTCGTACTGCATCTTCAGCGTGAACTGGTCCTGCACCGTGTGCTCGATGCCTTCGCCGTTCACACCGAGCACGGCCGTCGGCGCATTGTTCTGGTTGTTGTAGAAATAGGCGCCGGTGACGGGCGTGTCGCCGGCCTTTGCGGGCGTGGTCGATTTAGCGAGCGTTGCGAATTGCAGCGGCTGACTCGTGTTCTCGAGATGATTGACGCCGAGCCGGTACGAGAACTTGCCGATGCTATCGCCGATCGACGCGCTCGCTTCGCTGCCGTTGAAGCTCTGGTTCACGCCGAACAGGCTGAAGTGCTGCGTGAATGCCTTCACGTCGGCGTTGGCCTCGAACTGCTTTGGCATGCGCGTGCTGATCAGCACGGTCGCGCCGAGCGAATTGCCCGGATACAGCGCGGAAAACGGCCCGTAGATTACGTCGACCTGCTGGATTTCGTCGGGATACACCATCGACCAGCGCGGCGGAAACGAATAGCTATTGCCAAGCAGGTTGCTCAGCAGCAAACCGTCCGCATAGACGAGGCCGCGCGCGCTCTGCGTATTGCCGGTGCCGCGCACCGCGATGATCGAATTCAGATCGCCGGTAAAGCGCTTGCGTACCGCCAGGTTCGGCATGTACTTGAGCACGTCCTCGGTGTTGACGACGTTCCAGTTCGCGAACTGATCGCGCGTCACGGTTTCGACGGAGGCGGGCAGGTTCGGGTCGACGGCGCGCGGTGCGGCGCTCGCGCTTGCGCTCGCACTGACGCTGACGGCGGGCAGCGTCGCGTCGGTGTTTGCGTCGGCGGCATGCGTGGGTGTTGCGACGAAAGCCGGCACGAAGGCAGGCATGAGCGCGGGCCAAAGAACGGAACGACGAACCGCGCGATGAGCGGAAAAGACAGCGTCACGACGGACGCAATAGGAGAGCCTTCGCAGCGCGAAGTTGAACATGAGCGTTTCCTCGATGCATTGAACAGGCGATCGCAGGCCTCGTCGATGTGGGCGACGAAGGAGCGATCAGAACCGGTAGCGATCAGGAAACGGCAGGTGGGGCGCGCGGACGTCCAGATGGGAAGGCGCCAAGCGGGGTGAAGCGGGTGGACAGCGTGGGCGGCGCGGTGCCGGCCAGCGGCAGCGCGGCCGGCGGCTCGACGGCGGCGAGCGTCGGCATCGCGACGTGATGTTCGAGCAGATGACAGTAGCCGCAGGCGCCGAATGCATCGTCGTGGCTCAGATGCACGGGCGCGGGGCTGGTTTGAGCGACGACGCTCGCATCGCTCACATTGCTTGCACCAGCCGGATGAAGCGCCGAACATAGCGCGGCAATCGGCTCGTGGGCGCGGCCCGATTCGAGCAACTGACTCACGAGCGGCGCGAACACGACGAGCCACATGGCGACGAGGCCAAGCCATGCGGTCAGGTGGTTGCGCGAGTGTCGAGTCATGATCGTCGAAGAAAAGACGGGCGCGATTCTAGCATCACCGCGCGATCCTTTCATTCGCAATGACGGGCATAACGGCGGATTAGACGGTGAAACAGCGCTTATTTCGGGGCGCTGAGGCCGAGGCGACAACCAGCGAGCCGTGGCGCTATGTTCGGCCGGGCAGTTCGCCGACGCGTTGCCCCTCGTCGCGCCGCCGCTCGAAGATTCCGCCTTGCCGAACGATCAGCGGGCCGAAGCGTTCAATATTGCCGGTGCGTGTTCGTTCGCGCTGGGTCACTGGGCGAGCTCGGTCGAGCGCGTGCGGCAGGCATGCGTCGAGCGATTCGGCGGCGCGCTATGACGCCTCTGTGAGCTGCATGTGATACAGGCCCCACGGCGACAATTCGAAGCGGTCCTTCAGTGGCTTGGCCGCGAGTTCGGGAATCTGGTCGGCGTCGTAGATCGCCCATAACGGCCCCACGCCGCCGAGCGCCAGCGGCTTGCCGTCCATTTGTGTCGCGACGATGAAGTGATACTCGCGCACCTTGTCGAGCGTCGTCAACACCGCGTAGCCATCGACCGCGTGCATGACGATTTGCGTGCTGCCCGCGTCGGGCGCGCCGACGTTTGCGAGCACGTCGGTGAGCAGCGGGCCGCTAAACGTATGCATGTGCGCATCGTATTCGATCGTCGGATGGATCGTCACGGTCTTCATGCGGGCGAGCCACGGCAGATCGACGCCGTACGCTTGCGAAAACTTCACCTGGTGCTTCGCCAGCAGTTGATCGAAAGCGGGATTGAGCGCGCCGCGATTGCTGTGCTTGATCGCGCCGGAGATCGTCAGGACGACTGGAGACGGCCCGCATTCGGCGTGCTCACGCTTCGCGCCGAATGCGGGCGCGACCGCCGCGCCCAGTGACGCGGCGCTGGTCAGGAACTGGCGTTTGTTCATTACGTTTTCTCCGGGTGTCGTCGAGGCGCCGCGTGGTGAGTTGCGCGCTCTTCTATTGTCGGAGAATTGTCGCCGCAGGTGATACGGCGATGCTTCATTAACGCGTCATTCGCTATGCTATTTCCGCTTGCGGTTCGTGCCGGAGCTGGCACGGTTCCTTGCGCGGCGGTCCAATGCGGTGCGCGTCTTCGCAGGTTTATGACGAAGTCCTTTTCCAATGCCAATGGACGCACGAACCAGGCGCAACGCAAGAAGCCTCGCGTACATCGGGAAAATCACACTCGACATCAACTCTTTGTCGCCCTGATCAATGGAAGTGCTCAGTTCGCGCCGATACTGACGGTGCGCGTCACATCGACGACCGACAGCCGGATCGCGTCGATCAATGCGCGCGCGGCCGGTGACGGCGTGCCCGCCGCGCGCATGGTCAGGCCGATCTCGCGCCGCGTGTTGTGCAGCGGTACATCGAGCACCACCAGTTGCCCGGACTGAATTTCGTGATGCAGCTGCTGCGCCGACAAGGCCGCCGCCATGTCGGTACCGAGCAGCAGGCCGCGAATTACCGCGAGGTCGGCGGTCTCGACGGTCGGCAGAGGCGGCTTCACCTTCATCCGCTTGAATTGCGTTTCGAACAGCGCACGCGCCGGCGCGTTGCTGCGCGGCAGAATCCACTGCGCGTCGCGCAGACCCATGATGGTCAGATCGTGCGCGTGAGTCAGCGGATGACCGCGGCGCACCAGCACCACCATGTCTTCCGACATCAGCCGCTCGTTTTTAAGGCCGCTTGTCGCGTCGTTGTCGCGCAGCGCGCCGAGAATGAAATCGATGTCGCCCGCGCGCAGACCGGCCACGAGCGTCTCGTAGGCGCTTTCGTCGGTCACCACGCGCACGCCCGGATTCTCCGAGGTCATTCGCGCGATCGCCTTCGGCAGGATCAGCGTGCGCCCGAGCGGCAACGCGCCGACTGTCACCGAGCCCTGAATCTTGCCGTGCAATGCGGCGATATCGTCAGGGACGTGGCGCAGTTCGTTCAGCGCGCGGCGTACGTGAAGCAGGAACGTTTCGCCCTCGGCCGTCAGCAGAATACCGCGCGGGCTGCGGTGAAACAGACTCAGTCCCGAGCCGCTTTCGAGTACCCGGATCGCGGTACTCACCGCGGGCTGGCTGATGCCGAAGGTTTTTGCCGCGCTCGGCATATGCCGATGCCGCGCGAGCGCCGCGAATAGTTGCAACCGCCGCGTGTTGAGCAGGTACGCGGGCAATGCGCCTTCCGCGACGGGCCGGCGGCGCGTCTGTCGCGCGGCACACCATCGGGCGAGTTCTTCGAGTTCAGCGAAGGTCCGCTCGCAGCGATGCAGCACCGCGCGGCCGACCGGAGTGGGCAGCATGCCCGAAGGACCGCGATCGAACAGCGGTTCGCCGAGCGCCGACTCGAGCTCCTGCACGGAGCGCGTGACCGCCGACTGCGCGCGAAACAACGCGGCCGCCGCGCGCGTCGCGCTGCCCATCTCGGCGACGAGCCGGAATGCGCGCAGTTGCGCGAGATTGAGCAGGTCCTTGCCGCTGACCGACAGCGGCGCTTTGGCGGTCGCCTGGCTGGTTGTTGCGGCGGAAAGCATGTCGTTGCTCATGCCGCGCCCGCGATCAGATGCAACGACGGCAGCGACAGATTCAGACTTTCCTTCGAGATCTGCGTGTGCTCCTTCATCAACGCATCGACGCGCGCGCCTTCGCCTTTTTTCAGCGCGTCGACGATCGCGTGATGCTGGCGATGCGCGTACATCAGCATCAAGAATTGACGCTCGCGCGCGGATTCGTCGAACGCGATCGTGAACGGCGACACGAACGGCACCTTGTCGTTCAGACTGAGCGCGGCCGTGACCGCCTGGTTCTGCGCCGCTTCGACGATCAGCGCATGAAAGCGGCCGTTCATCTGCGCGTAGCGCGCGTCGTCGCCTGCCTGCAGATGCTTTTGCTCGAAGATCGCGTCGCCTTCACGCAGGCAGTCGTCGAGCGCGGCGGCGAGCGCGGGGCTCACGCCGTTTTCGGCGACCGAGCGCGCGGCGAGTCCCTCGAGCACGCCGCGCACGTCGATCGCGTCGAGCACGTCGCGCACGCCGAAGCGGCGCACGACGTAACCGCGCGAGCCCGAACGATCGAGCAGGCCTTCGGACGACAGCACGCTCAACGCATAACGCAGCGGCGTGCGCGACACGCCGAGCCATTGCGCAAGCTGCGCTTCGACGAGCCGCTGCCCGGGCGACAGTTCGCCCGACAGGATCTTCTCGCGTAAGGTCTGCACAATCGCCTGCTGGGTGGTCTCGTTCATCGTTTCGTCGCTCGTCGGAAGCAGCGCAGTATAGCCACGCGCGCAGCACCGCTCCAAGCCTTAAAAATGCGCGTTGCGAGTTGTTTTCCGGGCCATCTGTTTTATTTATCGCGTGCCGAAATGCCAAGGCGTCGCGAAAGGCTTGCCGCAGGGGGCTTGGGATACCGAGGAAGCCCCGTGCGGCGTGGGTCGGGGCGCGCTTCATCCGCGCTCCGGGCGCGCAAATACCGGGTTTTAATCATCAATCCGGCGCTGCCTGAGGTATACCCGTGCTTCCCGTATCGCGGCACAATTTCTATCTTTGTATCCCAAGACGGTCGTGGTGACTAGCGCGGTCAACCTGGCGACCTATCCGATTGGCAGCAGCACGAAGTGACGGAAGAGTACGAATATGGCAAGAATCATTGGTGGTATCGGCACGTCCCATGTACCCACGATCGGGTTGGCGTACGACAAGGGCAAGCAGAACGAACCGGCATGGGCGCCGATGTTCAAGGGTTATGAACCGGTGGCGCAGTGGCTGGCCGAGCAGAAGCCCGACGTGATGGTGATGTTCTACAACGACCACGCGAACAGCTTCTTCTTCGACTGCTACCCCACGTTCGCGCTCGGCGTGTCGCCCAACCACGAGTTCGCCGATGAAGGCGCCGGCAAGCGTCCGCTGCCCGACATCGCCGGGCATCCGGATCTCGCGATCCATATCGTCGAGCAACTGGTCGCCGACGAATTCGATCTGACCGTCTTCCAGGACCGCCCGCTCGATCACGGCGTCAATTCGCCGCTGTCGCTGATGCTGCCGCATCAGGGCGGCTGGCCGCTGTCGCTGGTGCCGCTCGAAGTCAACGTGCTGCAGTATCCGCTGCCCACCGCGAATCGCTGCTACCGGCTCGGCCAGGCGCTGCGTCGCGCGATCGAATCGTTCGAGCAGGACCTGAAGGTCGTGGTGGTCGGCACGGGCGGGCTGTCGCACCAGGTGCATGGCGAACGCAGCGGCTTCAACAACACCGAATGGGACATGGAATTCCTCGACCTGATCGTCAGCGATCCGGAGCGTCTTGCCGCGATGAAGCACGTCGATTACGTGCGCCTCGGCGGCGCGGAAAGCGTCGAGACGATCATGTGGCTCGCGATGCGCGGCGCGCTGGGTCAGAAGGTCCGCGAACTGCATCGCAGCTACTACCTGGCGACCAGCACCGCGATGGCCGTGACGATCTACGAAGAAGAGGTGGCGTAATGAATCCGCAACTGGTTGGCGTCGAAGAACTGACCGGCACGTATCCGTTCGATATCCGCCAGAGCATGAAGGCGATGCGCCTGAACCGTTTTTTCTGGCAGATGCGCGAAGCGTCGGCGCGCGCGCTGTGGCTCGAAAACCGCACCGCCTCATACGATGCGGCCGGCCTGACGCCGGAAGAACGCACGCTGGTCGACAACACCGACTGGATCGGTCTGATCCGTTATGGGGTGTCTTTCTTCGTGCTCGAGAAGTTCGCGCGCGTGGTGAAGATCACCAATCTCGGCGTGTACGCGAGCATGCGCGGCGAAACGCTCGAAGCGTTTCTGAAGACTCGTCAGGTACCCGACGCCGTTTAAAGGCCGCGCATCAAGGCAATGCTGTCCGCTGGGCAATCCGATTTGAAGGTCCGATTAGGGTACCGCGTGATCGACGCAGCAGCGAACTCGACGCCGTCGGTCAGTGCGCGAGGACCGCCGCCGCGATCCGGTCGGCCAAATCGCCGAGAACGCGGCTCAACGCGGCCGCCTGCGCGAGCGCATCGTGTCCATTGATCGCGGAGTCGAGCGTCACCTGCTGCCGCAGCGTCGCCTGATCCGAGTGCCCGGCCAGCAGCGTCCACTCCGCTTGCAGCGTCAGCGTGCCGCTCGGGTCGGCCGTGGCATTCAGCACGGTGACGACCAGCGTGCGCGTGCCGGGCGGCGCGGGTGCATCCGGAACGACGAACGATCCGGCGGGCAGCCGCGTGAGCAAGTCCTGGGCAAGCGTTTTGCGCATCATCTGAGCGAGCGGTGCGCCCCACCGGTCGCTATCGTCGATCGTCAGCCGGTTCTGCGAAGCCAGCGTGACGACTTCGAGCCGATCGAGCACCGCGGGAATATGCACGGCGGTCAGTTGAATCGGTGGGATCGGCGCCGTGGCGGGCGGCGCGTCGGCGGGCATCGGGTTCAACGTCACATAGCGTGTCGGTATGCTGTGTCCGCATCCGGCGAGCGTCATCGCCGCGACGGTTACGACAAACGCCGCCGTCCTGACGCTCGTCGCGAGCGATGCCGCGACGGCGCGTCCGACGGGGAACGTGGACCTCGTCATCATTGAGCCTCCTGCTGCCTGCCATGGATCAGCGCCTCCGGATGGCGGTCGAGATAGTCGGCCAGTGCCCGAATCGAGCGTGCGGTGTCGGTCAGCTCCTGCATGGCGGCAGGCAGGTCGTTCTGGCTCGACGCGTCGCCGCCTAGCGTCCGGTTCGCCGCGGCAACGGTGCGATCGGCCGCGTTCGCGGTGTCGCGCAGTTGCGCGACGAGCGGGCCGATCTGTGGCGAGACCTGCTGCAACGTGTGATCGATCTGCGCGACCGAGTGGTCGATGTGCGTCAGGCTGTCCTTGATCTGAGGCGAGGAACTGAGCGCGTTGATATGCGCGGCGATACTGCGGACCTGTTCGCCGGTTTGCCGGATCGGAAGATCGTCGATTTTCTGGATCACCTCGTTGGCCTTGGCCATCGTCGTGTCGAGATTCGCGGCGGCGACACTCGGAATGACGGGCAGGCCGTCCTCGCTGGCGAGCGTCGCCACCGGCGCGCCTTGCACGAAGTCGAGGTTGATCTTGTCCGCGCCGACGAGCGGCGGATCTTGCGACAACCGCGCGCGCAAGCCTGTGGCGACGAGGCGGGTGAGCATGCCGTCGACGAGCGGGCGCCAGTCCCCGTTGGCCGGTGGCGGCGCGCCGACGATGCCAAGCTGCGACGGGTTCAGCGCGATCTGCACCGGGGTGCTCAGCGCGCCCGTGCGTGCGTCGTAGTTCAGGCGCACGCTGGTGACGGTGCCCACGTCGAAACCGCGCAATTGCACATCGGCACCACTCTTCAGGTCGCCGACCGCACCGTCGAAGCGCACCAGATAGGTGACGACCGGGCCGTGCCCCGGCGCGAGCGCGGGGCGGCGATCGACACCGTCGAAATGCGATGCCGGTTCGCCGGGCCCGGGTTCCATCACGATCTCGGGGCCGGTCAGCACTGCCTTGATCGACGCTGGATCGTTGAGATCCACGTGGGCGCCGCGCAGGAAAAACCTGGTCTCGCTGCGCAGATACTTTTTTTCGGCGCGATCTATCTTGAGCTCGGCCTTCACGTGTTGGCCATCGGGCGCGAGCGTGATCTCCGAGACGGCGCCGACCTTCACGCCGCGCAGCGTGACGATCGTGTCGTCGGGCTTCATGCCGTACGCGTTGTCGAAGGTTACCGTGACCGTCTCGCCGTGATGCATCAACGCGCGAACGCCGAGCCATCCGGCCATCGCGAAGGCTGCGACCGGCACCGCCCAGATCCAGCCGGGCCACGCGCTGCGCCGCACCTGGGCTTGCGAACGACGGGGACGCGTGCCGCTCATCGCTTGCTCCGCGGGTGGACGTCCCACATCAGGCGCGGGTCGAAGGCGTGCGAAGCGGCCATCGTCAGCAACACGACCAGCGCGAACGCGGTGGCGCCGATGGCGGGTCTGGCCGCGGCGATGCCGTCGAACCGGATCAGCGGCACGAACGCGGCGATCGTGAACACGTCGACGTACGACCATCGGCCGAGTTCGTCGATCAGGCGGTACAGATGCGCCTTGACCCGCAGATGCCGGCGCGAACGGCGCCGAACGGAGACCACGAACCATGCCATGCCGAGAATCTTCGCCACCGGAATGACGATGCTCGTACAGATGATCAGAATGCCGATCGGCCACAGGCCAGCGTGAAACAGCTGGTAGACGCCGTCGATGATCCGGGTTGAGTGGGTCCGCCCGAGTTGCATCGAAGTGGTCATCGGAAAGAGGTTGGCCGGGATCGTCAGAACGAGCGCGGCGAGCGACAGCGCAGCCGCGCGCACGACGGCGTCGGTTTTGCGAGCGCGCAACGTCAGTCCGCAGCGAGGGCACGGACGCCCCTCCTGCGACATCGGCACGACCAGATCGCAAACCGTGCAGGACAGCGGCGCTTCATGTTCCGGCAACTCGTTTTCCGCGGCGATCGCGCGCCATACGGTTCTCCGGTCGAGCGACGCGCGCGTGAGCATCGACAGCAGCGCCGCGGCGATGAAGCAGTAGCCGCCGGGGGCGATCGTGCCGGTCAGATTCTGCGTCACGCGCGCGTAACCGACGAAGCAGCCGACCAGATAGACATCGGGCATGGTCCAGATATCGAGCGAGGTGGTCCAGCGAAACAGCACACCGATTCCTCTGGTACGCCGGCCGAGCCGCAGTGCGGCGAGGACGATCACGAGGCCGCCAAAGCGGATGAATGGCAGCACGATACCGAAGGTGCCGAGCAGTACCGCGAGAATGAACCAGCCATCGTTCCACATCTCCACGATGCCCGACGACAGCAGTGATGAGCGTTCGACGCCGAGCATGTGGACATACATCAGGGGCGCGAGGTTGGCCGGAAACAGCAATACGAAGGTCGCGCTCGCGCAGGCGAGCGCCGCGGTCTGGCTTCGGCCGCTACGCCGCTCGAGCGGAAAGTGACAGGCGCGGCAACGCGCGTAGGTATGGGCGGTGAGCGGCGGGATGTCTTCGAGGGCGCCGCATTCGGGGCAGCCGATCGTCATGCGACGTTCTCCATCGGCTGTCCGTTTTCAGGCGGGCAGCGCGTTGCGAATGAGGTTTCGCCGATCATCCCTCGACCCCTGGCGCCGTTTGGCGCGTGAATGTACGGCAGACGCGCTGGCGCGCGCCAGCTCTTGTCCTCCACTAGCATGGCGCGTTCCCGGCCGGCCGCGCCGCGCCGGCCAGCACGGACGAACGGCGGCTGCGGTGTGGCGTCAGTCGGGTGAGCGGTTCCGATCCGCTTCGCTTTGCGAGCCGGGCGGCGTGCCCGGTTTGGTGTCCGGCGCCGCTGACGGAGCGGCGTCGGCAATGATCAGCAACCTCGAGGACAGCGCGTCGGGATGGCCCGGCTTGAACCAGTTCATCTCGGGAATGCGTGAATCGGTCAGGTAGATCGTGCCGTCCGGCCCTTCCGCGAACGTATCCGGCCATCGCAGGCCGGGCTCGTGCAGCAACGTCGTCAATGTCGCGCCGTCCCATACCTTCACCGCGTGTTCTTCGACCGCGGTAATCAGCAGGCGTCCCGTCCGGTCGATGTGCAGCCCGTCGGCGGGGCGATGCTCGAGCACTTTCTCGACGCGGTTGCCGACTTCATCGGTCGCGAGCGTGGTATCGCGAAGCGCTTCGGTGGGCACGCGGTAAAGCGTTTTGCCCTTCACCGCCTGCCAGTACAGATACAGTCCATCGCGAGTGAGCGCGATGCCGTCGGCCGCCAATTCGACGCCGCGTCCATCGGGACGCCGCAATGGTGCGCCGCCTGCATGGACCGTGACGCCCGGATCCGTTTGCGTCGACGGGTGCCCGTCGAGCACGCGGCGCGCTTGACCGGTGCCGAGATCGACCACCACGATCGCGCCGCGTGTTCCAGAGTCCGTGATGTAGGCGAAACGGCCGTCGGGACTGATGCGCACGTCGTTCAGATAGCTGCCCTGAGGCGCGATTTCGAGCGTGAACGCAATGCAGCCGACGACGCTATCCGTCGCAAGATCGATGCGGACCAGTTTAGGGGCACCCGGCACGACGAACGCCTGGGCCGGCGCGCCGGGGTCGAGTACCCACAGGTTGTTTTGGGAATCGCACAGCATCGCCTGCACGCAGACCCAGCGATCCTGCGGGTTCAACTCGTCGCGCCTGGCATTGCGCCAGCCGTTCCATCGATCGTCGGGATAAGGACGGACGTCGCCATCGGGCGTGAGTACGCCGACGGAGATCGGCGCGTCTTCTGTCCAGCGCGGGAAGTTGACGAAGATGCGTCCGTCCGCGGCGACGGCGACGCCGGTCACCTGGTGCCCGAACGACGCAATCTCGCGCAGATGCGGCAGCGAGCCGTCGTCACCGGCGCTCGATGCAGGCGCGGCGGTCAGTGGAACCCGATCCGCGGCGGTTGGCGTGGCGGTGTCTTTCATGGGCTGCCTCCGGGACAGGACGGAAATGTCCGTATTCAGCAAAGCGAATGCCGCGTGCAAAGATAAAGTGAATCGTAATCCGCGAATCTTTCGGAAGGTATTCAACGTGAATTGCGGACCCTCCTTTATGCGAATTGTTTGACCTTCGCGCGAGCAGAGAACGGTAATGCGCGCAATAGGGAAAGCCGAGTTGTCGCGTAGCGCTTGATACGACATGGCGCGCTGAAAGGCCGCGTTGCTACTACGTCATTCAGGGCGAAAAGAATCGCTCCGCGGCGGCGTGCGGAACCGCCGTACCAGGCGGTCCATTTCGGCAACTCTGACTCTCAGGGTTTCTCCTGGCTCGCCTTTGGACCCGCCGTGTCACTCGTGCGCTACACCGCTCATTTGCAAAGAAAAAATAATGCCGACGTCAAAGGAATGTGCTAAAAAATAACAATTGCACGCGCAGACAAATAGCCACACCTGCAAGTAAAAAATTCGGCTTTCAATACTCTTAATCGGCCGCGAGGTGGATCATGAGAACAACGACGCTTTGGGGGCTCGGGGTGACGACGGTCGCTTCGGTGCTAACGCTGCAGTGTTATCCAGCGTGGGCCGACGGACCCGAAGCGGCGTATGCGTCCGTCGACGAGGTGCCGGCCGGCTCGCTCAGTCCGAACGAGTACAAGGTCAATGCGGACGGCATGAAAGAAGATCCGAATGCGAAGATGTCGGACGTGGCCCGCGCGTATCGCAATGGCTATATCAACCGCGGCAAGCAGGATCAGGCTGATTATCAGGCAATGATCGACTCGCACAATCACGGTCAGCGGCAACCCGCCAGGACCGACGTCGCGCGGGTCGACGTGCCGCCGCTGCCGCCGGGCGTTCCCGAAGACGATAACTCGAAGTACACGAGTATTCCGCCGCAGCCTCAGAAGCCGCGGCCGGTCCAATACGCGCAGCGTCAGGTGCCGCAACCGCCGCCGCAACAGCAATATCAGCAGGTGTACCAGCAGCCGCAATACGCGCCGCCGCCAATGCAATACCAGCAGGCTCCGGCCTACGCGCAGATGCAGCCGGTCTACGACAACCAGCCGGTATACGTGCGGCAGGACTATCCTCAGCCGCCCGTGCAGTACGTGCCGGTTTATCCGCAGGCGCAATACGATGAAATGCCGCAGGTCGTGGAAACGGTGGTTCAACCGGTCGCGCCTGTCGCTTATCAGGCTTATCGTCCGCCGGTCTATTGGGCGCAGCCGCGCGTGTATGCGTATCGCGCGCCGGTCTACAGCTATCGTATGTGGCGTTGAGGTATTGCGCGAGTCGTGGCGGCGTTGCGCAGCAATGGAACGCCGCGGCGAATACTCGCACGCATCGATTGATTGGCCGATAGAAAGTACTCAGCCCGCCGCATTCGTGGCGGGCTGAGTACTTTCTTTTATTCGTTTTGCGCTAGTGACCGCTGGCACCTCTCGTGCGCACATTCAGATGGTTATTCACCTGTCTGACTTCGCGCACCGATCTCGCGACACTGCCCGCGCGTTGCACCTGAGCGCGCTGCGGTACCCAACCGGTCAGCGTCACGATACCGCGGCGCGCCTGCACGTGAATCGACGTTGAATGCAGGTTCGGTGTGCGTGCGAGCGCGCGGCGCACGTCGCGCGCGAGTTCGCTATCGGGTCTGTTGCGAGCCGGCGATGCCGCGATGGATTGGCTTTGCGCGGAAGCATCGTTCGGTATGCCGCCACTGGTTTGCGCATTCGGACAGGTCGCAGTGCCGATCGCAATCGCTGCCGCGGCAATGGCGCCAATCAGGGCGCTCGCGCTGTCTTTTCTCACAAGTCCTCCTGTCCCACCTGATTGTCGCTCGCCGCGCAGCAGATCGACGCTGCGGTTATTGCGGTTGCCCGTTGCCCAATAGCGCGTCCGTCGTGACGACCGTGCAGTACTCGTGATCGAGATTGGCGAGTGACATCGCATGAACGTCGTCGGCACTGCGCGGCGTTCCGTGCCAGTCGGTCCGTGCAAAAGTGAAACAGCCGTCGGCCACGAGACACGTATCGAAACCGAGGTTGCCGGCCATCCGCACCGTGGCCTCGACCGAGTTGTTGGTGATGACACCCGCCACGACCAGCGTCGTGTGGCCGGCGGCGCGCAGGCGGTCCTCGAGTCCCGTGCCGATGAACGCGTTATTCGTGCGTTTCGCAATCACCGGTTCGTCGGGCAACGGCACGTTCGACGCCTTGAATTCGTGTCCCGCCTGACCCGGCCGATAGTGCGACCCAGGCTCCGTCGAGTCGTGCCGCACATGCCACACCGGCCAGCCTCGGCTACGCCAATGCGCGAGCAAGCGGCTCACCTGCGTCTCGGCTGCGGGATTGTTGCGCTCGCCCCAGCTCGGATGATCGATCGCGCGTTGCAGATCGATCAACAACAATACGGCGCCGGCGGAAGGAGCGGGAGAGCGCATGGGGCGAATGAGTCTGTGTAGGTGTCGATATGGTTCTGGCTGACTTTACCGTATTGCCGCCATCAATAGGCATGTATGATGGCGGGCTCGCGCCCGGCAGGGGCCCTGCGCGGGCGGCTTGCGCGGATCGCGGCGTCTGCCGCGCCCACCGGGCCGCAACGCATCCCTTCACGATGATCCAGAGGAAGACCGCCATGACGGCTGCAACGCAATTCGACCAGGTTTCTGTTGTCAAACGAGCCAACGTGTACTTCGACGGCAAGTGCGTGTCGCACACCGTGCTGTTCGCCGACGGCGCGCGCAAGACGCTCGGCGTGATCCTGCCCGGCACGCTGAACTTCGGCACCGACGCGCCGGAGCTGATGGAAGTGCAGGCGGGCAAATGCCGCATCCGTCTCGACGGCAGCGATGAGTGGAAGACCTATGGCGCGGGCGAATCGTTCTCGGTGCCTGGCAAGAGCCGCTTCGATATCGATGTGGTTGAAACGCTGGACTACGTTTGCAGCTATCTGTAAGCGGCTCTAAGGCGCGTGCAGTGGGATGAGAACGACCTGTTGCAAGCAGCCGGGACGGCTTGGACAATGGACCCAGGCTATCTTTGCTCAGATGTGTTGAAGAGACAACACGCAAGCATTCGCGAGTGCATGCGTGAGCCAGGTGCTCAGAATGGGCGGTCCATTACGCTTCGCTTCGACGATGAACCTTACGCTGTCTCTTTCGCCACGATCTCCTCGATCACCTGCACGAATTGCTCGACCGGCTGGCCGCCGGTCACCAGATAGCGGCGGTTGAAAATGATCGACGGCACCGATTGAATGCCCATTTCCTGATTGTTCTTTTCCGCTTCGCGCACTTCATCGGCATACGCGCCGCTCGTCAGCACGTCGCGCGCTTCGTTGGCGTCGAGTCCTACCGACTGGGCCGCTTCGACCAACACGTCATGATTGCCCGGATTCTTGCCGTCGGCATGATACGCGCGCAATAGCGCGAGCTTCAGCGGCAACTGGTGGCCCTTCAGGCCGGCCCAATGCAGCAGGCGGTGCGCGTCGAACGTGTTGTAGGTGCGGATGCGCGGACCGAAATCGAAGCCGACGCTCGCGCCGCGTTCGCGGATCATCGCCTGCGTTTCGCCGATCTGCGCGGCCGTGCGGCCGTATTTCTTGCCGAGATACTCGACGATGTCTTCGCCGTCCGGTCCCATCTGCGGATTCAGTTCGAATGGATGCACGACGATGCGCGCGTCGATTTTGTCCTGAAGCCGCGCGAGCGCGAGCTGCAGCGACGACAGGCCGATCGCGCACCACGGGCAGGCGATGTCGGAAACAAAATCGATGGTGAGCTGCTGTTTCATGGTTGTCCTGGCGGAATGAAGTGCGATGCGGCGGCGGCAAGTGCGGCCGCAACGATACCGACAGCGTAGCGTGAATCGTGCGTCCGTGCAGTGCGGCTGAATTTGACCGCAAGACCCGGAGTGTTTTCCCGCCACCACACTCGTACACTAAGTTCATCGAGCTACCTACTTTGATGGCGCGGGCGACGAGCCCGCGCCGCCCACTCATCGACGATGAACGCAATCGCTCCCACCCAAACGATCGACCAACGCGCCGACGCACTCGACTGGCCGCGGATCGAACACGATCTCGATCAGTACGGCTGCGCCGCCGTGCCGCAACTGTTGACGCCGCGCGAATGCGACGCGCTGAGCGCGCTCTATCCACGCGACGCGCTTTATCGCAGCCGCGTCGTCATGGCGCGCCACGGCTTCGGTCGCGGCGAATACAAGTACTTTGCGTATCCGCTGCCGTCGCTCGTCGGCGGCTTGCGCGGTGCCCTTTATCCGCACCTCGTGCCGGTCGCGAACCGCTGGAACATGGCGATGGGCATCGACGTGCGCTATCCGCCGAAACATGCGGATTTCATTCGACGCTGTCATGACGCCGGCCAGGTGCGTCCGACGCCGCTGATCCTGCAATATGGCGAGGGCGATTTCAACTGCCTGCATCAGGATCTGTACGGCGAACACGTGTTCCCGCTGCAGGTTGCGGTACTGCTGTCGGAGCCGGGGCGCGACTTCACAGGCGGCGAGTTCGTGATGACCGAGCAGCGTCCGCGCATGCAGTCGCGTGCCGAAGTCGTGGCGCTCGCGAAGGGCGACGCGGTCGTGTTCACCGTGAACAGCCGGCCCGTGCAGGGTACGCGCGGGCCGTATCGCGTGAATCTGCGGCACGGCGTGAGCCGCCTGCGCTCGGGACATCGGCATACGGTCGGCATCATCTTTCATGATGCGCTGTGAGGGCCGCTGTCGGCGCAATGGCGCAACACCGCGTGCCGTGAGACGATAACGGCCACGATTCCAGCGATCTGCCGCCATTGTCGTAAGATCCGTCGCCTCGTCCCATGGAAAACCTGCTCAAGAAACTCGATCTGACTTCGCTGCGTCTGTTCGTCGCCGTTTGCCAGGAGCGCAATATCGCGCGCGCGGCGGAGCGCGAGTTCATCGCGTCGTCGGCGGTGAGCCGGCGCATCGCCGAGATCGAGGCGCTGATCGGCCTGCCGGTGATTCAACGCCAGTCGCGCGGCATTACCGTGACGCCGGTCGGCGAGACCGTGCTGCGCTACGCGCTCGCGATCATCGGCAATATCGAGCAGATGAGCGCGGAGTTGTCGCGCTTTTCGACGGGCGTCAAAGGGCGCGTGAGGGTGGTCGCGAATCTGTCGTCGATCGTGCAGTTTCTGCCTGAAGACGTGGCCGCGTTCGGCCGCGCGTTCCCGGATGTAGCGATCGAACTCGAAGAAGAAAACAGCGCGGACGTGCTGCGTATCGTCGACGAACACGGCGCGGACTTCGGCATCTGCAATCCGGTTGCTGGCAGCGAGGCGTTCGGGCAGATGCCGTACCGGCAGGACCGGCTCGCGGTGCTCGTGCCGGGTGGGCATCGGCTCGCCAGCGCAGCGCGGGTGAACTTCGACGATCTGTTGCACGACAGCTTCGTCGGCTTGCGCAGCGAAAGCGCGCTCACGCGTTTGCTCGCGCAGCAGGCGGCGAGCGCGGGCCGGCAGCTCGACGTGCGGATGCGCGTGAGCAGTCTCGATGCGCTGTGCCGGATGGTGCATGCGGGGCTCGGCATCGCGATCGTGCCCGAGCCGGTCGGCCTGCTCTACGTGAACACGCTCGACGTGCGGCTGCTGCCGCTTGCCGATGCGTGGGCGGAGCGTCATCTGATCATCATCTTCAAGGCGCGCGAGCAGTTGAGCGCGAGCGCGGCCGCGCTGGTGTCGTTCCTCGGCAATCCGCCCTAGACGATTCCACCACCCGCACTCCGCGCCGCGGCTCCGCCATCGAGCATTCGCGAAACGAGACGGCAGCGTTGCCGCACCGGCACTTCGGCATCCGCCTTGCGCACCGTATAGTGAGCGCAAGGAGAATGCAGTGATGAGCGATACGATTCGTTTGGACGGCCGCGTGCTGTACCTGTCGCAAGACCCGGCCGTGATCGAGGCGCAACTGGCCGGCGAAAACTTCACTCGCGACACGGCGGGGCCGTTGCGCGACAACGTGTCGACGGACGAGATCACGCCCGTCACCGTAATGCTCACCTACGACGAGCGCCTCGGCCAGTACCCGTACGTCGGCTTCAAGGCCGGCGAGCGTGTGCCGATCGGCCGCAATGCGGTGAAGGACGGCGGCTTTCGCGTGACGGTGGCCGGCAGGCGCTACGGCAAGGGCTCGTCGCGCGAATCGAGCCCGCTCGCGGAGTTGTCCGCAGGGATTCGCCTGATCGTTGCCGAGAGCTTCGAGCGTATCTATCAGCAGAACTGCGACAACATCGGCATTCTGACCACGATCGATTTTTCCGTGCTCGATCGCCTGCTCGCAGGCGAAGCGGTGCCGATCGACGAATTCCTCAAAGGCCGCGACTCGCTCGCGCAGCAGATCATCCGCAGCGGCGGGCTGCTCGCGTATAGCCGGTTCGCGGAGTGGCCCGCGCCGGGCGGCCGCGCGAGCGATGCCCCGAACGAGGCGCCGGGCGCCGAGCCGAAAACGCTGGTCGAGAAGATCATCGACCGTCATCTGCATCCGGGCACCGCGAGCGCGCAGCGCGGCGACGGCGTGTTCATCGCCGCCGACTGGCGCTTCAGCCACGACTATTTCACCGGCATGTGCGCGCATCTGATGCATCGGGCGTTCGGCAAGCCCGCGCCGCTGCATGCGCCGGATCACATCATCGCGTTCCAGGATCATCTGGTGCTCGCGCCGCAGAGCATCCCTCACGTGCGCGACGGTCTGTTGCCGGGCGTCGCGAATCTGATGGAAGGCCACACGACGTTTTCGCGCGACTACCCGGTGCGCTCGCACGGTGCGCTCGATGGTGTGCCCGGCTCCGAGGGCATCTGTCATGCGTTGATGGCCGAGCAATACGCGCTGCCGGGCCAGGTAGCATGCGGTACCGATTCGCACACGCCGCATTCGGGCGCGCTCGGCTGCCTCGCATTTGGCGCGGGCGCGACCGAAATCGCCAATAGCTGGGTCACGGGCTACGTGCGCTGCAAAGTGCCGGAGACGCTGCGCATCGAGATCGACGGCCAGTTGCGCGACGGCGTGACCGCGAAGGACGTCGTGCTGCATCTGCTGCGGATGGAGGCGATTCGCTCGGGCGGCGCGATCGGCCTCGTGTTCGAATACGGCGGCGCGGCGGTGCGCGCGATGTCGATCGACGAACGTGCGACGCTGACCAACATGGTCGCGGAACTCGGCGGCTTCACCGGCATCGTCGAACCGGACGAGCGCACGGTCGCGTTCCTGAAGGAGCGGCGCGGCGTCGATTTGGTGCTGGAAGGCTGGATGAAAAGCGACGCGGACGCGACCTATCGCGACACGATCCATATCGATGCGAACGCGATCGAACCGATGCTCGCGCGTCCGGGCGACCCCGGCAACGGCGTGCCGGCGCCGCGGCTCGAACAGGACGTCGCGATCGATATCGCGTATGGCGGCTCGTGCACCGCGGGCAAGCGCGAGGACTTCGATTTCTATCACGAGGTGCTGCGCTGGGGCGTCGAGCACGGCCTACGGGTGCCCGAGCGCACGCGTTTGTATCTGCAATTCGGCACGATGGCGGTGCGCGCGTATTGCGAGGAGCAGGGCTATCTGCCGGTGTTCGAGCGCGCGGGCGTAACGCTCGTGATGCCTGGCTGCGGCTCGTGCGCAAACTGCGGACCGGGACAATCGGCCAACCCGAACGACGTGACGATCAGCGCGATCAATCGCAATTTCCCCGGCCGTTCGGGACCAGGCGACGTCTGGCTCGCGAGCCCGTACACGGTCGCGGCGAGTGCGCTGGCCGGGAAAATCACCACGTTCGAACAATTGCAACGCGGGCACGGCTAGAATGCTGGCCGGACTCCGGCCGACCCATCGTGGCGCGTGCGACGCGCGACAAGACGCAAGGCCGGCATCGAACCGGCCGCGGTAAGCGATCAGCCCTGCGGTAAAAGCAGTCGCAACAGAAGGAGACAGACAACATGGCATTCCCCGATCCCGCGGGGTCCGTCGCGCGCAGCGGCGGTACCGTGGCGCATTCCACTGACGCGGCCGGCAGCGCCGAGCGCAGCGCGCCCGCGCAGGTGGCGGGCCACGCATCGCTCGACGCCGGCAGCATTTCGGCGCGCCTCGACCGCTTGCCCGCCACGCGCTCCGTCTGGAAGCTGGTGGTGCTGCTGAGCCTCGGCTTCTTCTTCGAACTCTACGACCTGCTGTACTCCGGCTATATCGCGCCGGGCCTCGTGAAAAGCGGCATGTTGACCGCGACCACGCATGGCCTGTTCGGCTCGACCGGCGTCGCGAGTTTCATCGCCGCGCTGTTTGCCGGCCTGTTTATCGGCACGATCGCGTGCGGTTTCCTCGCGGATCGCTTCGGGCGGCGCGCGGTGTTCACCTGGTCGCTGCTGTGGTACACCGCGGCGAACCTCGTGATGGCGTTTCAGGAGACCGCGACTGGCCTCAATTTCTGGCGCTTCGTCGCCGGTGTCGGCATCGGCGTCGAACTGGTGACGATCGGCACGTACATCTCCGAGCTGGTGCCGAAGCAGATCCGCGGCCGCGCGTTCGCGTGTGAGCAGGCGGTCGGCTTCACGGCCGTGCCGGTGGTCGCGTTTCTATCGTTTCTGCTGGTGCCGCGCACGCTGTTCGGTCTGGACGGCTGGCGCTGGGTCGTGCTGATCGGCGCGCATGGCGCGCTATTCGTCTGGTGGATTCGCCGCGCATTGCCGGAAAGCCCGCGTTGGCTCGCGCAGCAAGGACGTCTCGCCGAAGCCGACCGCGTGATGAACGCGCTCGAGGCGAAGGTACGTCACGAATATGGCCGCGAGTTGCCGCCGCCGGCGCCGCCGGTGCCGATCCCACCGCGCGGCAGCTTCCGCGACATGTGGGTGCCGCCGTACCGCAGCCGAACGCTGATGATGACGATCTTCAACATCTTCCAGACGGTCGGCTTCTATGGCTTCGCGAACTGGGTGCCGACGCTGCTGATCAAGCAGGGCATCACGATCACGACGAGCCTGATGTATTCGAGCGTGATCGCATTGGCCGCGCCGCTCGGTCCGATCATCGGGCTGTTTATCGGCGACCGCTTCGAGCGCAAGACGGTGATCGTCGTGATGGCCGGCGTCAATATCGTGTGCGGGTTGTGGTTCAGTCAGGCATCGGGTGCGGTGCTCCTCGTGAGCCTCGGAGTGTGCCTGACGCTGGCCGGCAACATCATTTCGTACAGTTACCACGCGTACCAGGCCGAACTGTTTCCGACCAGCATCCGGGCGCGCGCGGTCGGCTTCGTCTACTCGTGGAGCCGCTTTTCCGCGATTTTCACGGCCTTTCTGATCGCGGCCGTGTTGCGCTACTTCGGCACGACCGGCGTGTTCGTGTTCATCGCGGGCGCGATGCTGATCGTGATGCTGGCGATCGGCTTGATGGGGCCGAAGACGAAAGGGCTCGAACTCGAGAAGATATCCGCATAGCGAAGGCCGGCTGTCTAGCCGGCCCGCCGCCATGTGCCGCATTGGCTATGCCGTCAATGGAATGCACGGTCAGAGCGCCGGCCTTCCTGCAAAGCGGGGTCCAGGACTGCTTCAGGTGCCCACAGGACGGATCGACAGCGCGTTCTTGACCGAAGTTACGCCAGGTACCCCTTTCGCCACCTCAGTTGCCCGGTCGCTTTCTGCCTGAAGCGGTACGCTGCCCTGCAGCGTGACAGCACCATCGCGGGCGCGAACTGTGATATTGGCCGTTGAGATGTTCCTGTCTTTCACCAGCGCATTTCGAACCTGACGCTGTAGCGCCCGGTTCGCTGCTTTCATTGACTTGTAATGCGATCGGGCTTCGGGCGTCGTGGTCGGGGCAGACTCAGGGGCGTTAGCGTTGCTCGCCTGCGCATAGGCGTGAATCGAACCCGAAATCAGAAGGGCGGTACCGACCAGTTTGACGGCGTGGATTGCTTTCATGCATCTTCTCCTGTCGTTGCAGATCGTTGGGGCTACAGATTCAGGGATATCAGACACACGCCCCCACAATATTTCTGAGGCGGATCAAATGGCACTATAGGACAATAAAGGGTTAGGTCAAGCAGCAATGCAAACCGGCCAATTGCGCGGACAACCGAAGAAATTACAATATTTCAAATTATGCTGGCGCTCTAATTCTGTTGATAGGGTTGCAAATCAAAACTAAGGATTAGTTTTTTTCCGCCTTTAATCACGGATTACCGCACCTTTGCTGTGCATAACACGCACTCCGATGAAGAGGCCGAGCCCCGTCCACGGTGAAGTAGGCAATTCGTCCATGCTCGCAGCCGCGCGTTCGCCGCCACGATCAGAACAACTGCTTCTGCCCCGACATCAGCGTCGTGAAATCGTCGCGTAGCAACGGCAGAATCGCGTCGGCAACCGGCTGCAATTGCCGCGTCAGATAGTGCTCGTAGTCGATCGCCGAGCGCAGCGTTTCGAGCGGCTCGGGGCCGGCCACCGTCATCACGTAGCTGATCCAGCCGCCGTTCTGATATTGCAGCGGACGTCCCTGCTGGCGATTGAACTCATCGGCGACGCGTGCCGCGCGCACATGCGGTGGCACGTTGCGCTCGTAAGCGTCGATCGGTCTGCGCAACTGCTTGCGATAGACGAGCTTATCGTCGAGCCGGCCGGCGAGCGTATCGCGCACATAGTCGCGCACGTAATCCTGATACGGCTGCTGCTTGAAGATGCGCCGATACAGTTCCTGCTGAAACTGCTGCGCAAGCGGCGTCCAATCGGTGCGCACGGTTTCGAGCCCTTTGTAGACCACGTCCTCGCGGCCGTCCGGCAATACCGTAAGTCCTGCGTAGCGTTTCTTGCTGCCTTCCTCGGCACCGCGCACCGTCGGCATGAAAAAGCGCCGATAGTGCCGCTCGAATTGCAGTTCCAACGCACTGTCGATACCGAAGCGCGCCTGCAGCTTCTGCCGCCACGCCGCGTTGATATGTTCGACGAGCGCGCGGCCGATGCGCGCGGCGTCTTCCTCGTCATGCGCGTGCCTGAGCCAGACGAAGGTCGAATCGGTGTCGCCGTAAATCACTTCGTAGCCTTGCGCCTCGATCAGCTCGCGTGTCGTGTGCATGATCTCGTGGCCGCGCATCGTGATCGACGACGCAAGCCGCGGATCGAAGAAGCGGCAGCCGGTCGAGCCTAGCACGCCATAGAACGCGTTCATGATGATCTTTAGCGCCTGTGACAGCGGCTTGTTGTGCTCGCGCTTGGCCGCTTCGCGTGCCTGCCACACCTGCGCGACGACCGACGGTAAGCAGTGACGCGTGCGTGAAAAGCGCGCGCCGAGAAAGCCCGGCACCGAGCTCGCGTCGTCGGGATGCAGCATGCCTTCGAGCAGACCGAGCGGGTCGATCAGAAACGTGCGGATGATCGACGGATACAGGCTCTTGTAGTCGAGCACGAGCACCGAATCGTAGAGCCCGGGCCGCGAATCCATCACGAAGCCGCCGGGGCTCGCGGCGCCGGCCACGTCGCCGAGATTCGGCGCGACATAGCCCTGCCGATGCATGCGCGGCATGTACAGATGCGTGAACGCCGCGACCGAGCCGCCGCTGCGATCGGCAGGCAGGCCGGTCACGCTCGCGCGTTCGAGCAGGAACGGCAGCAACTCGGTCTTCGCGAAGATACGCGTGACGAGCTCGCAGTCCTTCAGGTTGTAACGCGCGAGCGCGGGTTTGTCTTGGTCGAAGCGGCGCTGGATTTCGTCCATGCGCTGATACGGATTGTCGATCGCCTTGCCTTCGCCCAGCACCGAGCGCGACACGTATTCGAGGCTGAACGACGGGAAGCTCCACGTCGCCGAACGCAATGCCTCGATGCCGTCGATGACCCAACGACCCGCCACGCCCGCGAAAAAGTGATTGCGCGTGACGCCGTGTTCGCGCCACTCCATCACTGCGCCGCCTCGTCCGATGCGCAGCGGCACGCGATACTGCTCGGCATGTTGTTGCAGTACCTTCAGATCGAACTGCACGAGGTTCCAGCCGATGATCGCATCGGGATCGTGCCGCTCCATCCACTCGATCAGCTTTTCGAGCAGATGTGCGCGGGTTTCGCAGTATTCGAGCTTGAAGTCGATGGCGTCGGTGACGTTGCCGTTGTTGCCGATGTTGCCATTCGGCGGCCCAAGCATATACACCTGCCGCTCGCCGCAGCCTTCGAGCGCGATCGAATATAGCTCGGCATGCGCGCTCGTTTCGATGTCGAGCGACACGAGCTTCAACGGCGGACGATAGTCGTTGGACGGTTTGAGTTCGCTGTCGAGCCAGGGGCCATCGAGCCCCGGACCATTTTGCTGCGGCACGCCGCTGAACCACACCGGCGCGGTGATGAAGCGTTCCATCATGTAGCGCTCGGGCGGCTGGATATCGGCTTCGTAGACATCGACACCGCCTTCTCTGAGGCGCTTCTCGAAGCCCTTCAATTGCCGGTATTGCGCACAGTAAAGCCCGCTGACCGGCCGATGCTGGAAGTCGCGCAATTCGAGCGAACGCAGATCGAGCGGCGCGTCGCGGCGCAGGATCGTTTCGGCGCGTTCGCGATGTTCGGCCGGAATGAAGGCGACGGACGGCTGAGGGCGCAGACGGATGTGGCGCGGCCCGCTGTCCGTGGCCAGCCAGAACTCGATTTCCGTGCCGGCGGGCGTGTCCCGCCAATGTCGGGTCAAAATGAAACCCTGCTCGAACTCAGTCAAACTTCCACCTTTAAAGCGGCGCAATCGCCTTGCGCGATTTTACCGCCGCAGGCAGGGACTGTTGAACGGGCAATGAAAAGGGCGCTTCGTACTGAAGCGCCCCAACCAGCCCGGCTTTATCCCTTCAAAGCCGGTTCAGTTCGTTCCCGGTTCGCTCAAGCTTCGAGCGCCAGCGTCGCGAACGTGGCGAGCCAGTGCTCGCCCATGTAGTCGCCGGTCACATGCGGCAGCGCGCTGTGCAGATGACGCTCGGCCGCATCGAACAGCACGGTGCGACGCACGTCGCCGGCGGGCAGCGCACGCGCGAGCGCACGCTGGCACCACGCGCGGCTCAGATTGAGGCCGTCCAGATGCGCGATCTTGCCGTCGCTGCGATCGGTCACGGTGACGGGCTCGAACAGCGTCGCCGGTTTTTTCGCGCCGAGGTCCGGCAGGAAGCGTCCGAACCAGTCGGCGAACTGCGCCGACGGCAACACACGCCGCATCAACTCCGCTTCCATCAGCGACGGCGACAGGAACTCGTCGCCGGCCGGCTCCCATGCCTGACACGCGACGTCGTCCAGATACCAGCGCTCCGCGGTGCTGACGATCAGCGCCTCGAGCGATTCGCGCGAGGTTTGCCGCGCGAAATCGAGCGTCAGAGCGAGCGCGAACGCCATGTTGAAGTGAGTGCCGACGCGCAGCGGATAGGTTGCTTTCGGCAGGAACTCCTCGAAGCGCTCGACGAACGCCTCGGTGAGCGGCGCGAACGTCTTCGCACAGCGCGCGGCTTCCGAGATTTTCATCGACCGCAACTGCGCGCCGAGCGCGAGCAGCCACGCCCAGCCATACGGCCGCTCGAAGCCGCGGTTGTGCGGCAGCTCCAGATACGCGAGTTCGCCGGCGACGTTCGCCGCGGTGAAATGCTCGTCGACCACGGCGACGATGCGCGCGGCCTCGGGCAGATCGGGGAAGCGTTCGAGCAGATGCAGGATCAGCCAGTAACCGTGCACGCACGAATGCCAGTCGTAGCTGCCGTAGAAGATCGGATGCAAGGCGCGCGGACCCTGCACGTCCTGCGGTCCTTCGAGCGAGTGCGTGAGCTTGTTCGGGTATTCGCGCGTGAGGTGGGCGAGCGCGACATTGGCGAATCTGGACGCGAATTCGCGGGTGAGCTGGGTGGTCATCGGCGGTTCCTCAGAAGCGGAATACGAACACGTACAACAGTATGGTGTTGACGATCAGCAATAGTAAAGCGGTCGGCCATTGCGCCTTGATCACGCCGTTCTGGTCCTTCAGTTCGAGCAGCGCGGCGGGGACGATGTTGAAGTTCGCCGCCATCGGCGTCATCAGCGTGCCGCAGAAACCAGATTCTTCGTTTCGACGAAAGGCGCGTACTTGAGCGTCAGCGTACCGACCAGCGTGATGAGAGCACGCGGCCGGTGATGGCCGCATGCAGGCGCGAGATCAGATGCCGCGCCTGTTGCTTCGACCGTTGCGTTCGAGCAGCGCGATGACCGGCAGCGTGAGCCAGATCAGGCTCATGTAGCGGTTATCCGCGAATGCCTTGCCGAACGCGCTGACGATCTCCACCGTCTGCAAGCCGCCGGCTATCCAGGTCGCGACGCTCGCGATCGTCACCACCAGCAGCGCGTTGAAGCGCAATGCGAAGCCGCCTTGTTTCGTTTCCTCGACGCATGGCGACGGAATCTTATGTGAGACTTTATTGATAAATAGTCGACAAAATATACCTATCGGGTAAACGCCGTGAAAGTGGCAGCGTGTGCGGGAAACGATCAACCCGCGGTCATACCCTCCGCTGTCAACTGCCGCAACTGCTCCAGCAGCTTGACCGCCGGGCTCGGCAGAATCCCCTGGCGGCGCCGGAACGCGGTCAACGTGCGCCGCCCGACCACGCCTGGGACGCCGAGCGTATCGAACACGCCGGCCTTGCTTTCGGTCACGTACATCGTCGACGCCATCCAGCTCAGAAAGCCCGAACGCGCGACCAGGCTCTTCAGCGCCGTGACCGAGCGCGTTTCGACGACGACGTTCGGCAGTCCCAGCCCGCGCTCGGCAAACACGCTCTGCATGTGCTCGAACGGGCCGGTGCCGCGTGGCGGAATCGCCCAGCGTTCGCCCAGCGTGTCGGCGAGCGTGAGGTCAGGCTTGCGCCGCAGCGGATGATCGAGCGCGGCGACCACGTAGCTCGCGTCTTCCCAGCGGCAATCGGCAATCGCGGTGATCTCGTCGGTATCGGGCACGGCCATGCTGAGCGCGAGATCGATCTGACGTTTGACGAGCGCATCGGCGAGCCGGTCCCACACGCCCTCGATGATCTCCACGCGCAGGTTCGGCCACTTCGTCAACACGCCGCTCACCGCGAGCGGCAGCACGAGGCTCGCGATACTGCCGACCGCGCCGACGCGGATCGTGCCGCGCGCGAGGCCGCGCATCGCGTCGATTTCCTCGCGCGCCTGTTCGGCTTCGCGTTGCAACAGGATCGCATGCGGCAGCAGTGCCTCGCCGACCGCGGTCAGATGCATGCCGCGCGAATGCCGCTCGAACAGCGGCGCGCCGACCTGTTCCTCGAGACGTCGGATGGTCCGGCTCAAGGCCGGCTGTGTGATGTGCAGCGCTTCGGCGGCGCGTCCGAGGCTGCCGCTCTCGACGATCACCGCGAACGCCTGCAGTTGTTGCAGGTTGTAAGTCATGCCGAAAGGTAATGCCTTTTTGCGAATAGGGCAATTTTCGGCTACCCCGGCGGCCGTGATAATGGCCATTCGATTTTTCGCGCTCACCAGACAGGAGACTTCGCATGACAAGCAGCGCGCCGCAGCAGAATCAGGCACACGCAAAAGAACAGAGCACGCGGTGGACCGTACGCGACGCGGTCATCGACTTCGCGCGCCGCGTCGGCATGACGTCGATCTTCGCGAACCCGGGCTCGACCGAGCTGCCGATGTTCCGCGATTTCCCCGCGGATTTCCGCTACGTGCTCGGTCTTCAGGAAGCGGTCGTGGTCGGCATGGCCGACGGCTGCGCGCAGACCACCGGCAACGCGGCGTTCGTGAACCTGCATTCCGCGGCGGGCGTCGGCAATGCGATGGGCAATATCTTCACGGCGTTTCGCAACCGCACGCCGCTCGTCGTCACCGCGGGTCAGCAGGCCCGCTCGATCCTGCCGTTCGAACCGTTCCTCGCCGCGACCCAGGCCACCGAATTGCCGAAGCCCTACGTGAAGTGGAGCATCGAGCCGGCTCGCGCGCAGGATGTGCCGCTCGCGATCGCACGTGCGTACGCGATCGCGATGCAGGAGCCGCGCGGCCCGGTGTTCGTGTCGATTCCCGCCGACGACTGGGATCAGCCGGCCGAGCGCGTGGCCGACCGCGAGGTCGCGCACATCATGCGTCCCGATCCGGCGATGCTCGAACGCATCGGCACGGTGCTCGACGCGTGCGAGCGGCCCGCGTTCGTGGTCGGTGGCGCGGTCGATCGCGCGGACGCGGCGGCTGAAGTTGTGCGCCTCGCCGAGCGGCATTCCGCGCGCGTCTACGTCGCGCCGATGACCGGACGTTGCAGCTTCCCCGAAACTCACCGCCTGTTCGCGGGCTTTTTGCCGGCGCTGCGTGAGCGCATCGTCGAGTTGCTCGGCGCGCACGACGCGATCTTCGTGATCGGCGCGCCAGCGTTCACGTATCACGTCGAAGGCAATGGTCCGCATGTGCCGCCGGGCTCGCGGCTGTGTCAGTTGATCGACGATCCGGGCATTGCCGCATGGACGCCGCAGGGCATCGCCGCGGTCGGCAACGTGCGGCTCGGCGTGCAGGATCTGCTCGCGCGCGCCTCGCCCAAAGCGCGTGAGTTGCCCGCGCCGCGCGCGGTGGCGCCGCGCGCGCTGCCGCCCGCGCGGGGCGAGCGGATGTCGGTCGCGTTCGCGTTGCAGACACTCGCCGAAGTTCGCGATCCCGATGGCATCGTCGTCGAGGAAGCGCCGAGCTCGCGGCCCATCATGCAGACCTATCTGCCGATCGCGCGCGCCGGCACGTTCCTGACGATGGACAGCGGCGGCCTCGGCTACGGCATGCCGGCGGCGGTCGGGGTTGCGCTTGCGCGGCCGGGCGAGCGCGTGATCGCGCTGATCGGCGACGGTTCGAGCATGTACTCGATTCAGGCGATCTGGAGCGCGGTGCAGATGCAACTGCCGATCACATTCGTGATCCTGAACAACACGCGCTACGCGGCGCTGCAGGATTTCGCGCCGGTGTTCGGTTTCGCGCCTGGCGAGACCGTGCAGGGCACGGACCTGCCGGGCCTCGACTTCGTGACGATCGCGGCGGGCATGGGTTGCCCTGGCGCGCGCGTCAGCGAGGCGGCTGAACTTGCCGACGTGTTGCGTCGCGCGCTGACCGACGGTGACGTGAAAAGCGGTCCCACGCTCGTAGAAGCGATCGTCGCGTAACGGCGCTTCCCATTCACGAAAAGGAGAGAGACCTACGATGAAAAACGTATCGATGCTGATCGGCGGCGAGCAGACACAGGCGCGCAACCGCGCGAGCTTCGAGCGCCGCAACCCGCTCGACGGCGAAGTCGCGACGCGCGCGCCGGCCGCGACCGTCGAAGATGCCGTCGCCGCCGTCGATGCCGCCGCGGCCGCCTTTCCGGTGTGGTCCGCGCTCGGACCGAGCGCGCGCCGCGCGCTGCTGACGAAGGCCGCGCACGCGCTCGAAGCGAAGGCCGACGCCTTCGCGGCCGCGATGGCCGCCGAGACCGGCGCGTCGGGCATCTGGGCCGGCTTCAACGTGCATCTCTCGCTCGATCGCGTGACGCCGGACATGCGCATCTATCACGACGAATCGTTCGGGCCGGTCAAGCCGATCGTGCGCGTGCGTAGCGAGGAAGCCGCAATCGCGTGTGCGAACGACAACGAATACGGCCTGTCGGCGGCGGTGTTCAGCCGCGACACGGCGCGCGCGCTGAACGTCGCTAAATGCATCGAGTCGGGCATTTGTCACGTGAACGGCCCGACCGTGCACGACGAAGCGCAGATGCCGTTCGGCGGCGTGAAGGCGAGTGGCTTCGGCCGCTTCGGCGGCAAGGCGGGGATCGCGGAATTCACCGATCTGCGCTGGGTCACGCTGCAAACGACGCCGCGTCACTATCCGTTCTGATAAGGAGCGACGCGATGGGCTCGCTGTTCGGCGGCCAGCTCGCCGAAGCGGGCCATCGCGTCGCACCGTACTGTCGACAGCAAAAAAAATCGAACAACGCGCGTGCAGCGCAAACAACGGAGACAGGTTCATGAGTTTCGTTCCTCCCGCTTCGGCCGCGGCCTCGACCGCGACCGCGCGCGACGACGCGGCGCTCGCCGGCATCGCGCGCGGCGGCAACACGGTCGACATCGGTCATGCACTCGACGACGGCCCCTACACGTTGCTGCAGAAAATCGCGGTGGTGCTCGCGGCGCTGTCGATCGTCGTCGACGGCTTCGACAGCCAGTTGATCGGCTTCGCGATTCCGATGCTGACCAAGGAGTGGGGCATCACGCGCAACGCGTTTGCGCCGGTCGTCGCGTCGGGGCTGGTCGGCATGGGTATCGGCAGCGCGTTCGCGGGGCTGTTCGCCGATCGCTTCGGCCGCCGCTGGGCGGTGATCGGCAGCGTGTTCGTGTTCGGCCTGGCGACCTGCGCGATCAGTCTCGCGCCGAACGTCGCAGCCATTGCGGCGCTGCGCTTTATCGCGGGGCTCGGCATCGGCGGCGCGCTGCCGACAGCGACCACGCTGACCGCCGAGTTCACGCCCGCGCGTTTTCGCACCTTCGCGGTGACGGCGACCATTCTGTGCGTGCCGCTGGGCGGTATGGTCGCCGGATTGTTTGCCGGCCAGGTGCTGCCGGTTTATGGCTGGCGCGGTCTGTTCGTAGCGGGTGGTGTGCTGCCGCTCGTGCTCGCCCTCGTCCTGCTCGCGGCGCTGCCGGAATCGCCGCGTTTTCTGGCACGCCGTCCGCATCGCTGGCCCGAACTCGTGAAGCTGTTGCGGCGCATGGCGCACGACGTGTCGGCCGATGCGAGCTTCACCGATGTGCGCGAACAAAGCGCCGAGAAACACGTCGGCTTTGCCGCGCTGTTCCGCGATGGCCGTTCGCGCGACACCGTCGCCATCTGGGGCGCGTTCTTCATGTGCCTGCTCGCGGTGTATGCGGCGTTCAGCTGGCTGCCGTCGATGCTGACGAGTGAGGGCTTGAGCGTGTCGCTCGCGGGCTATGGCCTGAGCGCGTACAACCTCGGCGGCGTAATCGGCGCGGTGCTGTGCGCGCTGGCGATCGGGCGCTACGGCTCGCGCTGGCCGCTGCTGCTGTGCTGCGCGGGCGGCGTCGCGAGTGCATGGATGCTGCTCGGCGTCAGCGCGACGCAGCATACGGCGTTGATGATCGTCGGTCTCGGCTTGCACGGGCTGTTCGTCAATGCGGTGCAATCGACGATGTACGCGCTGTGCGCATACGTCTATCCGACCAGCGTGCGGGCGACGGGCACCGCGTCGGCACTCGCGTTCGGCCGCGTCGGCGCGATTCTGAGCGCATTCGCCGGTGCCGCGGTGATCACGGCCGGTGGCGCATCGGGCTATCTGCTGATGCTCGGTATCGCAATGGTCATCGTGCTGATCGCGCTGGCGGTGGTGCAGCGGCATATTCCGCGTCGAGGCGCCGCGAGCGCGCGCTGATCGACGCGACGTCTGTCGCGGTGCGTTCGTATCGCGAGGGACTTTTGCGCGCGATCTGATTTTCCCCTTTGCAAGGACCTGTTTCTCGCGCATCGCGGCGGTTTCCACTTGCCCCATGCACGAGCGAGGCTATCAACCTCGCTGAATATAAACGGGCAACGCCACTGCATTCGCCGCTGGATCGCCGGCCGCATTGGTCGGCAAATACTGTGTCTGAAACGCGGTAAACATCGCGGCAAACCCATCGGCGCGCTGCACGATCACCGCGCCGTCCTGGAACGCGCCGTTTTCGTTGTAATGCGGGCCGCGCGGATTGCCCTGATTCATGTGAGTCTCGTGAAGACCGTCCTTCTTCGGCAGAAACAGAAAGCCGAACCCGTAGACCACGATGCCCGCAGTGGTCGGTGTCCAGAAATCGCGGTTGTGCAACTGGCCGCTGCCGTTGTCGTAGGGCAGACTTTGCGACGGCTTGCTTTCGTCGATGGTGAGGATTTCGTCGATGATGTCGTTGACGTCGGCGCGGTTGCCGTTTTGATCCTCGTAGGGGACCGGCCGCATGCGGTGAATGTCGAGCAGGCTGCTGTCCTGGAAGTAATCGAGCCGTGGAAAGCCGCTCGTGTAGAGGCCGAGGTTCAGGGGCTGCAGTTTCGCGGTGAGTGGATCGGCGAAGTTCAGATCGGCATGGAAGTACACGTCGTCGTTGCCGCTTGCGCCCGGTTGCGTCGACGCCGAATTGACGACGATGTTGAATGGCGTGTTGTCGTTGCCAGTCACCGTGATCACATAGTGCGGACTGCCTATATACGGATCTTTGAAAGGCGCCGCGAGCAGCAGTTTTCCCTTGAACATGCAGTATTCGTTCATGACTGAATGACCTTCTCGAAGTTGACGATCGGAAAGCGACGTACCCAAGCATACGGTGCTACACGTCGATAAACAACCGCGCCCGCTGTCATACGGTTGCAATGTTTTTATCCCGACGCTATTGCGGTGTGCGAGCAATGGTCGTACAACGTAAAAGTAGGACCGCCGCGCGTTCCGGCGCCGGTCGCGGGGGGCAGATGATTGATGCGATCCTGCGGCTGACCGGCGATTTGAAGGCTGTGCGGGCACTCGAGGGCTGAGCGAAACTGAATCGCAACCACGCAGTGCTATCGGATGCCCACCTGCCGCGCGGTCGCATCGATCGCCGCTTCTGCCTTCGAGACGATTTCGTCGATTTCCGGCCGGCTGACCACGAGCGGCGGCGACAGCAACATCCGGTCGCCGCTCGCGCGCATGATCAGATTGCCGTTGAAGCAGAAGTCGCGGCACATCGTACCGACATCGCCGCCATTCGCGAAGCGCTTGCGCCCGAGCGGCTTCTCGGCGAGTTGCACGCCCGCCACGAGGCCCGCGCCGCTGATCTCGCCAACGATAGGATGACCGGCGAACGCCTCACGCAGTTTGTTCTGAAAGTACGGACCCGTATCCACTTTGACGCGCTCCACGATCCTCTCGTCGCGCAGCAGTTTCAGATTGGCAAGCGCGACGGCCGCCGCGACCGGATGCCCGGAGTAGGTGAGGCCATGATTGAAGTCACCGTTGTCGATCAGTGCGCGGGCGACGCGATCATGTAGACCGACAGCCCCCATCGGCACGTAACCGCTCGTCAGTCCCTTCGCGAGCGTGATCAGGTCCGGCTCGAAGCCGAAGTGCTGATGCGCGAACCATTCGCCGGTTCGGCCGAAGCCGCCGATCACTTCGTCCGCGACGAGCAGCACGTCGTACTTGCGGCAAATGCGCTCGATTTCCGGCCAATACGTGTCAGCCGGAAAAATCACGCCGCCCGCTCCCTGGAAAGGCTCACCGATAAATGCGGCGACATTGTCCGCACCGAGTTCGAGAATCTTCGCTTCGAGCTGCCGCGCGCGTGCCAGTGCGAATTCTTCCGGCGTCTGATCGCTTGCCGCTTCGCCGAAGAAATAGGGCTGATCGATATGTACGATATTCTCGACTTTCGATGGCATCTGCTCATGCATATATGCCATGCCGCCGAGCGTGCCGCCCGCGATCGTCGACCCGTGATAAGCGTTGTTGCGCGCGATGACGAACTTCCTCGCGGGCTGTCGTTGCGTCGCCCAGTATTGATGGACGATGCGCAGCACGGTGTCGTTGCCTTCCGAGCCGCTGTTGCAGTAGAAGAAGTGATTGAATGGGGCGGGCGTCAGTTCGGCGAGCAGGGCAGACAGTTCAATCACGGGCGGATGCGTCGTCTTGAAGAACGTGTTGTAGTACGGCAGTTCCCGCATCTGCCGGAATGCGGCGTCGGCCAGTTCCTGGCGGCCGTAGCCGATGTTCACGCACCACAGTCCCGCCATGCCGTCGATGATCTTGTTGCCCTCCGAGTCCCACAGGTACACGCCTTGCGCCTTGACGATCACGCGAGAACCCGCGCGATTGAGCGAGCCCATATCCGAGAACGGATGGATGTGATGCGCGGCATCGAGCGCGCGGTATTCGGCGGTGCTGCGCGATGTAGCTTGCGAGGTCGGCGCGTCTTTCGTGCCGCCATGCTGCGACGTTTCCTTTTGCGCATACATCACGTCTTCAGTCTTATAGCTCATACTGCCTCCGTCTTTTCAAGGTTCTCATTGACCGATTGGCCCGCAGCACTCAAACGTGCAGCAGCAAATGCCGGCGTTCCCACGAACTGATCACGCGGAAAAACGCTTCGTATTCGGTCTCTTTCAACGCGAGATACGCGCGGACGAACTGCTCGCCGAGTACTTCGGCAATCGGTTCGCACGCGCTCATCGACGTCAAGCCTTCTTCGAGATTGCGCGGTAATTGATAGGGCAGGGCATAGCCGTCGCTCGCCAGCGGTTCGGTCGCGGCGAGCCGCTGCGTGATGCCGAGATAGCCCGCCGCCAAGGTCGCGGCAATCGCCAGATACGGATTGCAATCGACACCCGGAATCCGGTTCTCGATGCGGCGCGCGACCGGCGCGGAATGCGGAACCCGGAAGCCGACCGTGCGATTGTCATAACCCCACGCGACATTGATCGGCGCGGCCATGAAACGCGACAGACGCCGATACGAATTGATGTATGGCGCGAAGATCGGCATCAGCGCCGGCGTGTATTTCTGCAAGCCGGCGATATAGCCGGTGAACAGCGAGGTCGGCTCGCCGTCGGCGGCGGTGAAAAGGTTGCGGCCGGTTTCCATATCGACGAGGCTTTGATGCATGTGCATCGCCGAGCCGGGTTCACCTTCCATCGGCTTCGCCATGAAAGTCGCGTACATCTTGTGACGCAACGCCGCTTCGCGCACGGTGCGCTTGAAGAGAAACACACTGTCCGCGAGCTTGAGCGGATCGCCGTGCATGAAGTTGATTTCCATCTGCGCGGCGCCGACTTCGTGTATCAGCGTATCGACTTCGAGTTCCTGCACGTCGCAGTACTCGTAGATGTCTTCGAACAATGGGTCGAATTCGTTGACCGCTTCGATCGAATACGCCTGGCGTCCGGTTTCCGCGCGACCCGTGCGTCCGACCGGCGGTTGCAACGGCAGATCGGGATCGCGGTTCATGTCGACCAGATAGAACTCGAGCTCCGGCGCGATCACCGGTTTCCAGCCGCGCGCCTTATATAGATCGAGCACTCGCCGCAGCACGCAGCGCGGCGAGATTTCGACCGGCGTGCCGTCGAAATGCACGCAATCGTGAATCACCTGCGCGGTCGGGTCGACTGCCCACGGAATCATCCGGATCGTGCTCGCGTCGGGTACGCACACCATGTCGGGATCGGTGACGCCGGTCAGCGAATCGCTTTGCGGATAGTCGCCGGTGACGGTCTGGATCATCACCGCCTGCGGCAGACGCATCGATTCGCCCGATTCGAACTTGCTGCGCGGAATGATCTTGCCGCGCGCGATGCCGGCCATGTCCGGAATAATTGCTTCGATTTCGGTGACATGATGCTGTTTCAGAAATTCGTCGATGTCATGCATGATTGTTCTCTCTGTTTGGGTCCGCGACCTGGGTCATGTGCGCAGGGTTTCGTGTATTCATGCGCGGGCGACACGCGTCGCCGAAGGCGCGAAATATCGCGCGGCGAGGTGGGAAAACGCCAAGGCGAGTCGACGCCAAAGCGAATCCGCGCAATAACGCGCAGCGCTTACCAGACTAGAAGCGGTTCGATTGAATCCGTCGCGATGCGCGGTGATCAGTCAGTGCCGCGCGGACGCAGGCAGCCAGTTCGCGAAAACGCGCGCAAACGGACAAATCGAGCAGCGAAAAGAGATCAAAGAGGAGAGGCGCTACGGCAGCAGCGAAGCGACTTCGTCTGTGCGCACCGCGATGAACGCGCGCGCGGAGAGGACGTTGCGGCGTCGAACGGAACGACGCGACAGAACTGTGATGACGGACAGAAAGCGGCGAAACGCAAGGCTGCCGTTGCTGCCGTCGGCGCTGGCGCCGTCAGCGCAAGTACAACGCGCCTGACTGCGATTCCAATTCACCAAAGGGCCTCGGACTCTCACGATGACACTCGACTGGCGTAGTTGAGGGTATTGAACGGCCTGTTTCGAATCCACAGCGGATATTGAAGAAACAGGACACGGGTTGATCGAGAAGAAACGGTACTGGACGGTAGTAGCTTAATTCGCCGCGCCGCCCACAAGATCTCCCACTAGCTAGGATATACGAGCTAAAAATGCCGTCAATTTATTTTTAGATTTTGGCAAAGCGGCATCGAGCGTGATGCCGCGTGTTTCGTCTACTGTTCATTCACTCCGCGAGACGTGCGCGCACCGTGTATTCGCCTTCGTTGCCCTTGTCTTCGAGCATGTGTGCCATCGCCATATTGAAGTCGGCCGGCAGTGGCTCGACCGGATAGCCGCGCTTTTCCCACGCATCGAGACCGCCCTTCAGCGCGCGCACATGATGAATGTTCTTCCGACGCAATTGCCTGACGATGCGCTTCGCGGTCGCTTCGTTGGGACACACGCAATAGACGACGATCGGCCGCTTCAGGTATTCCGGATGAATCGGATCGGGCGACTCGAGATCGAGCGGCCGGGCGCCGGCAATGCGATGCGATTCCTTTTCGCGCACGGTGCTCGGGCGCGCGTCGAGAATCAGCGGCGGTTCGTTCGACTTCATCATCGCGTCGAGCTGATCGGGCGTAATGCGCGTATGCGCGAGCCAGCGACGAAACTGCAAGCGGCGCAGCCAGCGATACACCAGAACCGCCGCGAAGATCACCGCGCGTCGACGCGAAAGACGGCTTTAAGCACAGGTGGCGAGTCGGCGTTGTGAAAGAACGCCGACGAAATCGCGCGCGACCGACGAATGGGCGCGGCGCACCACGCGGCGCGGCCTGCATGCGCCGCGCGGCAAGTGGATCAAACCGGTTTGACAAGCATGATTTGCCTCGCTTCAGGCGAGGCGGTCCGGGAAGAGGCCCGTTGCCTCACGCATCCTCGGACGGATCATAGGGCACCACGCGCTCATGCTCGTCCGCGTGATTGCGCGCGACGATCGCGCGCGCCGCGGCGTTCGCGTCGAGATTGAACGGCTGATGCGGCACGCCCGGCGGAATGAACAGGAAGTCGCCCGGCTCGGTGATGACCGACTCGCGCAAGCCCGGGCCGTAGCGCGTCTCGATCTTGCCTTCGAGCATATAGATTGCCGTCTCGTAGTCGGCGTGAAAGTGCGGCTCCGCATGGCCGCCAGGCGGGACCACGACCATGTACATCGACAGCCCGGTGCTGCCCGCGGTGCTCGCCGAAATGCCGACGAAATAGGGCAGCCGCTGCATCGTCGCGATTTCCCGTTCGGGCCGCACCTTGACCACCGGGGCCCGCGCGTCGTGCGTAACGTTTGACATGGTCGCTCCTTTCGTCGCCGCCGTGCCGGGCGGCTTCACGCATGCCGAACTGAAAGTCTAGACGATACGGGCGGCAATGTCGGACGTGATCGAGCGGACCTGGTGAAGCGCGGGCGACCGCGAAATCGCGTTGCTACAATGGTCGGCATACCCCGACACAGATCACGGAGACAGCACATGGCCACGCTTGAGCCCATCAGCCGCTACCCGGTCCCCGAGCCGAGCGAGTGGCCCGAAGACATCAGTGCCCGCATTCTCGAAGTGCAGGAGAAAGCGGGTTTCGTGCCGAACGTGTTTCTGACGCTCGCGCATCGGCCCGACGAATTCCGCGCGTTCTTCGCTTATCACGATGCGTTGATGCTGAAAGAGGGCGGTCTAACGAAAGGCGAGCGGGAGATGATCGTGGTCGCGACGAGCGCGGTCAACGATTGTCTTTACTGCGTGGTCGCCCACGGCGCGATTCTGCGCATCTACGAAAAAGCGCCGCTGCTCGCCGATCAGGTCGCGGTCAATCACCGCAAGGCCGACATCACGGACCGCCAGAAGGCGATGCTCGATTTCGCGCTGAAGGTGTGTCGCGCGTCGGGCACGGTCGACGAAGAAGACTTCCAGACACTGCGCGGCCACGGCTTCACCGATGAAGACATCTGGGACATCGCGGCAATCACCGCGTTTTTCGGGCTGTCGAACCGGATGGCCAACGTGATCTCGATGCGTCCGAACGACGAGTTCTATCTGATGGGGCGTGTGCCGAAAGCCGCAGCGGATACACCGAAAAAGTAGCCTCGGCTGGAATCGCTTCAGCATCTCTATCGGCAATTCGCATCACGCCTGCGCGGGGCGAGATGAACGCCGCGCGGGCGTCATCACCACGGTGTCGTCGATCGGGAAATGCAGCGGTGCCGCGATCAATCCCGCCGCGACCGTCGCTACCCGTAGCAGCGAGTACGAGCCCGTCAGATCGAACACGAGGCCAACGAGCCACGCGCCGAGAAACGAGCCGGGCGCGCGACTCATGCGGATCGCAAAGTCGAAGCCGTCGACCGGAAAGCCGACCTGGCGACGCGAGGTGTCCACGCTCACGACGACATGCGGCCAGCGCGCCCGCAAACCGGCGAGGCACGGTAGCAGCCAGCGCGACGCGAAGCTCGGCGCGCAGCTGAGCGCGACCGGCCGATCCGCGCGATGATTGGGCAGACGTTGCGTGCCGATCGCGATCAGCGAAAACGCCTCGGAGACGTACGACAGATAATCCGCGCCAATCGCCGTTAGCGAGATGCCGCGCGGCTCGCGCACGAACAGTTCGACGTCGAGCGCTCCCTCGAGTCCGACGATGCCGTGACTGATCGCGCTCGGCGTGACGTTCAGTTCGGCGGCGGCGAGCTTGAAACTTTGATGCCTGCCGGCCGCTTCGAAAAAGCGAAGCGCGGGCAGGGGTGGCAGACGAAGCGGCATGGGCGTTCCCCAAGGCGCCGCGTCGTGCGTGGCGCGCGTGCCGGGTGGTGTTGGCGGATGTAACGAGCTTGCTGTTTGGCGCAAGCATACCTTGCGCCGGCGCCTGGCGAGTGGGTGGTCAAACCGCCGGCAAAATCGCCGCAAAAAGCCGCCGCTGCAAAATCATGGCGAGGCCTGTCGATTTTCCGCGGCCTCGTTCGTCGTCCCTACAGGAAGGGCGGCAAAGCGACGATGCCCGCTCGTCTTCCGTCCGTTTTTCTGACGATTTCTCACAAGGAGATGACTGATGAACGACGCAAACACTTCGATGCATACGCTGAAACCGGCCCGCGAACTGGCCGACTTGCCCTCGCGCTTTCCGGGCGAGAGCCCCGAATATCGACGCGCGCGCAACGCGTTGCTCGCCGAGGAGATCGAGCTGCGCCGCCAGATCGAGCGTGTCGCCGCGCAGCGTCGCGCGCTGCCGGCGGGCGGCGTCGTGCCGGAGGATTACCGCTTCGACGGCGAAGCGGGCGCGGTCACGCTATCGCAGATGTTCGGCTTAAAACACCCGTTAGGTGACGACGTATGGACATACCAGCAAGGCTTGCTGGATAAGGCTCTGGGCGTCATGCGTAGATGTCCATAGATAGGCCCCGCACGGGCGGGCCGCTCGTAAGCAGTCACCGAAGAGGCAGCTTATCATCCGCAAAGCAGGCATGACCTCGGCCTTAGGGCTACGCTGAAAAAGGTCAACGCCGTTGGGCGGTAAGACGTTAAATGCGGATGAAACAACAGACCCTTGCGATGGCGGCCGATCAAGGCGCCGGATTCGAACAGTACCGTCGGCCAACCAAACGTGATGTGTTCCTTGAGACGATGGAGCAGATCGTACCGTGGACGCAGTTGTGCGAGGTTGTCGAGCCGCACTATCCGAAGGGGCA
>NZ_JACHDI010000027.1:0-101419 GCF_014201025.1 Paraburkholderia sp. MM5384-R2
CTGTGGGGTTCGTTGAAAGTTGCACGCCTGCATGGCCGGCACTTTGCGACCCGGCGTGCGGCAATGGATGAAATCGTCGACTGGCTTGGCTTTTATAATTCGCACCGGCTACACTCGACGCTCGATTACGTCAGCCCCATGACGTTCGAGAAAAACTGGTTCGCCGCTCAACAGGGGCGAGCCGCATAAATCTCTCAGCTATGGGATTCGCGAAACAGGGGCAAGGTCAAAACTCGATGCGCTGCGTTCGGTCGATCCGCAGCGCGCACAATGGGTCAACGAAGCCCTGACGCGGGTCGCTGAAGGAGTGTTTCACCCAGCGTGGGACGGGTTCATCCAACTGATGGAGCTTCGCAAATGAGCACAGACCTCGCCAAACTGCGACTCATGGTGGATTCGCCGCTTGCCCTCCCATCAAGTCCAAATTTTCGACCACCGACGTGGCCGCCGACAGAAGATTTTCCGATCGTCATCGATCGGCAGGGGAAGGTCATCAGCAGGTACGGAGATACAAGTTGGGACCTGTCGCCGTGGCACGGCCATCCGCTCATGTTAGGGTTTGGTGATGGCGCTCAACGCAAGGGCGCTGGAGTGGTATCTCCAGAGAACGCTTGTCTCCTGCGTCAGGTTGCCGCGTGGATATTGTTTGCCGACCGCACGGTTAAAAAGGCTAACACGTTCTATCATGCGGTTAAAAACCTGAAGCCGATATTTGTTCTATGTTCGCAAGAGCGTATTCTCGCATCCGAACTGTTCCGGTTTCCGCCCGTCGTCGACAAAATTGCTGCATTGCTAAATCCGGCACGTGCGGACTCGGTGTTTGCGCTGCTTCACACGTTGTTTGAAAGCAGAGAAGAAGTCGGCTTTACGCTACTGAACCATGAGGCTTTGAGGCGCCTTGCGGCGGACCTGCCGGACCACGAGAACCAGCAGACGCCATACATCCCACCTCGAATCTGGACCTACCAGTTGAAGCGCCTGCGCACTTTTCTTGATGACTTCCTTGCTCATCAGAAGGAAATCGAAGAATGCTATCGCTTCTGCCTCAACGCCTACATAACAAACTTCGGTTCGCTCCGCGCGGCGTGTTCGGCCACTGAGCGACAACACTGCAACCCCCCATTTTCGCGAGATCCGCAAAGGCTCGTAACCTATCACGGGCGCTTCTGCGACGTTGCAAAGCGATTCGGCATTTATGCTTTGTTGCAGCGGTGGTGTGTGCCCACAGGTGTTTCTCTGGATAACGCAAAGATCAGCATTTTTGCAGGTTATTTGAGTAACGTCAGCAAAGTCAGTCTTACATATATCCTCAATTTTTCGCTGATGCGGAAAGCCGAAGTAGCCTCTTTGCGCGCAGACTGTTTGCTGATAGAGCAGGACCCGTCGTTTGGTCCAATTTATCTGATCAGAGGAGTGACAACTAAGACCGTGGAAGATGACGACGCCCGCTGGGTGGCCTCGCCGTCCGTCGAAGTTGCGGTCAACGCGGCAAAAGCTGTCGCGCGACTACGGTTAGAAGCCGCTAAGGGATATCCAGATGTGCTGGGCGATTCTGACGAGGTCCGAAACCCTCGTCTGCTCCAACGTGCGTATGAACCATGGGGGCACGACAAGTGCCACACGCCAATCAGTGTGCGCTCGCCGCTTCCGGGGTACGGCTCGTTGACAATGTCATGCCCGAACCTTTTTGATCCTGACGTGCTTCGTATCACCGAACCCGATCTGCAAATTGCAAGGCTTGTAACCCCGACGCTCGATAGCAACTTTTTTGAAGTAGGGAAAATCTGGCCACTAGCGTGCCACCAACTGCGACGGACTGGAATGGTCAACATGCAAGCATCAGGAGTAGTCTCAGATTCGTCGTTGCAGTATCAGGCAAAGCATGCGACCCGCGCCATGTCACTGTACTATGGGCAAGGGTACTCCCGAGTCCGCCTTAACGATTCTGCGCGAAAAGAGTACGTTCGTACAATGTATGAGATGATGGGTAAGGAAATTGCACGCCTTTTCACTGACCGCTTTCGAAGTCCTTACGGAGCCAAGCGAAAGGCAGAAATTCTGAGACTTGTCGACCCCAAGGATCTGAGAAAGCTCGCTGCAGCAGGAAAATCAGGGCAGGTGGCGTGCCGACAGACGCTACTTGGTGCCTGCACCCGTCGCGGTCCATGCGAGTACGGGGGCATCGACAATATCATCCGTTGTGGCGGCGGGGACGGTCGCGCCCCGTGCAACGAAGCTCTTTTCGATCTAGAGCAGAAGTCTTTCATTTGCGACCTCGTTGAAATGATCGATGAGAGATTGGCCAGTACGTCCGTCGACTCGCCCCTCCATCGCTCACTATGTGCACAGAAACTCGCGGCCGAGAACGCCCTCGGAATCCTCAATGAAGAATAGCGCGAACCCGTTGAACTCCGCCGAAGCGGATTTTCGCCGAGCATTCGATCGACTAAAACAAGGAACCTCCGAAACTCTGCCCGAAGGTACACCTGTTACGCAGAATAACGTAGCGAGGGAGGCTGGCCGCGATCCGTCCGCGCTTCGTAAGGCGCGTTATGCCGCTCTAATCAGCGAAATACAGCGGTGGATCAGAGATCATCCACAACACAAGCCACAATCGCAGCGCCAGACGACACTCGTCAAACGGAAAGAAAATCGCGAACTGAATCTCAGGATCAAAGAAATTGAAGCTCAGCGGGATCACGCAGTGTCCCTGCTGGTTGAAGCCGACACCAAGATACTTGAACTGACCATGGAAAACGCCGACCTACAAGCGAAACTGGCCGGCTTGGAAGGTCCATCTGCAAATTCGAAGGTCAGCCAGTTCCCAAGGCGACGCTAAGCCGGGGCAAGCTGGATCAGGGAAACACCCGCGTTGCTGGGGTGAGCCGTATGCCGCTCTGTGCGTGAAAAGGAACCGGTACTGGTTGAACCCTTGCCGCGATAACGCCGCTTATCGCGGCCGGTCGGCCCCCGCCGCCGGCCGGCCGGGGCGCACCGCCGCGCCGCGTCCCCGGCGCGGCGTAACCGGTGCCCCCGCAACGCCTAGCGCTTCAGCAGGCGCGGCGCGCCACCCTGCCCGGCCACGGCGCGGCCGCCCGGGTCGGTGGCGCGGGTGGCCCACGCCGGACGTGCACGGGATCGGGCCAGGGTTCAGACCGAACCCGCCTGCTCATGTGCTCCGACGGATTCGCGCCCGCCGCGCGCGGGCCGCCCCGTTGTCCACGTGCCGTACGCGAGAGCGTGGCAGGTATTCGCCTCCGGGTCGGACTCATCTGTCGGTTGTCGCCCCTACCGCCGGCGGTCGCGGCGCGAGCGGTTAGACGGCCGGTCTCAGGGCGCCAGCAGTCGCCAGATGGAGCCGCCCAGTGACAAAAATTCGGCCTGAGCCGACATTGGAGCGGATTGGATTCTTCGTCAGCAATGTGGCGGATTGCCGACGTTGTCGGCATCGAGCAGAGGAACGGCAGCTTCCTCGATCACCGAACTCGCACTTACGATCCTGAGCCGACGGTTGACCCGGCAGCACATATTCGGCAGCTTCCAACTACAGCGGCCATTCACTCCTCCCAGCCGCTCGCCGGTCATCGGCCTTTGCCGACATTGGGGCAGACTCGGCTCTACGCCAGCAATGTGGCGGCGGATTGCTGACGGTCGCGACATCGAGCAGCCGGACTTCAGCTTCCCGCATCAGCGAACTCACACTCCCGACCCACATCAGCCAGTTAGCCTTCGCGTCAGCGGACCTTCAATTCCCATGTGCGCCGCCTTCCAGAGCGCACGCACGACGCGAATCATCCCGGATGCAGTGCGGGTTCCCGTTTCGAAGCAGGAGCCGCATCCCGGCACGCGTTGTCGTGGCCATGAACATTCGCCCAGCAACGGTATCTGCCAGATACGCGCGAGATAGGCCATCCGTAGTCAAGCAAGATGCCTGCGTTGATTAATGTAACGCTCGCGATGGTGCGAGGATTGGCAGCGGCCCACGCGAGGCCCCAAGGGCCGCCGAAGTCGTCCATGACGAGACGGGCACGCTGGACATTGCACTCAACCAGCAAACGACCGGGATGGGGTGCGTAGCCACGCACCCTGTAGTCAAACTGTTCAGGTTTGTCGGCATTGCCGAAACCCGGCATGTCCATGGCGAGTGCCCGGCCAAATTCACCCACCCTGGCCACGAGTCGCGTCCAGTCAGCAGTCGATCCCGGATTGCGGTTCACGAAAACGACTGCGTCGGCCGCGTCGGGCCGTGCGGCCTCCAACAGAGGGGCGGATGCCATCGACGCGGACGGAGGTCTCCTTTCATGGCTGTCCGGGGGAGCGACGGCGGACGCGTCATCAGACCAGTGCGTCAGGTTGCGCGGAGCGCGCGGCCGGCCGACGCAGATCGACCCAAGCGGCCCTCAGCAGAGCGCCGGGTGACAAAAACTTTGCCGGCCCTATCAGACGCGCGCCAAAGGCGTGCAGATGTCTCGCCGCCGCCGCGTCTTTTGCCGCGGCCGAGAAGTTAAGCCGTTCGATCGCGTTAAGTCCGCGTCGGCGTGAAAAATCGACGATAAGAAAGCGATGTCCATTGAGTTCCCGAGAAACACGCCTCGCATAGCTATGCAGGGCCGGCGCAATCGGGTGCCCTTGCCGTAGCGCCGGAGTAACAGTGTCGACGAGCCATTCCGCCGTCTGGAACGCGAACCCGCAACCGACGCCCCACAGGGGGTCGATACTCATTAGGGCATCGCCGACGAACGCGATGTTCCCAACAGCCGGCTGCCGCCACAAATTCGGATAGTCCTTGATGAGCAGCGCGTTGTCGAGCGGCTCGGCGGAAGCTAGATCGGGGGCATCTGGAAAACCAGCCATGCTTCGCTCGAGTGCCTCACCTGGATTGCCGCGAAAGCCGTCGAGCTTGTCCTTGGTCGCCATGTAGGCAATCACCGTAACGTTATTGTCATTGGGAAATACGTAGCCGGTCTCCGGACCACGCAACCACATTTGCGAGCAAGTTCCCCGCCGCAGTGACACGCCGTGGTAAGCGCGAATCGCACCGAAGCGACAGTTCTCCGACGAGGTAGGCTTGATCCCGGCGAGCGTCGCCAGCGGAGAGCTGCGGCCGTCCGCACCGACGATCAGGGGCGCCGAGACTACACCCGTGCGGCTCCCGCCAAGATTGACGCCACTGACGACACTGTCCTTTTTCACGAGCCCGCTCACGCCGCAGCCGAACAGGGTTGTGACGCCCGGGGTGTTCATCGTCAGTTGCCGCAGGATCGGATCAAGAGTTTGGCGCCGGATGTTGTACCCGAAGGCAGGCTCACCGTTTTTGTCGAGCGGGGCGACGTCTCCGGTCCAGCCATAGCGAGTCCAGATATCAACGCCGTTGCGCAAACCGCCAGCGTCCTCAATCAGCCGGTCAAGACCCAAATGCCGCAGCGTTGGCGTCGCTGACGCCTGGATGAAATGTGTACATAACCGCTTGAAAGCGGCCATGTCGGAATGATGTTCGACCAGCGCGACACGCAGGTCTTGCAACGCAAACAACCGCGCTGCCGTACACCCAGCGAGACCTGCACCTATGACAACGACATCAAAGCGGCCATTCATCGGCGCGCTCGATGGCGGTGGCTCAGTGTCGCAGACTTCGGTGTTGTTCACCTCGTTCTCCCGCCAGAATCCAAGCCGGTACAGGGTACGACTTTACTCACTATAGGCGCAGCTTGGGGCATGAACCGACGCTATCCGGTGGGCTACATCGTTCGGCGATGACGCAGAGCGGACCAATACCGGTCCGTAACGACTGGCTGCTGCCGGGCCGATCCGAACAGCGAAGATGACAATCGACTTGAGTATCTCTTGCGATGAGAAGCTCAAGTCGGAGAATGCGACGAGCGTCTCCCGAGATCCCAACCTCGCTGATAAACGGCCACTCAGCCTCGCGACTATCAACGCCGACAGGAGCCGGAGCGACCGATCGCCTGACGTTTAGCTTTGCCCTGACGAACGGTGGCGCCAGCGAACACCGGATGAATCTGTGCCTCGGTTTGTCCGCGATGTGCCCGCAGCGAGTCGAGGTGAGATTTAAATGTCGGCGTGCGTGTCGCGTCGTAGTTGAGATGTCATGGAGCCGATCGAGTCAGCGCAGATAAGGCGTAGCGCGTCAGACGCCTGCACCTACAACCCGCATGTTAGCCGCATGCTTTCCAGAAAAAAGGTGGTTATTCAGCCTGGAAGCTTTGCCTGCTAGCAACCTATACTTGTGGTGCCTTGCAATCCACAGTGGCCTTGTTCGCAATCGGCGAATTTTGCAGACCAAATTAGTTGCGACTGGCGGGCTCCGTCGGCGAGCTTCCACGATCCCAGTCGATCGCAAACAATTTGGGCTAGCGCAGTCCACGACTGCAAGCCAGAGCGTTTTCGAGTGCATCCGTTACATTAACGGAGAATGCTGATGCAACAGAAACTACGTGCTGCGGTTGTGCAATCGGGATCCGTGGTCTTCGATGTTGATAGAACCATCGATAAAATCGCAACGTTCAGCGCCGACGCCGCACGACAGGGTACTCAACTTATCGTATTTCCTGAAGCATTTGTCTCAGCCTATCCAAAGGGGCTCGATTTTGGCTCGACAATCGGTGGAAGAACCTCTGCCGGGCGCGACGACTATCGCCGGTACTATGACAGTGCGATAGAAGTGCCAAGTCCTGGCACCCGCCGGTTGGGGGAGATCGCCGCCGAGTACAAGCAATACATCGTGATCGGCGTCATCGAGCGGGACCACGGCACGTTGTATTGCACTGCGCTGTTTTATGGTCCGGACGGCATGATGCTCGGCAAGCATCGCAAGCTGATGCCAACCGCCGGCGAAAGGCTGATCTGGGGCTATGGCGATGGGTCGACCCTCCCGGTTTTCGACACGCCGTTCGGCAGGCTCGGCGCAGTCATTTGCTGGGAAAACTACATGCCATTGATGCGTATGGCAATGTACGCGAAGGGTGTGCAGATTTACTGCGCCCCCACCGCTGACAGCCGGCCGACGTGGGCTTCCTCGATGCAGCACGTTGCCCTGGAGGGGCGCTGCTTTGTATTGTCGGCCTGCCAGCACCTGCGCCGATCGGATTGCCCTACCGACTATGCCGCAATCCAGGGTAACGATCCGTCCACTGTGCTGATGAGCGGTGGAAGCTGCATCGTCAGCCCGCTTGGCGAACTCATTGCCGGCCCAGTCTTTGAGCAGGACGCATTGCTCGTGGGCGATCTCGACCTCAACGACCTTGCGCGGGCGAAATATGACTTTGACGTCGTGGGTCACTATTCGCGGCCGGACGTCTTCCGTCTGCACGTCAACGAAGCGGCGACGCCTCCCGTCGTGTTCGAGAAAAACGGATTCGGCAGCGGCTCCTGAAGGTCAATGCGGGCAAGCGAAAGGGACCTCCAATGATTGTCTACAAATTCGGCTATGGAGTCAGCGTCGACTCGCCAGATATCAGTCCGTTCGTCGTCAAGCTGGAAACCTGGTTGCGCATGTCGGGGTTACCATACGAGACTCGCATCGGCAACCTTGGAAGGATGCCGAAACACAAGTTGCCGGTCGCGTTGATCGATGGAAAACTCATCGCCGACTCGTCGCTCATCATTGAACACCTGCAGATGCGCAATCCGGAAGCTCTGAACGACAGTCACCTGACGCCCCTACAGCGCGCACAGTCTTTGGCGATCAAGGCATTGTTCGAGACGCACCTTTACTTCGTGGGGCTCTACCTGCGCTGGGGCATCGACCGCAATATGGACATTTACCGTCCGATGCTGGTCGATTACGCGACGCACAGTGCGCCAACCTTTGTCAGGCCTGTTGTTCCGCTGTTCGCCCCGCTCGCGCTGCCGCTTGTGCGGCGCCGCATGATGCGGCAAGCATGGGAGCAAGGTATTGGGCGCCACAGTCATGAGGAAATCGTCCGAATGGGCATGGCGGCGTGGGGGGCGGTGGCGGACTTGCTGGGCGAGCAGGCATATCTGATGGGCGACCGGCCGAGCACCGTCGACGCCACCTCGTTTGCCTGGATACACGTGGGTCTCGTTCACCCATTTGAGAGCCCGATTCGCGATTACATTGCATCACAAACGCATCTCGTTGCCTATCACGACCGCATCTGGCAGCGTTGCTGGGCCCCTCAGCCAGGCGGAACGTCATAGGCGACTCCCACGCAACGGCGCCGACTGGTCCTAAGCCACCTCGCTACGACGTTCCACAGTTTCCACAGAGCAGATCGTTGCTGATCTTCCGCATACCGTAATCGGTAATTCACCGACGTCCTTGCGGTCTCAGACGATGTGATGCAGGGGCGAGCGTAGCGGGTTGTCGGCGAAGAGCGATTTCCATATCCGCGGCGTGAGCTCGTGCACGCGCGAAGCCGGATGCTGGCCCACGCGCAACAGCACCAGAAACCGACCACTGTCAGATTTGGTCTAGGCTATTGCATATAAATTTACCGCCGAGGTTGTCCTACGTACATCCTGGATTCCAGCGAGCTCCCACCTCCTCTGTAAAACTTGTGATGCAACGCACCGTCCGCGCCGATTCCAAAGATATCAATTAAGCGACCGGTCACTCGCGACGCGACGGCGACCGGTTGCCTTGTGAACTTGCCTCCGAGCGATTCCCGACCGTTTCGGGGGACCTAACTATCACTTACCCGTACTTAGTGATACATGGCACCGTCCGTACCGAGACAAAGGACCTCTATTTCAGCCTGTTCGGCTTGGCGACTCTCATCGCTAGGAAGTCATTGTTGCCACTCTTTGAACCGCCCCGGAAATCGTGGAGGCTGGTTGGTTTAAGTTGATGCGGATTCGGCGACCGGTGTTTCAAGTTGCCGATAGTAGTTTGCCTCAGCTTCAGCAGGCGGGATGTAGCCGAGGGGTTCCATCGATCGATGATGATTGAACCAGGCCACCCATTCCAGCGTAGCCAACTCGACGGACTCCCGTGTTTTCCAGGTGCGGCGATGAATCAGTTCAGCCTTGTACAAACCGTTGATTGTCTCGGCCAGTGCGTTGTCGTAACTGTCGCCACGGCTACCAACCGAGGGCTCTATGCCCGCTTCGGCCAGTCGCTCGCTATAGCGAATGCTAACGTATTGGGCGGATTCAACCGGTCGTTGCAACACCTTTGATCGAGGAGGTGTTGCATGGGACGAAGTGCAAAGCAGGTGTATCGGTTGACAGGGCGAGAAGCGATGTACTCGCCGGGTGCGCCATCACTTGGACATGTGATGGAGCGTCGGTTTTGGCAACAGATCGCAACGGGCATTACAAGCGAGAAAGCAGCGGAGGCGGTAGGCGTATCTCAAGCGGTAGGCTCGCGCTGGTTCCGCTATCGTGGCGGCATGCCACTATTCATGTCGAAACCTATCGCTGGTCGATACTTGTCGTTCGCTGAGCGGGAAGATATAGCGTTGCTCTCGGGACAAGGTCACCGGGCCGCCCACCTTGAAATCCATTCTCCGCTCGACTTCTTCGTGTTTCGTTATGCTGATAGCATGCGCCATCAATCGCCTGAATGAAAATATCCCCACTCGAATAGCAACCGCCCGCCGCCAACCCAACGTTGGGCGTCGCTCCGATTCCATCGCGCCTGCCGATACCGTCAGCGATACCGGCATTCCCTCCCGGCACTCAACGGCTTGAGGTGGGCCGCATTGGAAAATCACCGCTGCTCGCCTAAAGAATTTCGCTTAAACCACGCATCTGAAGATGACTTGGGAGGTTGGTACCGTCAGCGATACCGTCGGGTCACGGCCTTTTCAACGCGATCAACGCCGAGCCATCGTTCGAGCTTCTCTGATCAACGACGACTTGCAAGGTACAACCGCCACTTGCCTAACTGAGTCGGCCGGCGGGTGATCGGTGCAAAGCTGCCGCTCGCAGATCGCGGCGGCGCGACCGCTTTAGATTTCAGACCGGGCAATCTGTGATCGGGTCCGACGGACTCGGCACATGGACGCCCCCGGTTTGCCAAGCTTTCAAATCGTGAAGGCTGGAAGGTAGATTGCAGCCGTACATTCGGTACTTTCGCATGGGAAGTACGATCACCCGACAGAGATGGCGTTGCTGCAGTGTCAATCAGTTGACGAACCCACGATCGGAAGGCTGGTCATCTGGGACATTTATGGACATACAGCCGCGAGCAAGGTCGCGCCGCGAATCATCGATCTACGAACCGCAGATGTATCGAATCAGCCGCGAAGCGATGCGGACCAAAGGGTTTGCTTGCAAGGAGGAACGATGTCTATGAGTCGCACACGTTACACAGTGTAGAGCTGCGTCCCAATCTCGGTCCCTTCGGCGTAGACTTTCAGCGTGACGTCGCCATGTTTCGCCTCCTTATTTTCCTTGAGCAGTTTACAAAGATAGAGCACAACATGAAAATCTTCGGGAACTATGCAACCATGGCTTCCGATGTTACCTCGGCCATGGATGGCAAAGCCAGTCCTTCCGAACATTTCGTTCCCAGCGGATGGAATCAGTCTAATCCAATTCGCCTTAGATTCATGCAATTGCAAAAAGTAAGTCCCCTGAGGCAACGGTCCAAACATACGGCTTCCTGGTCCTCCGATATGAGTGGCCAGGGAATTATTTGCTAGCAGCCTATTTACCGCGCCCTTAACCTTTGATCCAGATCGACCTCCCGATCCCGCTGAAGCGCATATATGGTGTCCTGCGATTTTTCCCTTCAGGATGCCGGACTCGATGTTGTACGTAAGATCTGCCATGATGGATCGGCTCCATTTAGTGGTCCTTTAAGGACGGCACTATCAGTATCTGCTCATACAGCGTTGACCAAGTGCATTCTGTGCGGCAGAAAACATGTGTTTTCTTTCCGTAATACCCAGCCGCGACACAGTCGAACTCGCAGCGGATCTGGCTGAAAGCAATCAACAGAAGCAAATACGTGGGCGGCATCAATGGAAGTAGTCGCTAATGTTAGGGTAACTGCGTTGACCTGAGAAACGGGAACTGACGCAGCAATCGGTCTGGTCTCGATCGTAACGTCAGCTGAGCCACGCACAGTAAAAATAAACGCGCGACGATGCGCAACCCGAGTTCTTTGCCTGAAGCAAAAGAACAAAGGCATGGCAATCGTGCAGAGGGTCAACAACGATGACGCGTATCCTCGCACGGCCAAGCTGACACACGGGTGACCGCCAGACTGATGATGCAGACGTCTTAGCTTCCTCCTCCGTCTCCAAAGAGTGCGAACGGTGCCCAGAAAAGGGGGTGGGCATACGACACGATCATCTTGCCATCTCTGAACCGTCCAGATTTGTCGATCATCGCTATCATGGCTTGCCGCAATGCTTGTGCGCGTCCCAGCGTCGGATCCGCCCTTTGAAGAGAGAACAGTTGGGTTGTCAGTTCTTGGGCCGATTCGGTTTCCACTGCCCAATGCGTTGCAAGCAGAGCGCGCGTGCCCGCGAAGAAAAAAGCCCGCCCGAGGCCTGACACCGCCTCGGAACCCGCGCCATCGGCCGCTGCGGTATTGCAGGCCGACAGCACAACCCAGTCGGCGTCCAGTTTGAGCGCGAGCACATCATCCATCTTGAGCAGCCCATCGCCCGTGCCACCCACCACGCGTGGGTTGGACAAGGCCAGAGCAGGTTGCTCGAGCCCGTCGAGGTCGCCAGGCACCAGTCCGTGCGTGGCAAACATGACGATACGGCGATCGGCGAGCAACGGGCTCTTCGCCGCCCTTACCGTCGCAGCCGCGCCGAGCAAGACGTCCGAGCTTTCATCCGCACCAAGCGCACGGGCGACGTTGCGCACCTCGTCGGCCGTTTCCGGGAGAGGCATCAGATCGTCCAGATGCGCCGAGACGAGCGCCTGGTTGTCCAGTGCGCCACGATTGGTGATACGTGTATCAAGTACATGGATGGTGCCCGCACCGCGTTGGCTCAATTGAAGCGTTCTGGCTGGCTGATCTGCGCTAAAGAGGGGGTCGCCGAAGCCGATGAAATTTTTGCGGGTGCCGGTCACCTGCGATACTCGACGCAGACTGACGAAGGCCGCTGCCGACGGCACGCTCGAAGTGGCGTGCGTGCGGACCAGCCATGCGACCTGCCGATAACCGTCGAACATCGCCTGACCGTCGGTCCGACGCGCCGGCAAATCCACGGGCAGTAACGCAAACGGCACGAAACCAAGCGCTTCGTCAGGGACGATGACGAGCGAATGCGCGTGCTCCCATCTCGGCCGTACAGGTTCGAGCACCTGTTTGTAGATGGCGTGGCTCGCGGCGAAATCGAACGGCTTAATGCTTGCGAAGGTATCGCCATGTATTTCGGTCGTCGCCCGGACCGACGCCACAAGGCGGCCAATTTGCTCACGCCCGCCGCTGGACGCGCGAAACATGATCGAGCCGGAAGGATCGACACTCCAGATGTATGTGCGATCGCCGGTGAGGAACGTCATAACCAGCGCTTCGTCGGATTGCAGTGCCTTCGCGACCGCGCTCACGCCCACGCTTGGCGATTCCAGTGCGTCGCCGCGCTCGCCGAGGTGCGCGGTTAACTCCTTGTGGACACTTTCCTGTTCTTGCTGAGTCTGCTTCAGTTCGTCGACGAGATTTGCCGTGATCTGCAGGATCTGCGGGCTCGGTCGAGTGGCTGACAGCGTCGCGAGATGAACGCGCAATGCACTTGCGCGCAAACTGAGATCCTGTTCCTGACGAACGGTGTTTCCTGTTTGCGACGACGAAGCGGCGGCTCGCGCGGACGAAGCCTGAATCGCTCGACGCACCTCGCCTTCGCGTGCCGAATCTGCCATGACAAAAGCTTGCTCGGCCATCTGCCGCCTCGCGTTGCCATCGCTCGCGTGCGCAGACGCGTCGAACAGCATGCCGACGTAGCATTCCGTCAGGAGACGGTAGCGCACATGGTCGAATCCGTTATCGCCCCCACGGTTCGTGGCGTGTTGTGCAAATACGTCAAACTCCGCGATCGCCGCGGCACTCTGTCCGGCATGCACAAGTGCGAACGCATGAATCGCGCCTGCCTCGACCCATTCGCGGCTGCCTTCGCCGTACATGCTGCGCCGCAGTTCCACCAGGTTACTCGCGAGCGGAAGCGCCCGCGCGGACTGGCCATTCGCGGCCAGAGACAGAATCGCGTCCGGGGACTGCTGAAAGAGCGATCTCGCGAAGAAGTCGTCGTCAGGCAGCGCCGCTTTCGCCTGCTCAAACGATGCAAGGCTCCTGGACAAGTCACCTTCCGCCAGAAAGATTCGCCCTTTGAAATGCTCAATCAGGCGGCGTTGACGTGCATCGGGTGGCACCTTCATCTCGTCCAGAATCGCTACGGCTTCGTCACTGAGACGAAGCGCATCGGCGATGTGATTGCGGGCATAAACCGCTTCGCCCAGGGCAAGAATGGCGTCGACGGTATCAAGGTTGTTTCGCCCCACTCGATGAAGCAGCCTGCGAATCACCTGACGATCTATCGCCTCGGCCTCGTCATATCGCCCCTGCATCACCAGATTCGTGGAAAGATGCAGCAACCGTTTCTCAATCCAGTTGGGCGTCCGGTCTTTGCGGGCGCTGTCTTCATACGCGGTAATTGAGTCGCGTATATACGGCTCGGCTTTTCGCCACTGCCCGTCCGACTCCAGTATCAGATATTCGACTGTCGGGGCGCGCCACTCCTGTGGCGGATCGGATTGGTTGATGCGGGTCATCAATTGTTGGGCTCGGCGACCCGCATTGCGAGAGTTGCTCGTGTCGCCCATTGATGCATAGATGGCACTCAGCGTTTCATAGTTGCCGATTGATTTCGGCACCTCGCGTAAGGCCTGTTGCATGAGCTCGATGGCCGTTTCGAAGTTGCCGGCCGCTGATTCCGCGTTGGCGAGTTCGCGTACCACGTCACGTCGCACACCTGAGACGCGAGTGGGCACCGTTTGCTCATAGGCCGTACGCAGATCGGCGAGCGCCTGTTCGGGACGGCCAATCTGTTCGGCTGCACCCGCACGTTTCCAATAGAAGGTCACGGGGCTTTGACCTTCCGGCGGCGCGCTTGCGTCGGCCATCGCCGTGAGACGTTGCAGCGTGGCCTCGTTGCCCTTCACGGTGCGGATTTCCGTGAGCATGTCATTCGTGTTCCGCGGCGGCTGCAGGATTGGCTGAGCGGATGTCGAGAGCGGCATCTTTGCCGCCTCGTCGTGGCGTGTCAGCGCGCCGGACGAGCAACCGGTAAGCAGCACCGTGGTAAACCACAATGCGAGGCGCACGTTCGATTTCGCTTTCACTCGCCTCCTTTGGCCGAAGCAACGCCAAATAAAGGTCGTTCCTTCAGCCTTATTCTCTGCGTATGACGGTCGGTTCTTAGTGAATGGTTCGTTCCCACCCGTGACGCGTCGATCCAGTGTAGTCACGGAAGCTTACGAGACAACACGAAAGCACTTACCGAACGCTAGCCAAGTAGACTATTTCACCTTGGGCGAGTTGACCGTCGGAAAAGGAACGTTTGCAACGTCTGCATACATACGGGAGAGCCGCGATGCGTACACGCGCTCATCTATGTCTCGAAACATTTCGTCGGACCGGTCCCGTCTTCGAAATGTTCGCTAGCGTACATTTCGAACAAATGACCTCGGCATACATGTAGTTGGATGCGCCCCGTCCGGGTACGCGCTGGCGAGCGCATTGCATCGCATCGCCGCAGCGTCTCCAGTATGTCATCCGGTGCCACCTCTCGTCGGACAAGTCCCAGGCTCGGAAGACTAGTCGAAGTTCCTTTTGCCGATGGCTGTGCGGCCGGCAATGATCGGAAGCCAAGCGACAGCTCGTGGGAGGTCCGACATTCGCGGTTGTCGAAACGCGAATGTCGGGAAAGCATCTCGTAACCGCCTCACCAACGCCGGTCTCCGGCTGTCGGGAATGGCCGAACTGTACTCGACGGTCCTCGGGCGGATCTCCGATGCACGCCATTCATTCGGGTGACGGTTTCGCAGGATGGGTGAGCGGCGACAACTTGCCCGCTTCGCCGGAAAGAGGCGCGACAGAAAGTGGCCGCACGAATGCGCGTGCAACATCACGTCGTGCGACCAGCGCTGACTGCACTAGAGTTCAGTTTGTTCGGAAATCTCCAGCGCGTCATCGACTTCAATGCCAAGATACCTGATTGTGCTTTCAATCTTGCTATGGCCGAGCAACAACTGGACGGCTCTGAGATTCTTGGTCCGTTTGTAAATCAAGGTCGCCTTCGTACGGCGCATCGAATGGGTGCCGTAGACTGTCGGATCAAGTCCAGCTGCGCTCACCCATCGACTTATCATCCGGGCATACTGCCGGGTGGAAAGATGCGGGGACGCCGACAGTCGACTCGGGAAGAGGTACTGCTCCGATCGCAGGGCGGCCTTGTCAAGCCACGCGCGGACTGCCGACCGGGTCGGCTCACTCAGCTCAAATTGGACGGGACGCTGGGTCTTTCGCTGAACGACTTGCGCCCGCGGCAAGACCTGGTTGACGTGAGTGACATCGCGAACTCGCAGACTGACAAGATCGCAGCCACGCAGTTTACTGTCGATTGCGAGGTTGAACAAGGCAAGATCGCGGACAGCATGAGCGTTCTGAAGGTGGATCCGGATGGCCCAGACGTCTTTGGGTCTGAGCGGTGGCTTCTGGCCGACCAGCTTGCCTTTATTCCACGCTTCACGGGATTGTTCGGTCTTCATGGCAGACTCCCACAGGGAACGATGGGAGTTCCATTGTGAAACTACGCTCTCGCCACTGTTCACAATCGTGCCGATTGTTGCCGCCAGCGCATTCCCAGCCATCGTGACTCAACGGCTGGTTCACATCGAAATTCGACCAGATGAGTGGCAGAGGCGTTTCGGCCATTGCCGACGTTGGGGCGGTCCGGGTCGTGCGTCAGCAATGTCGCGGATTGCTGACGGTGGCGGCATCGAGCAACCCGACGGCAGCTTCCTGCATCAGCGAATTCACACTCCCGACCCGGAGCGCTCTCTCGCACTTTGGCGGCGAATGTCCGCTGAGCTTCCACGGACCGGACGCTCACAGACGACGGTCCTTATCCGCTCATCGGCTTTTCATTCCGGCCCGCGCATCAGAGGAATGCCTATAATGTCAGCCTTTGTTTTGGGCTGGAGCTTACTCCCAGTCCGACTAGCCACTCATTGATAGTGGCGCCGATGACCTCAGGATGATCCTCCTGCAAGTAGTGAATTCCAGCGCCAAGCTCAACTACTCTGCAGTCCTTAAGGTTCTTCGAAAAACTCTCGGCGACGGTCGGCGAGACCAGAGAGCCTGGATTTGCAGTGAAAAGCAGCTTCGGATAAGACGACTGTGCTAGAGCACGATGTGCGTTCTCCAAGGTTAAGTACACATCCGCCGGTTCTCCAGCGATCGGCAGTTCATTCGGGAAACGCCAGGTTGGTCGACGCGACTCGGGAGTTGGAAATGGTGCTCTGTAAACCGACATTTCCTCATCCGTCAGTTTTCGTACGGTCGCAGCGGGAAGAACCTGCTCTACGAATGCATTTCCTTCAAGAATCATTTTTTCACCCACGCCAGGCGTCCTGAACTTCTGAAAGGTTTCGCGTGCATCCGCGTGAAAATCCTCCCAGGTAGGCATTGGCCAGGTGAACTCCATAAAAGCAAGCCCACGGATAAACTCCGGCCTTCGGGCAGCCAGGTGAAATGCCAGTGCGGTTCCCCAGTCCTGCGCTATGACAAATGTTGACGAGATTCCAGCGTTATCGAGGAACGCATCCAGGTATCGAACATGATCCGCAAACCGATACGCAATGTCCGGTTTCCCCGATTGACCAAACCCGATGAGATCCGGCGCGATGCAGTGCGCCACGGGTGAGACCAGGGGAATGATGTTCCGCCATATGTACGACGACGTTGGGTTTCCGTGCAGAAAAAGCGCGACCGGTGCTTCGGGATTTCCCGCTTCCCGATAGGCCATGGTGGAACCCAGCACATTCACTCTCGGCAATACAACGTCAGAAAGGACGATCATTTCTGCTCCTTGAATATGGTTTGGAAAACGATGTTCTTGAAGCGATCGAGGGCGGCAGGGCCGCGTTCCACCTTCATGCGAAGAATTGCGCCTTCCCAGGAAGCCAGGAGAAATTCGGCGAGATCCACCGGATCGAACGTTGAATCGATTTCACCGGCGGCTTGAGCCTCGCCGATGCACGAGGCAAATGGAGCACGCCATTCTTGGAATATCGCCTCGAGCCTTTCGCGCAAAAGCTCGCTTTGAGAGGCGGTCTCAAGACTGAAATCGCCGATCAGGCAACCGCGATTCCATTTGTCGTCTGCCAGCACGCGGCTGATGATGTCCAGATACCGCTTCAGTCGCTGCCGGGGAGTAAGTGACTTGTCGTTCAAAGCCTCTTTGACTAATCCCTTGGTGTGAGCAAAATAGCGGTCCAGCACTTCCTCCGCAAAAGCCTCCTTGGAGCGGAAGTGATTGGTGAAGGAGCCGTGCGGAGCACCTGCCGCTGCGCAGATATCGCGCACACTCGCCCCTTCGTATCCCGACCGAAGCATCACCTGGAGGCCGGCAGCGAGAATGTCTTCGCGAAATGATGGTTTGCTCATAATATAAATACAGTCGTACGTATTCCAGTACGATACAGTCGTGCGTATTTGCGTGTCAAGTTCTAATTTAACCGCGCGGAGCCTGCCCATCGCATGTACCGTCGCCTGGATGGAGCCGCATTAATTTGACCGGCAGTTACGCGTGGCACGGCTAGCGGGGCTTCCGGCCGTACCAGACGATAGATCGGGCACGCCAAAGCCTTAGCAGTGGCAAGGATTCGTACAAATTGGCCGGATAAGCCGCACCTTCATCTCCAAGACGATTGGCTTATCGACGCCCGTTTGTCAGCCGTGGAACGGGCATTGCGAAATCCTGAGCTTCGTCTCAACCAGAGAGTCAGCCAGGGCTGAGGAGTGGCTTCCATTACGGGATCAAATGGCGGCTCGGCAACTCTTGAGCAGACATTCGCCAATGAATTGCGGAGGACCGTAGATGGCCGAACCCGGTCCGACAGCAAACTTCGGTGAGGGGGCTGAGCACCGCCGGTTGCGTTCGGCGGCACCCATCCACTTCTGCCATTTGAGATCGCATCTGAACTGACGAACGCCAGCTGTCGCCCGATGCGGGACCATCGGAGGTCAATCGAACACGGCATTTGAATCGGGCTGCCCTCACATCGAACCCTTCGACGAGGGGCCTCCGGCCATCTCCACATCAACGGCCCCACAGATTGCGAGCGGGACGCCGCAACGGTAAGCGTCGCGCAATTTTATTGATTTACGCGGTCATACGGACAACAACGACCAACTTGCGATTGCGCTCATTGTGCGTGGGATCGGAGGGTTGGTTTGCGCCGGCATGCACTCGATCAGGGTTAACCCATTCAGAGCTGTGCCGCAAAGTACATACAGTTCTTGCATACGAGCTTGCTTCAGACGCGGGGGCATCGCGGCCCAGGGTCGTCTGGCGGTGTTTCCTCAGTTCCACGAAATCCAAAGGAGATGACAGATGGAAATCCGCAACCCTTCCCCCGGCCTCTACAACGAAGATCTCGCACCTGCCAGGGTGCGCAACTGGGGTGCCTTCAGCATTTTCAACGTCTGGACCTCGGACGTGCACAGCCTCTGGGGCTACTACCTCGCCGCCAGCCTGTTCTTGCTGTGCGGCAGCTTTACCAACTTTGTGCTGGCGATCGGGCTCGGCTCACTCGTGATCTTCGCGCTGATGAATCTGATCGGCTACGCCGGCGAGAAGACCGGCGTGCCATACCCGGTGCTGGCGCGCGCCTCTTTCGGCGTGTGGGGCGCCAACTTCGCCGCGCTGGTGCGCGCCGTGGTGGCCTGCTTCTGGTACGGCGCGCAGACGGCAGCGGCTTCGAGCGCGATAGTCGCGCTGTTGATCCGCAGCACCAGCCTGATGGAGTTCCACAAGGGCACGCACTTCCTCGGCCATTCGGTGCTGGAAGTGATCTGCTACTTCATCGTCTGGGCGCTGCAGCTGCTCATCATTCAGAAGGGCATGGAAACGGTGCGCAAATTCCAGGACCTGGCCGGCCCGGCGGTGTGGATCGCGATGCTGATCCTGGCGATCGGCCTGTGCGTCAAGGCCGGCGGCTTTTCGTTCGAGCATGGCATTCCGATGGACGCGCTGCTCGAGAAGACCAAGGACGCCGGCGTCAGCGGCGAGCCCGGGTCGTTCTGGGCGCTGATGGCCGTGGGCGCGACCTGGATCACCTACTTCGCGGCGCTGTACCTGAACTTTTGCGACTTCTCGCGCTATGCGAAAAACCGCGACGCAGTCAAGAAAGGAAATCTGTGGGGCCTGCCGGTCAACCTGATTGCGTTCTCGCTGGTCGCCGGCGTCACCACCATCGCCGCCTTCAGGGTGTACGGCGAAGTGCTGCTGCACCCCGAGCAGATATCAGCCAAGTTCGACAGCTGGATACTGGCACTCATCGCGGCGGTGACCTTCGCAGTCGCCACGCTAGGCATCAACGTGGTGGCCAATTTCGTCTCGGCGGCGTTCGACATCTCCAACACGTTCCCCAGGCAGATCAGCTTCAAGAAGGGCGGTTTCATCGCTGCAGCCATCGCGCTGGTGCTCTACCCGTTTGCGCCGTGGGAAGGCAACGCCGCGCACTTCGTCAACGCCATCGGCGCCACGATGGGCCCGCTGCTGGGGATCATCCTGGTGGACTACTATCTGGTGGCCAAGGGGAACATCAACGTCGCGGCGCTCTACCAGGAGCACGGCGAGTATCGCTACGAAGGCGGCTGGAACGTCAACGCGCTGGCCGCGGCGGCGGTCGGCAGCGTGTTTTCGACCTTCCTGCCCAACTTCACCAACCTGCTGCCGGCCTGGTGGAATACATATGGCTGGTTCTTCGGCGTAGTGATCGGCGGCGGCATTTACCTGATCATGGCGACGCTGCGGCCGCGTACCGCGATCGCCCCTACCCGCGTTTAAGGGTCTTTCCATCCCGATCAGGTAGGGTCAAGCACCGGCGCGGCACCGTCGGGTGCCTCCCGGAAGCGGGCGGTCGGTCACGATAGCCGCGTGCGGCTCGCGAATCGCAGATTTGGCCGACGATCCGCCTGATGGCATCGTTCAAAGAGGGGCACTTTCGGCCACAACCTGTCGTTCGGTGAGCGGATAAACCTGCCGTTGGAACGGCTGCATTAATCCGGAACCCGACTGACGAATTACGCGGACAATTCAGTCTTTGCCAGCATGGGGGCGTCTTGGGTTTTACGTCAGCAATTCGGCGTGGTAGCGGCTTCGTTGTGCGTCATGCCGGAGCAGTCCTGCGTCTGGCGCATCCTGGCGTAGCCTTATGATGTTTTGCCACGGATCTGACAAACGCTTCTCAAGCGCATTGATGCCGGACGTCCAGTCGACGGCAAGGCATGACGTGAATATGCCCTGAGCGCGACCCCCGACGCGCTCCAGGCCCGGCCGTCGTTTCAGTTTGACGGCCGTTGTAGAGCTGCCAAAACAGCGCCGAGTTCCTCGTCAGTGAGTGCTGGCGCTGTAGTGAAAGAGAAGATATCACCCCATTGCATCACCATTGCTGCGACTGCGCTGGCGTCCATCGCTTCAACGATTGCAACGCCCCTAAACTCGCCGGCTGGCCGCCTGTTTTTATGAAGCGCTCAATTGCAGCCTGCTGCATTGCTGGCTCACCTTTCCATTGAACAATAAATTTCATGGTGAATGTCCCTTTCAGGATGGCGACTTCATTGAGCGCGCGAGCGAGCAGATCATCACATGTCGTTGTGGCGAACAGGTCGAACGGCCGGATTCTCGCCAGTTCCCGCAGCGCGGGCGGGATCTGCTGATCGCGCAGTACTGAGCGCAGAATGTCATTGATCGGGCGGTACAGGTCCTGCACGCGTCGTCCCGACGCCGCGACCGCGCATACCGCATCGTTCAGTTCCTGGTGAGGGCGCAGGTACACCTGTCCGGTCGCGCAGCCGCTGGCCGGTGAGCTCGGCGATGCTCCGGCGGGCTGGGCCACGAGTCCATAACGGTCCAACAGGGATTCGGCAATTGCCCGGTAAAGCGGCACGGTCTTCCCGTCCCGATCGATCGCCAGGAGTTCCTGACCGACGACCGGGACCACTCGCCCCTCCTCGATAAAGGCGAGCAGATCGTCCCAGAATTCCTCTCTCCCGAACGGATCAGACTGGTTCGCCATATCTGTGCTCCAGCCGGGTTGCCCGTCGTGGCCGACCGATTCGAACACGCCACGCGCATTGCGATGTCGACCGACCTGTTTGACACGCCCTCGCCGCAATTTCGCCTATCGGAACACGATTCACATCTGCGGATTTTTAAAAACGACTGCCAGTGAAAAGCCTGGTCGCAGACAAGCTGTCCAATTCGGAACTCTTGTGTTGGGTAGAGTGGACCCGTTAATTACAGATTCAAAATATCGGCGTAGACCAACCGGGTCTGCTGGTTGTGGAAGACATCCGTCTCGAAGCCCTCGAACTCCTCGATCAGGATACGGAACGGACGCGAGCTGCGCGCGGCCGGCAGCGTAATCGGACCACTCCAGAGCGTGTCGGGACCACCGAACGTGCGGGCCTGCAAGGGAATAACGGAGACCGGCACCCAAGCCAGATCGCCGTTGCCGCCCGCAGGTTGCATCTGTACCGTGGCGGTCATCGACGCGGTACCCGGGCCGCGGTTAGTCAACCCGGTCACGGCGAGTTGCAGGGCAGTCGGATCGAGCGGATCGAAAGTGATGCTGGCGGCGCGATCAGGCATCAGCTGGACGAAGTCGGCGAGCACCACGCGGGACAGGTGCGCGTCGGGGAGCGACTCCGGCTGATAGCGCGCCAGCGCCAGGCGCACAAACGGAAAATAAGAATCGCCCGGGTCGATCGCGATATCGCAATACCAAAGGTTGCGCTCGAGGTTGTAAGCGACCTCATGGCCCGCGACTGAAAAAGGCACGTAAGGCTGGTTGGACAGTTCCTCGAGACTGAGCTCCGTTCCGATCTTAACGGCCTTGCGGAAATGTTCGGGCAACGGCACCGCCTCCGAAGGCGGAGCGTCGGTGGTCCAGATCGGGTCGAGTCCCCATTGCGTAACGTAGCCTTTAAGGTAATCGGGCGTCTCGTAGGACAGAAATTGCGAATGTGGCGGCGGCGAGTAGCCCCACATGACGACGCCGAGCAACTCACCCTCGCCGGACGAGAACCAGGGGCGCTGAAGATACACGCGCAGACCGCCGCCCGCGCGCTTGCTCACGGTCCAGGCGCCTTCGGCGTTGGTCTCCCACTCGAAGGCCGGAATCACGTAAAGTGGTTGCGGCGCGGCCGGCCGGGCTGAGCTCGGAATCGAGATGGTCAACGGGACAGAACTGCGCGTGATGTTATCCGTGTTGTCGGTGATGGTCGTCGGGAAATATTCGCGAAAGCGGGTGGTTGCAACGGCGGTGTAGGCCACATTGCGATGCTTGGTGTCGTGGAACTCGTGCTTATTGCTGACGTGGGCCGCATCGATGGTCGCGACGACGTCGTCCGGCTTCAAAGGCAACTCGAAGGGCTTGGCGCTGCCGTCACGAATCATCGGCTGCGGGTTGGTCGTATCGGCCAAGTCATCAACGGGTTCTTGCCAGTGCGCTTCCATACCCACCTTGATGGTGCTCTTTCCGCTGATGGGAAACTCGTCGGTCAAATCGGCGGAGGTTTGCCCGAGGACTCGCGCCGCTGTCAGATGCTGAAACTGTGGCTCGAGCAACGGCTGTTGGACGGCGTGAACGAACGTGAGCTGCTTGGGTGGGGTGAGCATCCAGTGACCGCCGTCGAGGGCGAGTCGCTCCAGGTCGGAGAGATTCAACGGCTCGGCTCCGACAATCCACGACCAGATCTTCATAGTGGAAAGCATGCTCGGAGGATTGGCGCTGGCGTCATCGGTAAGGAAACAGCTCATCGCCACAGTCGTGGTCTCGGCCTTGGAGAGATGGACCGTGAGTACGCGCTCGATGGCATTTTCGACAAAGGTCGGCGGACCTGAGCCTTCATCAAGCATGAGGCGAAAGGGCAGCACCTCGGGCCAGGTTTTCGTGAAGGGGGTCTTCCAGACGGACCCCGCAGGCGTGCCGGGTAGGTTGCGGAAAGCGGCGCCGGGCGCGAAAGGGTCGGGCAGGTAAGGTACACGTAACTGCGCCTCGGGATGTGGGACCGGCTGCGCCGGATGCGCGGGATCGACGCCGAAATCGCCGTCCTTGTTGGTCAACATCGTATAGAGCGCCTTGTCGGGTGGCCCGGCCGGCGTGTCCAACATGCCATGGGTTTCGGCCATGATCTCAGTTGTCTTGGGCGGTGCGATGTGGCGCTCGGAGACGGCCGCAATATGCGTGTTGAAATTGCTGCGGATGACAATGGTCTGGGCGGATTCGCCCGGCGTTGTGTCGGGCCCGAGCGGTGTGCGTAGGACGATCGCCGGGGCGACGACAGGCTCATATCGCAGATAGGGCAGCGGCTGCGGCGGCAGGTTGTAGATGTCGCCGAGGACGGCATCATGAGGGATGCTGTTGGCGGCCAGGTCAACGGCGCGGGCACGGAATTGATATAGCGCGCCGAAGCGCAGCCGTGGCAGCGTGCCTTTCGTAACGCGAAAAGCGGTCTGGAGCTGAAAGTCAGTGACGGGCGGATTCTGGACGTCCTGGGCAGTCGAGTCCGAGCCAATCGTGCGGCCGACGCGCGGCGCCGACAGGCTCCATCCGGCCCAACGGAAGAGCGATTCCGGCAGGCGCAGATCCGGTGTCGTGCCATCAGCCGACTGCGAGGTGGCGACTGTCACAAAACCCTCGTCGGAAAAATTGCGCGTGAGACCCTTGGTCAGGAAGGTGTAGGTTCCGTCGCGAGCGCATAGCGATTGCCATTGGCCGTCCAACGAACTCCAAACGTCGATGCGATAGCCGCGCGTAACGTCCTCGGCCTGCAGAATCACCTGCTTCGGCGGGACTTGCGTAAGGTTCTGGTTTTTATCGCGCGCACCGTGGAAGACGTCGACCAGCCGTTTGGCGCGATCGGCACGCGCCGCCGAGAAACCGGCTGAACGCAATGAAGGCAAGCCATAGTTTTGCGGCGTGTCGATCGAATTTTCCACGGGACCAAATGCAATGCGCGAGAGATTAGAGGCGAAGTCCATGGCCTTCTCGGCGGCACCGTCAACATCCAGTTCAACGACGTCGTACTGCGTGGCCTGATCAGTAAGCAGGAGCATGCCGTCGGCAACGTCCGACTCCGGGCCGGGCGCTGGCAAGAAGCTCTTTGCGGGAAGATTGATCTGATACGCGGTCCACGGCGTCATCGGTGCGGGCCCGGCGAGGCTGGGAACGACGCGCATCGTCGAAGCCGGCGGAACGCCCTGGCTCGGAACTTCAAGGTCGATCGCGAGGCCCATCGCGCGCATCAGCTTGGCGTACTGGGAGAGACTGGCGACGACTTTATGAAAGTCGATGTCCGTGGGTTTCTGCTTGGGCAACTGCTTGCGGAAGGTCGGCCGCGCCTGCACGGGACCGTTCGGGTCAATCTCCGCTTTGGAGAGGAATTGGTGCATCACGCGCACCTGGTAGAAATCCGAGTCCGCGCGGCCGAAGTTTGCGGGCACGTAGTTGAGTCCGTGGAGCAACTCGTCGAGTTGGGCGTCAAGCCGCTTTTGCGTCGACGCATCGATCACGATTTCGGCAAGGCGACCCAGCGACTTGCCGCCGTCGACAAAGCCGAGCTGGCTCAAAGACGGCTTTTGATCCGGCGTTTGGACCGCAAAGATAGTGTATTGCTCGGTGAGAAACGAGAACACCTTCTTGGTGGGGAAGGAGCGGACTGGGATGCCACTCCTGTCGTCGAAGCCGAAAGGGTGTACCGGTGTTTTGTCGCTAAACAACGCCGTCCACGCCGCGGAATCGAGACCCGGGTAACCTGGCTCGGTGATGGGCTTCACCGTGGATGACGGACCGCCCTGAAATTCTACGGTGAAACTCAAGTTCGACACGGTTTTTGGCCAGTCGAGAAAGTCCGAGAACTGGATGAGAGTGCCGTCCACCGCGCCGTCGGTCTCCAGCCGCGGGGAGACCAGGACCGACAGCTTGAGATGGTCGCCGCTCGGAGTGAGTCCGTTCGGTAGCGCGGTCCACATGATGTTTCGGATGCTCATCGGAGATCTCCTCTAAGCAGCGAACGCGTCGCAGTAATCGTCCCAGACCTGTTGGGTGTCGATGAGGTCTTTGAACGAGGCTTTGGGATCGGAGAATTCGCGCCGTAGTGAGGCCGACACCGAGGCGCTGAAGAGCAGCACGTGGACCTCGATGGTAACGGTGGCTTCGCCAGCAATCTTGCACGGCGGCCCGAAGAAGTAAGTGAAGCCCAGATAGAACTCGATCGAGGCGCTGATCAGGCCCAGCACATCCAGAGAGCCGCCAGCACGCAGGTAGCCGGTGAGTTGCGAGGCATTGTCATTGGGATCGATCTTCAGGTAGACGCCAGCCATTATGTGGACATTGCCACTGGCTACGACGATATCGATGGAGACGTTGGCGCCGAATTCGATCGAGGCTTCGATCATCTCGACACCGTCCGGACCTAAGGCGATGCCGAAGAAGCCGCCGCCGCCGAGGAGCGAAACCGAGACAAGGAACGGATGCTCGCGTTCGCTGAAGGCAAAGCGGAAGCGTAGTGGATTGGGCGGCAGGAACGGCAGCGTGAGCGCTGCGCTCAGGCTGATGTTCTCGACACTGAAGACGCCCACGCTGACCGAGGGAATTGGCAGTGTATAGCCCGCCGTGATGCCGTCTGCGCTGACGTCGAGGTTAGGCGGATCCTGAAAGCCATCCGTCGGAATCAGGTCCTGAAGCGTCTGCAGGAAGCTCAAGTCGCCGAGAAACTGCAACCCCTTGCCATGGATGTTCGCAGCGACGTCCAGCTTCTTTCCCGCCGGGGCCTTGAATGACAGGTCGTCGAATTTAATTCCGACCACCCCCCCCAGAGTCAGCGCGAAGTTCTTTAGGGAGCCGTCGACCGAGGTCTGCGGCGCCGCGCCAAAGGGCGTGACGATGAGAACGCTGATGTTAAGGGCTGTGTTGAGGTCGTCGAAGACGATTTCAATCGGACCGAGAGAGTAATTGATCAGCTTCGGCGCCCAGGTCAGCGTCGTCGTAATTGCTGTCGATGACCGCTCGGTAGTCAGGACCGGCGCGGTTTTGTCCCCTCCCAGTGCATCGACGAGGACCGACAAATCGACTACGCCGAAGAGCTTGCAACCGATGTCCTGGAAGATGTCCTTGGTATCGAAAGTGCCAGCAGCGATGTTGTCAGGCGTCGAGCCGCTGACCGCGCCGAATTTGCGCGATAGGCCGGAGACGGTCAGATTGGGGGTCGCCACGCCGCCGGACTGATCGCCCTTGAACTTTACCGGCAATTGACCGGGCAATTTCGTGACCGGATCAACCGTCTGGATGAAAACGCCGCCCGGTCCGAAGCCGTCCGGTCCGAAGGCCCCGGAAATGTACTTGTCATAGAGCTTGATCGAGGTCGCGCCGGTCTGGCCCGCGACCTGCTGAATTGCCGGGACCACCACGTCCGCCCCGTCCATCTGAGGAAAGAACGGCGCGGCGGCCGTGGATGACGGAGAAGCCGGTTGGGCCGAGAAGGTCATCGCGGAGGTGTGTAGAGTGGTGTCCCCAATCTTGGCGCTAGGCGCAAAGGCGACTTTCTGCCCGGCCAGGTCGCGGGTGTTCTCGCCGGAACCGTTGTAATTTGTCACGGCGGTCGCGTAATCGCCACCGCGCTCGACAAAGTAGAGCGGCGCCACGAACTCGGAGGTTTGCAGCGCCTGCTGTTCGGCATCCGTGCCTACAACGTGGAAGAGGAACGGACTCCCGTTCACCTGCGGCATGAACGAGTACCGGTTGGTCCCGTCGAGTTTGATGCTCGCGGGATCCAGGTTCGGCGTGACCAGGGTGGTGATGCGCATATTCTGGTAGGGGAACGCGCGCTGCTGCTCGGCGGTCAGGCCACCGTAGGTCCTCAACGGCTCGCGGACGAGAATGAAGAATGTCTGCTTCAGGAAGGCGGTCGTCCGACCCTCGCCATTGGGCTGAAATTTTCGCTCCGTGATCTTGACCAGCGACGCGCGGTTGCCGAAGGGCAGCAGAAAACCGGCTGTGACGACCCGCACGTAGTTGTCACGGGCCATCGCGGCCCGATGCTGCCATTGCTCAAGGCTGAATACCGCGTGACCATCGACGGGAAGCGGATCCTCCCAGTTGCCGAACACTTCCATCCAGGCGCCGAGCGTCGTTAGGAAGAGCTTCTGCGCGTCGATCGAGGCCGGCTGATATTTCGGAATGGTGAAGTCCGAGGACAGTCGCACGATCTGATCACGATCGTTGCGATCGAGTGACATGCGGAAGGGTTCATTCGGATCAGGCGGGTTTTGTAACGGATCGAAATGCCCGGGGATGATGGTTGGGTTGTAATCGGGCGACCAGATCGCGCGGATCTTTCGCGGCAGATTCTCGTTGGCGAACGGCTGCCCGTTACGCTGATCGCGCACTGCAAGACGGGTGTGCCAGAGTTCCGTGCGATTACTCAGCGTCGCTGCGGTCTTCGAGTGCGCCCATGCGCCGGAAGTATTCGGCGAAAGGAACAGATGCCAGGGCGCCTCGATGGCCGTCTCCGTGTCCGTTGGTGGGCGAATCTGCGGAGGCGGCGGTGGCGGACGCCCGATTCCCGGAGGGACAATTGCCCGCTCTTCTGCCAACGGCAGAACGTGCGGGCCAGCATCGGGGATCGCCACCGGCACGACGCTCTGTTGCAATTTAACCCAATCGAGCAACGAATCGAGCGCATAGGCCAGCGAATTGGTACCCGCCGGTAGCTGGAAGACCAGCCGGCTGGGGCCTGCCGCCATCCGCTGCGTGGGAGTTACCGGAGGAAATGTTTCGCCGGACTGCGTGTTCTTAGGGTCGCTGTAGCCCTCCAGATAGGCCTGCTCGGCGATGTTTTGCGGATCGTCGAAACGGACCGCCAGGTAAGCGGGCTGAGTCGCGTCTTGCACCACCAGCTCCGGCGGACTCCCTCCGCCGCCCTCGGCCGCGAGGTTGTAAAAGAGAAGGTCGAGCGAGAGCAGGTCTTCTCGGCGCACGACAGAGACGCCAAAGTCCGGGACCGACAAGCGTCGTCGTCCCGCCACTTCGGGACCCGCGATTACTCCCCAACCTGGTGTCGCCCCTGCCGTCGTCACGAAGGGCAGCAACCGCAGCGTCGACGCTGAAACCGGCTTGGTAGCCACGCTTTCACCCGCCTGAGGAGGCAGCGGCGCGGCCACGGCAAGTAGTTCGGGTGCGCAGCGAAAGCTCGTGACATCTCCCTTCAGGGTTTCCACCTCAAATCCCGGAGGTGCGCCCACGCCCAGGTCGCCTACTTGGAGCGCGAACCCATCGAGGGTCAGCCAACTCGGCACGGTGCTGAATCGGGCGGTCAAGAATGCTTCATCACCCAGTGAGTGGTCAGACGTCGGATCGAAGGCGATCGCGTAGGAGGGAGCGACCAATTGCAAAGTGAACGGATGGTTATCCAGGTCCGTAATGCCGCCCGCTACGCTCAGCTTCAGTCCATCGACCCGTGGTGAAAGCGCCAATAGCTCGCGTGCTACATCGCCCGTCGCACCTTCGCCGGCCTCGATCTCGAGACTATTAAAGAGGCCGTCCGCGGCGGTCAGAGTTCCAATCGGCAGCGCGGACGGCGCCGGTGTCAGGTGCCAGATGTTGCCGCCGGCAGTCATACCCAGCAGGGTGCGCCTGGATTTGGGGTGGATGCTGATGCTCGGCTCGCCGGGAAACAGCAGTTTGAGTGCAAAGCTGTCGCTCACGAGGTCCGCCCCCAAGCCGCTCAGGGTTGTGAGCTCCGAGCCCTCCATAGGCAGAATCCAGTTCGGGAAGAAGTGCGCCCGGGCGTGGCCGGAAATAGCCAGTTTCGACGCCGCCCCCAGCTGGCAAATATCGGTGCTCACCGAGACCTCGGATTCCAAGGACTGCTGACCGGCCAGCCAGCGCTCGATTGTCGCCTGCGCGTGAAAGCCTCCGAGGGTGAAGGTCAGATCCATGGGCGTTCCGAATAATCCGGTCTTGCCGAGGATGCAGACCAAATCGGCGGGCAACTCGGTGCCGGGAAATCGTGCACCTTTGAGTTCGATTCGCAGCCCGCCGGTTAGCGTCGGATTAGTCGATAACGACGGCGTGCCGGCGAAGCGGCGAACGTCGATCACCCAGCGTAGTGTTCCATCCAACTTAAACGCGATAAAGCCGACACCGTGGATAATGTCGAGTTTTCCCACCCCGAATCCGATGGGCGGCGGGGGAAAAGGAATAAGCTTGCTCAGCGGGGAAGCCGCGCTGCTGCGCAGCACACCTAGGTTCAGACGGGTTTGTGCCATCGGGCGGTGCTCCGTAGAGTGGCGCGGGCCTTTGGGCGATCGACAAGTGATGAGCCTCGCACCTCGTTTCCTTTCGTTGCCTATTAGCGACCGGATTTCCGGAAGCGTCCTTCATGTTGGCCCGCCATTGCGAATGAGTTTTGCCGACAACCTCATCCGGGATCTGGAATGCAGTCAAGGTCCCGCGCGGCTTGCGTGCCGTTTTTAAACGCTCAGTCTAAAAATTTCAGCGTCCCCTGGCCGGGTGCGAGCGGATGAACTCCCTGCCGTAGGAAACAACGGCCCGCGTGGCGGCGTTGCTGATGGAGTCCCACGGTATCAAGGCTCTTCCCGATCCTCCTCATCGTCGTCGCAGCAGCACGGGTATCCCTGGTGGCAGGAATGTTCGTGACGACCTTTGTCGCAGCAGTCATCGTGACAATCCTCGCAGTGCTGCTTACCGCAAGCGTCCCAAATGGTGTAGGCCTGCACCTCGATGCACTTCACTGGCATTGCTGGGTCATCGCTTTCGATGATCAATTCGCATACGCGAGCGCACCTCTCGTTGGCATGGTATTGAATCACCACCGGAAGACAAGAGCCGGGATGGAGGCTTTCAGGGAAGGGGTTGTGCAGCAACTTCCAGTGGCGGCTCTTGCGTTTAAAGTGCACGCTGCTCACATTTAACGTGCAGGCGCCCATATTGCAGACCGTGAGTGTGCGATCGGCGCAGCAGCATGTATTGACGCCGCCAAAAGTTGTCGAACCGCCAACGACGAGCTTGCCAGAAGGCGCGACGCCCGAAACATTGACGCTGCGCGGGCCGGCCGGATCATCGCTTGCCACAGTTATTGTCGCGTTCTTGGCGCCGAAGCTTGTGGGCTGAAAACGGATGGGCACGGGAAGCGCATCGCCAGGCCCGACGGTAATCGGGTACGAGAGCACTTCGGGCACTAGGAACTCGGACGAGGTCGAAGCGATTCCGGTGACGGCGAGCGTGCATTTGCCACTGTTGGTGATCGTGAGTGGCTCATCGGCAAAGGAGCCGATGCAAACCTTACCGAATTTTCCGGTGTCGGCCACAATCAGATTCGCCCGTGGTGCGGGTGCGACGCCAGCCACTTTCACTACATGCGCACCGGCCGGGTCATCGCTGATGATCGTGAAGGAGCCGGTTTTCGGACCAAAGGACGAAGGCCGGAAGCGCACCACCACGTCCAGCGAGTCGCCCGTGTCGACAAGTAGCGGGTATGACAGCACGCCCGGTGCCAGGAAGTCTGCAGATCCCGCGATATCAAATATCGAAAGCTTGCAGGCGCCCGAATTGTTGATAGTTAGCAGCTCGTCGGCGAACGAGCCCACGCATACATTGCCGAAGTCGCCGCCGTTCGGAATGGCCGTTGCCACGGCGCCGGTGCCGAGGAGACCGGTGGCGCTTAGGTCGACCGCGGGCGCGTTGGGATCATTGCTGAGTATCCGGATGGTGGCCGTTTCGGGGACGCCCGCTACGCTCGGCGTAAAGCTGACCGTGAAGTCCACCTCCTCTCCGGGGCTGATGACAAGCGGCGTGAGCGGCGTCGGCAGCACGGCGAAGTCGGTGGAACCCGTGTGCCGCTGAACGGCGACAATCAGCAGATCGGCACTACCGACGTTGTAGATCGTGAGCGTCAGGTAATACGGGCCCGCGCAAACGGTGCCGAAGGCCAACCCGTCTTGCAGACTGACTGCGATCGCCTGGCCAGCCGGTTTGACGAACTCGAAGACCCCGCGTCCATAAGTGGCAGCCCGCAGCACGCCAGCCTTGGCATTGAAGGCAAGGTCGAATACGGGGGCCTTGGGAAAGTGGATGTTGTCGAGAACGGTCCACGATGCGCCAACGTCCACCGAGCGGATAACGCCGAAATCGGTGCCTACGTAGAGCGTGGTGGGCGTAGTCGTCCCATCCACTGCAATCGCGCCGCATGGGACATCGACTGCGGGTGAGATATTCGTCCACGTCGTAGCGCCGATCGTGGTTCGAAAGACATTCTGCGCAGCGCCGCCGCTGATCCCTGTGACCACCGCGTAGAGCACGTTGGGGTCGACGGGATCGAACACGGCGCGAGCCACGTTCCGACCCGGCAAGCCGTTGCTGATATTCGAGAACGTCACGCCCGTGGGCGGCCCGACCGTGGCGGCCAGTGCGTTGGCGGAGACAAAGACCTGATTGCCAGCCGCAATCACGACGTTGTTGCCGTTCGTCGCGGCGACGTCCACGTTACCGCTTGTTCCGGGGCTGAAAATCTTGCGCCAGGCGCCGCCTGTTAGCTGCCACAGATTTTGCAGGCCGCTTGCGTAAAGGATGCCGGACGCGCTTGGGTCGGCTGCGATCTGCGTCAAAAGGAAACCGCCGGTGTCAGCCGCGGTCCACGGAGGCGTGAGGTTAGTCGGCCAAGTAAGGCCGTCGTTTGGGGACGCGAATATAGACGATGCCGGACCGCCGTATGCGCCGTAAAGGACGGGAGGCGAACTGCCATCGTAAGCGACGTCCCATCCGTCGCCCCCCACAGGGGCGTTCCAGGCTGGGCTCACCGCGCCAGCGGTCGTCTGCAGCCTGTTATCTTGGAGCGCACCAGCTGTGACACTCGCGGTCGCGTCGGGCTTGACCGCGATGTTGTAGAAGAGACCGGTTTGGAGACCGCCCTCGTTGATCGGATTCCACGTGCCGCCAGCGTCTGTCGAGACGTCGATGCCGCCGTCACAGCCACAATAGACAAGAGTCTTGGCCCCGCCAGTCTGGGCGACGGTGGTCCAGGTGTGCGTGTCGGCGTGACCGACGCTCTTCAACGTAAAGCTTGTGCCGGAGTCGGTCGACTTGAACTGGTTCAGGCACCCGAAATAGAGAACATCGTTGCTCCCGTCACCCGGGGAGGCCGGATCGACCGTCATATCCAGGGCGTAACCGCCGTAGGTGGTCCCCGAGACGCCGGTTGCGGCCTGCTGTGTCCACGTGGTGCCCTGATCCTTGCTCACGAATACGCCTAGTGGGTCGGGCGTGCCGCCGCTGCCCGACATGGTGACGTAGATCACCTGCACGCCGTTGACGTTGGGCGGCGACGTGGGCGGAGCCAGCGCCACCACGACCCGGTTGAAGCCACCACCGGCCAGCACCGCCGACACAGCGGGCGTCGCTGCGCTGAGCACCTGGTTGAAGGTATTTCCGCCGTCCACGGAGCGGAACACACCTTGGCCGGAGCCTCCAGCGAAAAGGATGCGCGCGCCTACAGGCGACGAGAGGTCGAGGGCCAGCGAACGGGTGTCGACGCCGATTCCCGCAGCCGCTGTCCAGTTCAGGCCGCCGTCATTGGAAGTGAAGACGCCGCCGACCGCCCCGATGTAGAGGACGCCGCTGGCCGGATCGACGAGGATGACGTTGATCGTCTGACCCACAAATTGCGTGGCGTTGCCCGTGTTGCTCGCCGGATAGCCGGAGCCAAGCGCGATCCAGCTTGCGCCCGCGTCGGTCGACTTGAAGAGGCCCGCAGTGGGCTGCCCGATCGTGTCAGGCTCAGCACTGCCCACGCGGTTGCTAGTGCCGACGTAGAGGATGTTCGTATCGCTGGGATCGATGGCGATGCCCGCCGGCTCGCCGATGCCGAGCACGGGCTGCTGGTCGAAGAGCGGCGTCCACGTGTTGCCCCCGTCGCCGCTGCGCCACACGCCTCCCTGGGCAGTGCCGAGGTAAAGCACATTCGTGTTGTTGGGACTAACGGCGACAGCCGTGACGAGGCCATTATCCTGCGTGCCGCCCTCATTCATGGGGCTCGGACCGATAGGCGCCCACACGGTTCCGGTCAGGCTCATGACTCGTCCTCCCCACCAGGTTCACGCTTTCCGACGGGCGCCACAACGGCCGCTGCTGGCCGGACTACAGCCCCGGGCAGCGCTTGCCACTGCTGAAGCGTGCGCGCGTACCGCTCCGTCGTGGGTTCAGCGCTATCGAGCCAGCGGCGCGCAATGATGCTGGCATGCCGCGCCGGATCATCGCCGCTTTCTTCCTCATGGCCGTCCGGGTGACGCCCGGAATCGCCGTCGTGGTGGCGGCCTGAATGGGTCGACTTGATCATATGCACTCCTGACTTTGAATCAAGCTTCACCACGAGGGGTGGCGAACTAAGGATGTTTGAAAAGGAGCGGCAATTACGCTATTGATGCGCTTACCCAATTCGATTGGCTGTCGACCCGCGGATTTAGATCCGCTCGGAGAGATTCGCTTTCTTCGCAATCAACCAGGTTACCGAAGGTCCCGTTACGGTGGACGGCGAGAAGCGCACTACGTGTTGACCAGCGATCTATTTCGCATACGACCGGCTCCATTCCCTCCGCGCAAGCGTGACAAGCAGCGTCGTGAAAACGGCTAGCCCGATGGTGACTCCCCACTCCGCCGAGCCGTTGCCCACGTCTGGTTCGACGCCGAAAATCATCTCTATCCACCGTGGCCAGATCAAGGTCACGATGAGGGCAGCACCGCTGACCACGGCCAGTGAGCACTCCAGCCAGAACCGCTTCGTAAGCTTCGACACTGTCACCTCCCCTACGAATACAGATTTGCAATTGATTCTGTGTGCTGGCCTTATTGCCTTCATCCACGCCCAACTATAGTAGAGGACCTTGAATTTTCCAGTTCGAACTAGAGCGTTAAGGATCGCGGCTTCTCACTCATCCTGGTGATGCAGGCGCGCTAAACCAAAAGCGCTCGATCGGGGTGCTTTTTAGAGAAGGAATCGCGGATTACTCCCCGCTAGTTCCTCGGCCGGCGGCTTCGCACTAGACGGCTGACCTTGACCTACCTATCGCTCTCGTCGGATCCCTTCGCGAGGACTTTTTGCCTACGATGTCGCGCTATATCGACGTGCATCGCGAGGGAGGGGCAAATGTTGTTCATCAAATCGGTCGCCATCGGGTTTTCAATCGCTGCGCCGGTAGGTTCGATTGGCCTGCTATGCATCCCAACGAAGCCTGAAGCGTGGGTTCTGCTCCGGCTTTGCAACGGGCATCGTTGCGCCTGTGCTGACCTTAGAACGTGCCGGTGGCTTTGTCCCACACCAGGGGCCGCTTTCTGCGACGGAAACGATCTCATTGAGGTTCATGCGAAACTCCTCCGATCGAAATACTGCGGTCCAATCAATAAAGGTGACGTTATGAACGGAATCTAGGCTAAGGCTGACCTAGTTGTCGTTATGGGGCTCCCGTATTCAATATAGGAAAGACGAGGGTGGTAAAGAAAGACAAAATGACGATTTGTTACGCCAGGCTGCTGCCAGCAGGAGTTAAAGGAAATGTGGGCCTGGTCACTTTAGCGGCAGATTTTGAATTTGATCTATTTCGAATGTCGACGGTTATCAAACGAGGCTCGCAACGTGCATTTAGGAGGGGAAGGTATCAAACCGGATGGTCGCAAACGTCTCGCTGATTGTCGGGAAACCTTGGGCAACTAATCAAGGAAGAATGATGCGAGTGCCAGCACCTACTTCAGCTTGCCATACCACTCAGTTATAAGGCGCGGACAATTCCAAAGCGCGCGTTCTACCGCAATTTGCGATTGAGTGTGACGACCCGCGTGTGCCCGGAAGCCGTCATTGAGTCCGTGCGAGGCAACGGCCGAGATGGATCGTCTGTCGTCCGCCATCGCCGCTAACAGGTGTCGGTGTAGAGAACAACAATTGGGAGGACCAAGGGCAGCGCAACGCGAAGACCCTGATGCAGATCCTCGGCGGCGACGCAATCCAGCCCTGAACGCCAGCAGGCAGCAGTCGGCCAGTTAGAGCCGTTCGCCGAAGAACTTCTATCGACTGTTGTTCGTCCGTCAAGCGACATTCGCCGAGGAATTCAGATCGCCGTGTGTACAAACCACGAACTGACGCCAATCGCAGCGCTAGTTTCCGGAACAAGAAGTGAACGCTCAGATTTGGATTACTGCAAGGCACACTAAGGCGCGGGGAAAGATTTGACGCGGCCGCAAGAGCTCGGGGATTAGCCGTTCAAGCGAGACTTTTCTTCGATTCGCCTGAGCGCGTTGCCGATATCCGTGGACAGTTCGGGTGGCGTTTCACGTGTGCGCCGATCGGGCATCGAGCCTACCTGGTTAACGCGCTTTCGCTCCTCTTCAAACTCCACGAGCCAACTATCGAACAGCGCGCTGGCCTCGCGCTGCGTCAAGTCTGGACTTTTGCGCATTTGCTGGTACGCAGCGATCAAGTTCGCCTTGGCAAGCTCGACCCCGTCCGTCCGATCCCACAGCGCCATCAGCGCATCCACCTTCAAATCATGGAATGGCAAAAGGCTGTCGTCCCCGCGTGCATCGGAACCGCTGATGCCGACCAAGACGAAGTCCGAATCCTGGTAAGGTGTTTCGTCGTTTCCATTAGTGCCACGGGAAATACACAGACGTCGATCGCGTACACGAAGCGCGCTTGGTCTTTGCGGCACCGGTGGAGCGATCATCGCGTAAAAACCCGTCTTGAGTGGATCCAGCGGCGACGTGGTCAACGAAATTCGCTGGCCGGCGAGCATAACGGTTCCATCGAGCCCGAGCAGGCCTGCCACCCCTTCCAGCAGCGCTGCTCCCGTTCTCGCAATCATCGCCAACTGTCCTGCTGCCCCGATCGCGCTTGACAGACGTTCGACCACGCTAAACAGCACCTCTGCATAGTTCTTCCGCTCAATCTGGTAAAAGCTGACCGACACGTCGATATCCCCGCCCTTGTAAGGATGCGGACCGGTCACGCGCGTGTCGAGGAGCAAGGAGCCATGCCTCGGCGTTTGGCCTGCGGCTTGTTTGCGAATCAGATTCGGACCGACGACGCTGGGCACCGTCACACGCTGGTTGCCGTGGTTGAACTCGGTCACGACCAGCACAAGCGGATCGTAGACCGAATACCACTGGCGATTGGCGCTTAAACGCATTTCGTTCACTCGCAGCGTGAAGTAGGTTTCGTCGCGCCTGATCCAAACACCGGCTGCGCCGTCTGGCGAGCATCTTTCGGGCGCAATCGCGGCGACTATAGGCAGCGGCGCATGACCACTTTTTATGGTGTCCCACACGCGCTCTATCTGATCGAAAAAATCCGTCATGGATCGGCCTCTCACGATAGGCAGGACGGTGTGGCGGCCCGAAGCTGATAAATCACGGCTTCGGGTTCGGAGAAGAAAGCGGTGTCCGCGGTACTTCGCTTAATAAGTTCGCACGCCGTGTCTTTAAGCCTGGAAAGCGATGCTTGTCGAAGCCAATCGGTGCGGCCCTGACGAAGATCCCAGATTCGTACCGAGAGCGGGTTCCGAAAATCTCGTTGCTGTAGAAGAAGCAACAGGTTGCCATCGCGCGTGAACTGCAGCTTGGTGCCACCGGTATCGCCGCTCATCAGCGGTCCGCTCAGTCTAGGGAGTGCTAGGGCGACGTCGGGGTGGACGTGGCTGTTTTCGACGACCCATAGTCCTCGCGGCGCCGCCCAGGCGGCGCGCAGCCGGCCGTCGATCGACACGCCGGTTAGCGGCGGGGCTGTCCAAGGCGTCAGGCCACTCACCAGACGCAGGTCCTCCGGTCCAGATTGTTTGGTCTGCAACGGGTCCTGCGGCGGAACAAATTTAATCTGCAGCGGCGCTACGTTGTCAGAGGCACTGCTCAGCATGGCCGGCACGTCAAACAGATAAAGCGACGGCTCGACACTTTTAAAGAGAATGGCATCCTTGCCAAGCACGAAGCTCGCTCCCACGGTCTGACGCCGGCCCGGTCCGCTGGTCGCGCTTAGCGCGGCCACGCTAATGTGATTTGGGGCATCGATGCCGTCCACGCGTCCGACGTACAGATCGAGTCCGGCTGCCGGGGACGGGCCTGAGTTCGACACAAGACGTTGGTAATGGCGAGAAATCAGATCGCTGTAATCCGCAGCCGCCCGTTCCCCACCTTCGTAGAGGTACGCGAAAGTGGCAGGTAATTCTATCGAGGGCGAAAACACGGGGCCGAACGACAGGCGCGTCAGGCTCTGTATCACTCGTTTCGTCGGCAGCGCCGTTTCCGATCTGAGTGCATCAGCGTCCACATAGACGAGACTCAGGTCGTAGGTGTCGCTTGAGGAAAAGGTGCCTGCGGTGATTAACAACTTGCCGCCGACAAAATCGTAGCGGGGAAACACGGCGCCCCTCACCACCTCCGGCAACATGTTCCGCAAGTTACGCGTGACCGGTTTGCCCTGCTCATCCCAGAAATAGGCATATCCGGCGACAAGCGCGACGGGCCCAAGCTGGTCGACGAACCCTACCGACGGTGAAAAGTTTCCGTTAGGGTTATTCGCAGGTGACGCAGGCAATGCAAGACGTTTAACCACCGGCACTTGCGCATAGTCGTAACCTGACGGTAGAGCCACAATGGCAATAGATCTTCCACCTTGCTCCAGCAAAGCCACCTGCCCACCCGCCGCGTCCAGCCCCGCGGCAAGGTACTGACCGGTGAGGGACGGCATCCGCCCCAACGTTTGTCTCAACACGGTGACGGATGCGTCATGCAACGGCTCGTTTCCCCGCACCAACCACTCATAGATGGTGTCGGCATGGTCGGTCGCATCGAGATTGGCGAGCAGCAATGCAAGGCTTTGCCTGAAATTGCCGCGGGGCGCGAAACTCGCGAGGCTGTTGCGACCTGTGACCAGCGTTTCTTTCACGCGCAGCAGATCGTTGCTTCGCCAGCCGATTTGCATGATCGCCATCGCAGCGATGGCGACCACAAACGCAATGACACCCAGTACCTTCCGCTTGCTTTTGCGCTCTGCCTTCTGTCGTTCGAGTCGCTCGGTGTGGGTGAGTTTCCACCGCACCAGTGCCGTTGCCAGAACATCGTGTTGAAGGCTGAAATACCTCGGTCGTTCCGACGGCTCTCCCCGTAGCAACGGACGCCGCCCATGGCTAAGCTCAAAAAAAGCGGAGCGAACGTCTCCCTCGATCTTTTCATCACGCGCTCGCTTTTCCAGTTCCTCTACGGACTCGGTCAGCGAAACGAGTGTGCCTCCGCCTTGCCGGCTTACGAGGCTGTACAACAGCGCATACCATTGATCTGCCTCCGAGCGGGTGCTGCGGGCGGCTTCAGTCACGACATCATGAACGTAGGTCTTCATGATTCCGTCGACCCGCCCGAGCGAATGGAAATCCGCCTGCGTGATTACCCTCTTTTGCTCCGTCAGGCAGCTGTAGAGCGCCGAACAGATGACCTGCAGTACCGGCGTCACCGAGCCGACCGGATAGGACCTCAGCAGATCATCGAGGATTTCCTCCCGCACGCCGGGGTTGAACGTGAAATTGTAAACAGAGCGCAAGCGCCCGTCAGGGTCCTTATGCTTGGCGGTGGTCGGTAAGCTCAACACGCGCAGCAAGGCCTCCTTGTCGCGTATCGAGCGCAACAGGTAAGGCTCGACACCACCGCGTTTCGGGCGATCGCTGAGTCGGGCGTCGCTGATGCGCAGTTCATCGCGAAAGCGGCCGTAGTATTCCGTTCGCAGCGAGATGATGATGCGCACATCGATGTTCAGCAGATAAACTTTCTCCAGAAAAAAGAAGAACGCGGCAGACACTTCGCGGATCTCCGGATCACCGGTATCGCGCGTGAGCACTTCCTCGGCCTGATCAAGCACGAGGACGAGCTTACCAGGCAGTTGGCCACAGATATCGAGTAGTGCGTCGGCGAGCCCGATCGCGAGGTGCCTTCGCGGGCAGTCCGCGAGAGCACGAAGGCGATTGCAAACGCCGTCACGCACCTCGCGGTCGACGAGCATGCAGACGTCGTTTGAACATTCCTCGGCGACTTCCCGAACGATGATAGCGCCACTATCGACTGCATTCGTGAGCGCCTGACTTATCTGCGGCAAAGGGTCCGCGGTACATCGGATCGTATGATCGTCACCGCCGAGAAACAGACTGCGCCGCTCGGGGTCCTGGCGCAGATAATGGATGAGACCGGCACGGAGAAACGAAGACTTTCCCGCGCCGCTCGAACCTTGGAGCAGAAGTATCTTCACCCCGAAGCGCAATAGCGATTCCGCGCATTGGCGGACGTTATCGTCCCGTTCGGAGAAGAGAGCAGCATCGGTTTCGCGATAAAAACGCAGGCCTGGATACGGATTCGTTGGCCATTTCACATCGCGTAGTTGTGAGTCCACTATTTACGCCGCCTTTAAATGGGTAAACGGTGTTGCCAGCCTGAAACGGCGATCCGCGTAACAGGTATAAAACAGGTTCAGCGGAAACAAGTCGCCATCGTCTTGCATACGATCGAACGCCTCTCCGAGCGGGAGGCCTTCCGCACACAAACCCCACATAATCCGGGTGCCGCAGCAAATGGCATGCGTGTTCAGGATTTTCGCCTCCGTGCCGATCAACCCGCAGAAACCTCGCTCGGCGACCGACCCAAGCAACGAACAGTTTTCGCCGCCCGTCGCAGATAGGCAGCAATTGAGCACGATCAGTGCGGTATGGGCTTCGTTACGGTTGCGGTGCAGCATCTCGGCGAACATCAACGAGTCGATTGTTGTATTCTCGAGTTCGAGGATGTCCCCGTCAGAATGCGCGAAGACAAAAACGACGCCGTCCCAACCTGCAACTTCTTCGCAGGCGCGCTCGGCATTAGGCCAGTCGTAGTAGCCTCTGCGAAAGTCGATTGTTTTGAGCAACAAATCAAGCCGCTCTCGGTCTTCGCCCATGTAAGCGGCGGCTTTGTCCAGTTCGCGTTCATGCAGTGCATAGAGCGACTTGAACGAAGCGGGATCGATGATAAGCGATCCGCAAGGGTCTCCGTCGATCACCATTGTGATTTTGAATCGATTAAGCCAGAATCCCCCAAGGTCTTTACGAGACGGCCGCATCGCACTTGTCAGATTGGGCACGTCGCCGTCGTCCCCGTAGACGAAGCCAAACGGCAGCGTAACTTGTTCGTCAGAACAGCAGATCTTCAATTCGGTGGCAGTTGGCAGTGAATAAAGGGTGTTGAGCAGTCCCTGCGCGCGTGCATCCTTATAATTAAAGATCGCTTTGAAGAGCCACCGCCCGCACTCCCTTAGATGGCCGAGTATTTCTTGGTAGCGAGCCCAGCCCGGGTCTTTGCTCCCATTGAGCCCGGTTTCCTTGACGTAGTCGTTGAGGTCATTCAATTCAGCTCGTACCTTACAGGCGCGATCAATCAAGCATTGCTTCGGTAGCAAGATTGGCTTTGACCGACGGCCGTCGTCCGATCGCCAAGACAATTTAACATTGTCTCCGTTCGGATCCAGATAAAGTTCCATGTCCACTCCCACTCCGCCCGTCGAGCCTGCTAGAAAAACGGTGCTTAACTCATAGTTTTAATTCAATCTCCGAAATAATCCGATTGAAGGCGTACGTGCATTGTTGTTTGACCGGTAAACGCTTGCGACGGGTACGAGGCGCGTACGTCGCAGTGCAGCATTTTGGGCGGTGCGCAATTGGCTTTGCGGCCTTAATCTGTCACTGCCGGGCCACCGAAAACAGCGAAACCATCACTGCGCATGAACGCGGCATGAGCTTATTGGCATCCGCAGACGCCACGGTGCTCGAAGGTAACCGTCTCTGGCCGGAATGTAATGTGCTGGCGGCGGGAGAATGCAATTGCCCGACGAAGAGCGAGTCGATCAGCAGCGCTTTCTGCAAAGACCTTGGATCGTGCTACGACGGTTTAGACCATCGTCTAGCGCATCCGCTGCGCGTCTGGTGCATCCGCTGAACACTCGTTCTTAAGCCATGCACGATAAAGTCCTCGCACAACTATCATGGAGCAAATTCAGTGCATACCTGAGCGTCCTCAGTGGATTCGCGAACGGACGTCCGTCGACTCTGCGAGAGTGGCGCATATGGGTCGAGAGTACGCATTCGGCACTCGCCAGACCTGTCATTCGCGACCGCCCACCTGCGAATGTCGGGAAAGCGACAGGTAGCAGCCTGACAGATGCCGATACTCGGATGACGGCTTCGGCCGAATTGCGTGCGTTGCTCCTCCGTCTGCTTCCAGAGTGGAGCGGCCCACCCCACACCGCAAGTTGAGGTTGGTAAACACTAGTGGCGGCCTCCCGGATGCTTCGGGATTCCGCAAGAGCAGTCCAGTTGGCTTGTTCAGCTAGCTCTATCCGAGTGTCATCGACATGGCGCTCCTTCCGTCGAAAAGGTGCCACGTGCGGCCGCAACAGGGACATCGGCTCAACGCTCGTTCTTTGGTGGCTGCTCCCTCGATTACTTCTCGTGGTCGCAGACTCGCGTCCACTCTTCAGCCGGCACGCTGGTGTGCAATCCCAGCTGCTGCGCGGTTTCGACTGGAACGCGCAGTACTACGGTGCCTGGCGCGTGTTCCATGTTGCCGAGCGTGGTGAAATCGATAGCAACGCCCTCAAGCTGAAGATATACGACGCCCGCTTCAAATACCTCCTCATAAAGATGCCACGAGGGTTTGCCGCCTTCGGAATTGCGGTATGCAAGGGTCACCTTGGTGCTCATGAGTTCTCCTTCGGACGGTCTCGGTCATCCCATTGCGCTCGCATGCTTTCCTGGTATTCAGGGCCGTCACCAGGCCAGACCGACCCAGTCGGGTTGTCGTACCGGCGGACTGAACCTCGCAGCTGCTCGAGGCGCGTTGGATCTTCCTGTCTGGTGTTCCACTCGGGCCAGAATGTTGCATCCAGCGCTTGAGAAGGGGTGTAGGGGCACGCTTCCGGAAATATACGATCAGAGAGCCCCGTCGCGCCGCTTGCCCGCTCCCGTGCTTCCTGCCACGCGTCCGCGAAAGTCTCGGACAAGGTCGCGCGAAGGCTCGGCGCATCATCAAGGATGCGCGGGATCATGTCGCGCTCGTCGGTAATTGCAACGTACCACGCCGGTAGGCGCACGCCGTCCAGAAAGTGCCACTGGACAAGGTTTTGCAGCAGCCGCGCGAGGCGATCAACCACCTCACGCCGCAGTGCGCGCGCGAGACTCTCCAGTTCTTCCGCGATGTTCTCGCGATCCAGTTCAGTGAGCATGCCGGCGCGTAGCTTGAGCGCCTGTTCCTCGGCCCATAATGCAAAGTCGGTGTTGTAGCCGGTCATTGCAGTGTCCCGGACCGCTTCGCTCATGTTATCGACCGACACTGGCCGAACTGGCGTTCGGATGATTCCACGTAACTGGGTGATAGAGCGTTCCAGATGCGCGGCATTGGCCGGAGACCGCAGCAGATGCGCCGTCCCTATCGCGTCCTCGTAATGCTCAATGAGGATGCTCAGGATCTCCAGCCTGTTGCCTTCCGGCGTGCCGGATTCCGGCTCCTGGTCGACGAGCGCCGACACTTCTGCCAGCGCCGCCCGATAGTCATCGTCAGTGTGAAGTGGCCGGATGTCCATTTTGTGCCTCGAGGCGTCGGATGCACCGGGTGCAGCGGGCCGACCGCATTTCCGCAAACGCGCTGGGGATCGAGGAGCCAGAGTTGGCAAGCTTCCCCAGTGGACCACCCATGCAGTGCTTCTGCCGCGTGATCCCTCGCAGCCTCCAGCACTGCCGAGGGGACCGACGCCAGAACTTCGCGAGGACGCTTGCCCCGCAACATGCGGTTCGTCGACTCGACCATGAGGTAATCTGGAAAGGCCTGTAGCCTTCAAACACCTTCGGGATCGCCTTCGCGTCGGGGATCGGGTTTCCTTGAGCGTCGAAGACGTAGCCGGGATAGAAGGTCTCACCAGCCCACCCGATGGCAAACACCTTGCCCTCTGCCTGCCACCGGTCCGCCGTGTCCCGGGCGAATTCCGAACCGCGCCGCTCACCGACCGCCTGAGCCGTCAGCCAGTGCGCGCCGTCAAGCACCGCTCCGGCTGCCTTTTCCTGCATCCCGGCCCGCAAGGAAGTGGCCGCCGTTCTATCCCGACCGTCCGGTTGTGTTTTCTCCATCACGCGCTCCGGGATGAATCCATGGCTCATTACACATGGAGGATTCACGCTGAGTCGGTCATTCACTGTCAAACGCGGGCCCCTGTCCTCCCGGTGGGTTCTGACAGGTCGCCCGCCAGCCTGGATCTCCATCTCATGCACAGGCAGCACGCGGCGGCGGCTCGGGCACCAGGCTGACGGCCAGTTCCAGCCTTGAGCGTGGCGGCCGCGGCGAAGGCGTGCAGGGCTTGAGTTCGCCGCTGTCGTTGGCGTACCAGAAGCACGATGCGTCATGCGGCGCACCGACTTCCCGCCACAGCCCCGTGACCCGGCTCAGCCGCGCACTCTGCGTCCCGACGCGGTCAAGCACGTAGACCGCAATGGCACCTGGTTCGAATTCGCCGGCAGCCTCGTGCAGAGCCTCGGGGCCGGCGACCAGCCAGCCGTCCGGCGCGTCGGATACGTCGGGCACATCGGGCGCGTCGTCATCCGAGCGGATCACCCAGAAGCTCACCGTCCCGCAGGTCCAGGCAACATACTTCCATGCCTGATGCGACTCCGTCAGGGGCGCTCGGGTGGGATCGGCCCATTGTGTAACTGTCATCAGCATCAAAAAATTCCTTTCTACTACCAGCTGGTGGGCCGGGACCCCGCCTGCGGCAAACAGGCGACAACGACCCGAACGGTCGCGAACACTGCACGAATGGTTCCACGACACGGGTACGACATGCGGGGCCGACTACGGGCGACAATCATCAGTTCGCCCGGATTTCCACCGGCGATCCACGTCACATGGACGTCAGACCCGCCAGTGTCGTGGAGCCTGTGTCCTGGCATCAGCGTTGGCCGTTGAGGAAATCGAACCAGTCGTGCGCGAAAGCGCAGCCGTGATCCGGAATGCCCGAACCAGCCAGGCTCCGGTCGAAGAGCGTCCTGACCGGCTCGGGAATCTCATCCAGACGCACGTAACGGTAGCCCGCATCGTCCACGTGGACCGTCACCTCCGGCTTCACCGGTCTTGGTGGCAATTCTTCGCGGCCCCGGTTCAGCGCAGTGGCAAGACCACGTGCAACCAGGTCCCACACGCTGCCTGCCCGTCCCGGATAGCCCTGTACCAGCGCGCGTTCACCGATCTCACCGAGCGCCGTATCTCTCAGGGCCACCCGGTAATCCGCGAGGGTGCCGCCGCCCACTCGCGCAATGTCCGCGGTCGCGATGACATGTTTTTCACTTTCCCGTCCGCCGGGCAGCAACTCAACGGTGACCCGAAGCATCGATCTCTCCTTCTGTTGACCTTTTCATCCAGTGCAGCCGTCCTGCGGAAACGCATCCCGACGGCGCGGTGCGTGGCGATCGCCTGCGTCCTGTTGAATTGCTTGGCCGACTGCGCGGTGCGCGTTCCGGCCTCTGCCATCTGGACCCCGCGTCAGCGACGAGCCACCGCACTACTTCACGGCCAGCACCACCGCCAATCGCGCATCCGTGGATGCGGCGCAGCCGCGTCCCAGGTTCAGCGGGTACAGGCATACGCATTGGCCCGCGCATCATGCAGCGCATGGTGCTCGCCACCATGACGGGCAAAGTACGTTGCGCGCCGCTCCCGGTCGCGCCGGCCCGCGATGTTTTCCAGCCGCCAGCCGCGCGGCAGGGGACCGTCCAGCAGAAACCGGAACAGGTTCAGGTCCGTCTCGTAGTCGTAACAGAGCGCCGGCGCCCCATCGCCCGGGATGTCCGCGAGCCAGGCGCGTAATGCCTCGCGCAGTGCTGCGAACGGCATTGCGCGCCCCTCGAACTGGCCGAGTTGCGGCAGCACCACGGTGCGGACAAAGTCGCTGCACAGTGTCCGGTCGAAGTCGGTGCGCTCGCCATAGAACTCGTTCCCGTTCTCGCCGACGACCGCGAGACTGATCAGCTGGCAGCGCTGGAAATCGGTGAACTCGGTGTCGATGAAGTAGCGGTTGTCCCAGCTGGGGGCATCCCCGGTCGGGGTGGGATACACCAGCGCGCCGTGATAGCGGGTATCGGTCATGGCCGCGTGCGCCTCCTCGCGTGACCGGGACGCGCCGGCCGATCGCCGTGGCCGGTCCATTCGACATTCAGCATCTGTTTGCTCCTGCTTGATTGAACCGGCCTGGACGGCCCGCACGGTGTGATCCGCGCCACTGACCATCGCTTAGGCGTTCCGGGTTCTTCATTGACTGTCCTCGTCATCCTGGCCTGGCTCTCCGGTGCTGCTGTGAGCCCGCGCCGGTTCCGTGCCCGGCGGACGCACGCGGCGCAGCGGACCGGCGAGCACGCTCACGTGCTCCGGAAACGGAATCGTCGCGGTGCTGGAGGCGTGGGTGGCGCCGTCGCAGGTCGCGAGCGCGAAGCGCCGCAACCGCGCGCGCAACTGCCCGGAGGTTTCGTCGGGCGGCAGCGCCGGCCGTTTGCTGCATCGACTCATGTCATTTCTCCGGATGCCCCTCTCGAGGCGGCGACTACAAGCTGGCCGCGATAAGGCGGATCTGGGGTGTCCATTTAACCGGAGTTAGAGCGATTTGCCTCCGCGGGCGGCTCTGCGAATGTCGCTCCAAGCTGGGCGGATGTCCGCGTTGCCTCGGCGGCTGGAGGAACAGACGAACCGGTCCATGGGCGACAGCGAGCTTTAGGACCCGGTAGTGCGGCATCCGTGAGCTACGGCTTCGTCTGCCCGTCCGGTCGGCATCCACGAGGATGACGGCTTGAGGACGACAAGATTACCTAGGTCTGCGCGCAAAGTCCGGTTAAATGGACACCCCAGAGGCGGATTATCACGGCCAGCCTTCGTCGCGACCATACATCGCGGCGAGCCGCGCCTGCAGCTGCCCGAGGACGGCCGGGTGACTGATGCCCAGCACCGGATCCGTGTGTACCAGATGGCGCCGGCACACCGCCGGCCAGCCGGCGTCATCGTCGTCCAGCGCGAGCCACGCGTCGGGCTCGCGCCGGCACACGTCGCCCCAGACCTGCACGCCCCGCGGGATGGACCGGAACCACGCCCCATCCATCTGGCGGTGGAAAGTCGCGCCGACCACGCGCTCGCGCAGGGCCGGCGGCAGACGGCGCGCCACCTTGCGCACGCTGCCAAACACCAGCACCCAGTTCGTGGACAGCACGATGCGCACGCCGGGAAAGGGCTCAAGGCAGCGCGCGAGCAGCGCGGCGTGCTCAAACACCTGATGCCCGGGCGGACTCGCGACATACGGCCCGCTGCCCCGGCAACGCCACACCTCTTCCGGGTGAAGCACCCCGTCGAAATCGAGGTACAGTACCGGGCCACCGCGCCAGCGCGGTAGCCCGTCCGTCTCCCGGATGGCCCTGCCCGCCCCCCGTTCCGCATACGCGTCCACGAACAGCGAGGCTCAGCAGTCAGCCCGAGCGGCGGCCTGCTTCGCCCGCCACAGCCGCCGGCCGCGCGCGGGATGCGTCGCCAGGGCGACCGGCACGGAAAACGTGCGCCCCGCGGCCGTCGTGAACCGGGTCGCCGTCACCAGCCGCTCGCCCCCGCTGTACGGTTCGGGCTCGGTGACCCCACCCGGATCTCGTCCAGCGGATCGAGCGTCCACTGGTCGACTTCCCCCGCCCGCCGCGTGCTCAGCACGGCGGCGCCGCGCAGCACGACATCCCCGCCCACGAACTGCTCCAGCGACGGCGCGGTCTCGCGCAGATCCAGCATGACAATCGTCGGGACGACGCGCGAGCGTACGCGCGACACCCGGAGGATCGCCACGTCGCGCGGAATCAGCTGTTCGATCGCCGACCACGTACACGCGCCCCCGGCGTCGGCCTGGAACATGGCCCACGGCGGCAGACGCTTTTCACTTGTCACAAACATACAGCCGCTACCTCAAACGCTTTCTGTCTTAACTAACCGCTCGATGACCCTGTCGGCACCCTGAACGCAATCAAACGTTCTCAGGGAACGTCTCGCTGCTTCCAAAACCCGCCGAACCGCAACTGCATTTGGATGTCGGCCCGACATCACTGCGCTGGCGACTCCGGCGCATCTATCTGCCTCCAATGCGTTGTCGGCCCGTGCAAACGGCACGCAGATTCCTCGCCCTGCATGTGTGTGGGCCTCGGCCTCTCCGGTCCGGATCTGGCTGACCGCTCCAAACAGAGGTCGACCATAGACATCTCGCGGAGTCAGGCACCGCAAGGCGGCACTTCTGACCTGCTCGCCCAGGGTGGCCGGAATAATAGCAAATGAACACTATAGATTGTAGCCCTTTAGCGCTCTCAATGAGTTCATCAGGTCCTTTATCAGGAGGACTTGCATGCGTTCCAACGCCGCTTTCGGCAAAGCACTGAAACAACTCAGGCAGGTCGCCGAAGTGACACAGGAAGATTTCGGACTGGTATCCAGCCGCACTTACATCAGTACGGTCGAGCGGGGCCTGAAATCGCCAACATTGGGGAAGATCGAGCAACTTGCAGACGTGCTGGGCGTCCATCCGCTAACCCTTCTGACGGCGGCTTACATGGAACGGCTGACGCCCAAAGAGGTCGAACGGACGACCGCTTTGCTGCGCAGTCGCTTGCTGGCCATCGCCAGTGAGAAGTAGAGACAGTGCGCTGCCTCTCCAAGAGGGCTTCTCATGACGGACGCCGCTTCGAGCGGACGGTAACACTCCGGTCCACTCAGGCGAAATCCGCTGAGATCCCTGTGATTCACCGGAACATGCGGGAGCTATGTGCCCCCGAGGCCGACGCACGGCCGCGCAGGCAGCCCCGCGGCCGCATCAAAAACGCTGAGCCGGATTTTCAGAGATAAGGGCAGGACCCTTCAACGAATACCCGCGTAAAAACGCCTTGGCCCAGCAAATTTTTGAAACGCGCCTTCGCCTCCTGCCGCCTGAGAAAACTGTCGACCGCAGCAGTCCGGCGTCAAGTGCCTTCAGCCGGGCTCCCGAGATGGAGGCAGGCCAACAACGATCGGAGCGTTTCGGTGAGGTCAGCAACGCATGGCTCGCGCACGCGGACACGAAACATTCTGAGGCTGGCGCAACAGAAGAACCCACGCCTCAGGCCGGCGCAGTGGCAACTAACAATTGCTTGACCACCGAGGTCAGTGACGTTCGCACTGACATCCAAGCAGACGAGACATAGGTGTCATTCGTCCGAAACTCTGATGCCGGGCACGTCTAACCGAAAAAGATTGCGAATTGTCCAAGCATCTCAAAATTTTTCTCAATTCTTTTATGTCTACATGAACGCCCCCCTTTGCGCCACGTTTTCGAGCTTTTGACAATCGGGGTGGGCTGCAGCTCTACATTCGGCCTTTTTGCAGCGCCTGCTCGGCTGCGGGCCCGTATGAAATCCGCTGACTCACGCCTCATTCAAATCGCGAGCTTGTGAAGCTCAGAGATAAAGACAGGCTTGATGAGTCCCAGGTCCTAACCTTTTGTTCGACATTCGGCCGCCCGACAAAATCGTCGAGCGTGCCATAGTTATCCGCGTCGCCGTCCCTCCATCTTACTGCTCGGTTACGCGTTGAATTCGCGCTCGGGCAGACGCGGAATCCCTGATCGGTTTGCCGTGGAATCGGCGCTCGCTTTGCTTTGGAATCAGCGTTCGGTTTGGCGTGGAACAGGCACCATTATCTCAGACGTTGACAAAACCGGCTTACCGGAAAGCCTCTCAGACTGGCAATTCAATGCGCACCACTCGGCTGAGATCCCCATGCACCGTGAAATGTCGCGGCAACCAGAATTGTTGCCGCAAAGGCAACGCTACGAGTTCCTGTGGCTATCTACCGGCATGCAGGCGTTGAACCTACGATGACTCGGAGCGATATGGTAGCCCACTGCCCAGAAGCCCCGGTGGACTCATTTCGCAACCCGCCGAGATTTGGTCTTCGGCGTCTGGTTGTTTCACCGAGCATTAAACACATGAGCTTGCCGGCAGAAGCAATGGTGGGAGCCAGGTGCATATGTCGTGCGTCTGAATCGAACCCGGTATGGCTTTGCGACAGCGCGTGTCGGAATACGAGGGGTATTATCTTGTTTCATCTGCAATGCAAAAGAATGGTATCCAACGCCGCGCGCATCCTCGTATGTCTACTGATGCTGGCGGAAGTGACACAGGCGAATGCAGCCGCGCTGACGCGTGCGGTGCACATTGAAACCTCCAGTTTGGAAGATTCTTCGTCGGGCCAAGCTTTTGTAGGCGATGATCCGCTAGCTATTCGGGACCGGGTGCTGAATCTGCATCTGAGTGAAGGCTCGCCGTCTTTGGGCGATCGCGTCCTGAGCCTGATCCGCATTCCCACCGGCAGGCAGCGCCACAATACCGACTTGACGCCAGCCCATCTCGATGGCGACCTGACTTTTGTTGTACCCGTCCCGTATGGGATGAGGTATCAGGCAGAGAAGCACCTCTTGAAGATAAACGTGGATTTGTCCGATGACGACAATCACGCACGCATCCTTCTCAAAAAGACAACAAGCGGACCCAGCGGTCGAAGGCTTGTGGTCGCACCGGAAGCGATGTCAAAGGGGTTCATTCAGCATATCGATATGATTGAACTCGAGTCTGGAGAAAGTAAGAAGACCACGGTCCGCGGACGCGTGACACTCTCACGGGCTGCGTACGCCGAAGCGAATGGGAAGTACGCGATTGTTCTCATGGGCCGCCTCGTGCCACCCTATCTCAACGATCGGATCGATCACAGCGATCCTACTGATGACGACCCTACTGACATCACGACAAGAACCTCCACGCTCTATGTTGATATCCGCGCCATCTGGCTGGTGAGCCAACAGCGGGGCATCGTGCTATCGAGGGCACTGCATCTGTCGAAGTAGCGTGCTGCCTGGTCTTTAACTGAGTGTTCATTGCTCAACCTGTCGGGTAGGTAAGTGAAAATGTTCTTCACCGAAGTGCTAACCACTGACTAAAGGCAAGCGAGTCCCTCCGGGAAGATTTCCTCTCCTAAGAAAAACTGAACACTGCGTCACAGTGGGGCTACATTCGCACGCCAGCGGTGCTTGGCAGCCGTGAAGGTGGAGTGGCGCGGCTGCCCCCGGACGAAGTGATGCGAGTTGCCAATCCGCTTGGATGTCCACCTTCGGAACCGCGCCTTGCCATCGTTCTGCTTCGATGGCGGCGCGAGATCGAGAGCTGGAAGGTAGATCGGGTCACCAGCGTTGCCATGCCGGAATGGTAGGCGCTCAGTCCCTGCACGGGTAGATACGCATCGCAATGCTCAATGTTTCCGCGCAGACACCAATCTGTCAACGCCGATTGAATTCTGACCCGACGGGGGTGCGGACGAAAACTTGGACTACCTGGAGGTAGTTCATGTACTCGTATGAAGAGCGTCTTCGAGCGGTTCGGCTTTATCTAAAGTTGGGAAAGCGCCTCGGGGCGACCATCAGACAGCTGGGTTACCCGACAAAGAATTCTCTCAAAGCCTGGCATCGCGAATACGAACAGTGCAATGATCTACGGGCTGGCTACGTCCGTTCGAGGCCGCGGTACTCGGCTGAACAGAAGAAGGTTGCCGTCGATCATTATTTGAGCCATGACCGGTGTGCTGCCGCAACGTTGAGAGCTTTGGGCTATCCTAGTCGCGAGACGCTTGCAGCCTGGATCGAAGAACTGTGCCCTGAAATCAGAAAACGTATTGTTGGCAGAGCGGTTGGTAGAGTTCCGAAATCGCATAAAGTGAAGCAGGCGGCAGTCATCGAACTGTGCACCAGAGAGCAAAGCGCGCGCGTGGTTGCCGAGAAAACAGGCGTGAGTAGGCCGACGCTGTATAACTGGAAGAACCAGCTACTCGGTCGAGAGGTTCCAGCATCGATGAAACGCAAAAAGAAGCCAGCGCCGGACCATGAACGTGCGGAACTGGAACAACAGGTCGAATCGCTTCGACGCGACATCCGGCAGTTGCAACTTGAGCACGATATCCTGAAGAAGGCGAATGAACTGATAAAAAAAGGAATGGGCGTCGACCCGCAACTCCTGAGCAACCGGGAGAAGACGATGCTGGTTGATGCCCTGAAACAGACGTATGCGTTGCCTGAGCTGTTAGCCGCCATGGGGCTTGCCCGAAGTTCCTGCTTCTATCACCGTGCACGTCTGTTGGTTGCTGACAGGCATGCTGGCGCGCGTCGCGTCATCGCGGACTCTTCGAACTCAATCACCGTTGCTACGGATATCGCAGAATCCGCGCGGCATTGGGCAGGCAGCAGATCTTCATCTCGGAGAAGGTAGTGCGACGTTTGATGCGACAAGAAGGACTGGCCGCTGCCACGACCAGGCGACGTCGCTACGGCTCCTATCGCGGAGAAATAAGCCCCGCGCCGGAGAACATCATCAATCGTGACTTCTGTGCCGCCGCTCCAAATCAGAAATGGCTCACCGACATTACCGAATTCCAGATCCCGGACGGCAAGGTATATCTGTCGCCTGTGATCGAGTGCTTCGACGGTCTCGTTGTGAGCTGGTCAATCGGCACGCGCCCGGATGCCGAACTCGTCAATACCATGCTGGATTCGGCGATTGAGTCGGTGGCTGGCTGCGAGCAGCGGCCCGTGGTTCACTCCGATCGCGGTGCGCACTATCGCTGGCCAGGATGGCATCTCACGGATGCAGGATGCCAGACTGATTCGTTCGATGTCGCGCAAAGGATGTTCGCCGGATAATGCAGCCTGCGAAGGTTTCTTCGGGCGCCTCAAGACGGAGTTATTCTATCCTCGTGACTGGCGGGCCACGACCGTTGATCAATTCATCGAAGTCCTTGACTCGTACATCCGCTGGTACAACGCAAAGCGGATCAAGGTCTCGCTCGGCTTCCTGAGCCCGGTCGAATACCGGCAGAGTCTTGGAATTGCGGCATAAACAGTCCAAGAATTTGGCCGCACCCCCGACGGGTTAGTTTTACATCGGCGCTAACACCAATCGGCACCGATACCGCGCCGCGCCAATGTCATCGAAGAGCGCAGCGTGCCACCGCCGCCTCACGGAATGCTGGCGCGCATCACAAAGTGTCTAGACCCGCGGACGCCGGCCGCCTTTCGACTTACATACGTGTAATCGATGCACCGCCATCGACTAGCGAAGCGGTGCCGGTCACGAAGGACGAGTCGTCAGACGCAAGATAAAGCACGGAATGGGCGATCTCTGCCGGTTGCGCGATGCGCTTGAGCGCATGCAACGCAGTCGTGAACGCCTGTGAATCGGGGGTGGCGTTCATGCCGCGATACATCGGTGTGTCCACGGCGCCCGGCAGTATGGCATTGACGCGAACACCTTGCGCTCCATATTCAGCGGCAAGCGCCTGCGTAAGTCCAATCAAGCCGGCCTTGCTCGCAGCGTACGCGGCGGCTTCCGGATAAGCGAATGAGTAGCCGACGAACGTCGACGTGAAAATGATCGATCCTCTTCCACGCTTCAGCATTGCGGGAATCTGATGCTTCGCACCCAAAAAGGCGGCCGTAAGGTTGGTCGCCAATGTGGCCGACCAGCCTGCCGCTGACACGCCGGTGGACGGCCCCATTTCGCCAAGGGTGCCAGCGTTGTTAAAAGCGACGTCAAGGCCATCAAACCGGCTGATGGCGAGCGCGACCAACGCTTTCGAGAAGTCTTCTGACTGTACGTCGCCCGCCAGAAACACGGCGTCACCGCCCGCTCGGACAATCTCGGCAGCGAGCGTTTCCAGTTCAGCTTCTCGGCGCGCCGCGATCACTACTTTTGCACCTTCCATGGCGAACAGTTTCGCGGTGGCATGACCGATTCCTGCACTGGCGCCAGTCACGATGGCGACTTTTCCTGTCAAGCGTTGCATATTCAGTCCTCGCTCTGGTTGGCAATCAGGATGAAATGGCGGATTGGGCAGGTAGGGTAAACTGCATGACGGCGCCCCGCGGCACGTTCGCGCTCGCCCACAGTAGGCCGCCATGCGCGTCGATGATCGAACGGCAGATCGACAGCCCCATCCCCAAACCGGTTGGCTTCGTAGTGTAGAAAGGGGCGAAGACTTGCTCCGCGCTGTGCGACGCAAAGCCCGGTCCCGAATCGCGCACTGTCACAAGCACGCAGCCAGAGTCGGCGTTCCCTGTGCTGATATGCAACTGTCTTACGCCGTCGCTGACTTCGCGCATCGCCTCGAGCGCATTGATGATCAGATTGAGCAATACCTGTTGCAGTTCGATCCGGTCTCCTTCGACCGATGGCAGTCCGTCCTCCAGTTGCGACTTCACAGAGGCGCCGCTCTTTGCGGCTTCGCCACGGGTGAATTCGATCACCTCGCGAATCGCCTCGTTAATGTCCACGGGCTCCTTGCGTGGTGGCGCCTTCCTGATCAGCTCACGGATCCTGCCGAGCACTTCCCCCGCTCGATTGGCGTCCTTGACAATGCGACTGAGCACCTGCACGGCCTCGTCGATGTCAGGAGGCTGTGCTTTCAGCCAACGCAGCGCAGCCTGTGCGTTGGTCACCGTCGCGGCAATTGGCTGGTTGACTTCGTGAGCGATCGATGCCGTGAGTTGCCCCATCGTTGCGACCCGGTTAGCGTGTGCCATTTCGTTCTGCACTTCGCGATAGCGACGTTCACTTTCGTGGACTTTTTCCTCCGCCTGCTTGCGCTCGGTCAGGTCGAGCACAAAAGCGACGCCTTCCTTGCGGCTTGCTTCGAATGTGGCCGCACCGACGATGACAGGGACACGGCTACCGTCCTTCCTGATGTACTCCTTCTCAAACGGTTGCGTGTGCCCCGTTTGTTCAGCCTCTGCCAGTGCCATTTCATCGCCCTGACTCCATTCCGGCGGCGTCAGGTCTTTCCAGCGAACGCGACTTGAGACAAGGTCCTCCCGCTCGTATCCCATCATGCGAAGGAAAGCATCATTGGCCTCAAGAATGTCGCCATTTGCATTCCAGACGATTACCCCGATGATATTGGCGTCGACGAACCGCCGGATCTTCGCTTCGCGTTCTGCGAGGTCGCGGTACAAGCGGGCATTCTCCAGCGAGATGGCGGCCTGCGAAGCCAACAGCTTGAGCACGGCGATCCGGGCAGGGCTGAACACATGGGCGGTCAGATTGTTTTCGAGGTAGAGCGCACCGGTGAGCTTTGCCTGGTTCATCAAAGGCATGCAGAGGATCGAACGGGTACGATGCTGACGAATATACGGATCCGCGACAAATTGTTGCCCGGCCGTAGCATCGTCGAGAAAAACGCTCTCCCGTGTGCGTAGGACATTGTAGAGAATCGACTCCGGCAGCATCTCCGCGCTCACCGGCACGTCGTGCAGTAGCAATTGGGTCGTGTCGCCACCTGTGTTCGCTTCCGCCGCGATGCGTTGCTTGCTGCCGTCAGACAGAATCAGCAGACCTCGTTCGGCGCCGGCCTGTTCAATCGCCGTACGCATGACCATATCGATCAGCTTTTCAAGCACGATGTCGCCTGAGGCGGCCTGTGACACCCTGATCACGGTCGCGAGGTCGAGGCGTTCAACCGGCGTTGCAATCGTGCTCGTCGGGCCCGGGGCGGGCGCTTCCGTTCTCAGGTACGGATAGGTTTCCTCGAGTTGCCGGACCTTCCCGTCTGCTCCCCAACGCTGGTAGCCGTATCGGGCGTCCTGCAGATACAGCCGGGCTATCTTCTCAAGACCGAGCGCCGCGTAAAAGCGGGAAGCGAGTTCGCAGGCGAGCGCCTCAATATGCAGAAAGCCGCTTTCCTGGGCGAGATGGATGGCGCGCTCGTACAGCTGCTCGGCATCAACCACGCGGCCTTCGATGCGGGCGATTTCGGCGCCCACCAGCGCGGCGCGGTTTTCGAAATTCTCCGGACAATGTTCCGCCCAGATCTGTAGCTGCCTGTGGTGCGCAGCCACAGTGCGCAGGTGCTGCGGGCGCTCGCCGGCCGGGGCGTAGTCGAACCAGGCGGTTCGGGTCAGCGCATCATAAAAGTAACATTCGGCCTCCTCAAAGAACGCTGATGAGGTCCAAAGTAGATGCTGCGCCCTCGATGCGGCGTCCATCGCCGCCGCGTAGTCGCAGGCAATATAGCGCGCCTGCAGTTTCCGGATCCAGTACCAACACGCAGCTTGCGCCAGAGCTTGGTTGCTGGACAGATGGTATTCGGTACGCACTTCACTGAACTGCCCGTCGTCAAAGCAGCCGAAAGTCGGCGTCAAGCCGCGGAGCATGCGGATTAGCGCGAGTTGCCCGGCGATGAAGTCAACGACAAGACCGAATCGCACCTTACTGGCGTACGCGAGGCCATATTCGGCTTCGCGCTGCACCTCAGGCAGCGGCTCGCCGGCGAACAGCAGGTCCGTGTTGAGACAGTTGCACGCGTAGGCGCCGAACGCGAGGTCTCCGATCCGGTTTGCCGCGTCGAACGCGCGGCGTAGCAGATCACGGCAAGCCCGTACGGGTTTCAACCAGCGCACGACAAGAATCGCGAAGCATAGATAGACGCTTGCCTCAAAGCGTTTGAGCCCACGTCGTTCGACGAGCTCGTAGCCTAGTTGACCGAATCGAAATCCGGCCTGGTAGTCGCCGAAACGCGGTCCGGTGATCCTGCCGACATTGGTATAGAGCACACACGAAGCATCGCAGTTGCCCCGCTCGATGCTGAGACTCACTCCTTTGCAGATCGTCAGGGCTGCCAAGTTTGCGTCCGTCTGCACGGCCGACGGGAAGAGCTTGCTCAGCGCTTCGACGGTCGCGAGGGAGGCCGCGTCCTCCATCATGGGCAAATCGATGAGATCCTCGATGGTCCGGCCTGCAAGCCGTGAACCAATGAGCTCATATTCGCGTCTCGCGTCCTCGTCGACGGGATGGGGCGACCACGCGATGCCAACATGCCGGAGGAAGGCGAGACAAACGTCGACCGCGCGGCCCGTCTGATCGAGAATCAGGTAGACATCCATCTGCAGGCACGCGACGAGGGCTCGTTCGACAGTTGTCGTGGCGTGATTCGACAGTGCCACCAGGTGTTCCTCTGCCATCGATAGTTGGCTCGTCAAAAATTCACATTCGGCGCGGTTCAGTCCCAGAGCGAAGATCAGTTGATGCCGGCGTTCCCAGCAGTCGTCGTCCAACAGTTCGGCACCGGTGACGAGATAGGCGAGCGCCGAGGCATAGGCTGTGGACGCTTTGGCACGCTGGCCTGCGAGCAGGTTGAGCCCGGCCAGCTGCTCGCGCTCGCTCTTTTCGGTGATTAGCCTGGCGCCATGATTGAGTTGACCCACGATCTCGAAGATCGCCTCCTCCAGCTTCTCGGAGGGCGACTGCGCGGCGAGCAGACGCCCGATCCGCAGATGGGCCTCGGCGCGCGTGACTTCGGGGATTAGTGAATAGGCGGCTTCCTGAATCCGGTCGTGTCCAAACTGGTACGAGTCCTCCAGTCTCTCGACCAGTCCCTGATGGATGGCTTCCCGCAACGCCGCGTGGATCTGTGTCTCCGTGCTTCCAAGAACGGTCAAAAGTTTCGTAATTGAGGCGACGTTCCCGAGACAGGCAAGTTGCTGCAACGCCTGCTGCGTGCGAACCGGCAGGCGCGTCAGCTTGTCGACCATCAGGTCCACGACGTTGTCGGTATAACCCTTGGCATGGATGCGAACGGGATCCCAGAACCAGTGCCCCGCGCCATGGTCGAAGTTGAGTAAATTCTCTTCGGCAAGTGCGTGCAGGAACTGGACCACGAAGAACGGATTGCCGGCGGCTTTGTCCCGCACCAGTTGAGCCAAAGACTCGACGTGCGCCGGCTCGCAGTGAAGTGCCTCCGCAATCAACTGCCTGACGTGCTCGCTGGCGAGCGGAGGCAGCGTGATTTCGTCGATCCTGACACCCGCGGTCCTGATGGCCCGAAGCTTGACCTTCAGCGGATGCGTGGCATCGACCTCGTTGTCGCGATATGCGCCGATCAACATCAAGTACCGCACGTCTGCCTGGGTCAACAGGTCCTCGAGCAGGTCGAGCGTCGCCGCGTCGAGCCACTGCAGATCGTCGAGAAAAAGCGCGAGCGGGTGTTCCGCTCGGGCAAATACTGCAATGAAGCGCCGGAAGACCAGCAGGAAACGGCGTTGTGCCTGCAGTGGCTCAAGCTCCGGGACCGGTGGCGGTTCACCGATGATGAGTTTCAGTTCGGGGATGAGGTCGGTCATGAGCCGCGCATTGGGATCAAGTGCCTCGAGCAACGCGCTACGCCAGCTCGCCAGTTCCGTGTCGCGTTTGCCCAGGAGCGGCCGCACCAGGCTTTGAAATGCCTGCACCAGCGTCGAATAGGGGATGTTCCGCTTGTACTGGTCGAACTTGCCGGATGCGAAAAGCGCTTGCGGCGCCACCAGCGCTTTGTGCAGTTCGTTGACGACGGAGGATTTGCCGATACCGGAATATCCGGAGACCAGCACGAGCTCCGGCGTCCCGCTCCTGACCACTCGCTGAAAAGCGGCGACCAGCGTGCCGACCTCGGCCTCCCGTCCGTACAGCTTTTCGGGAATCAGGAGCCGGTCAGGTGTGTCGTGTTCGCCCAGTGGGAAGCTGTCTACGCGGCGCTGATATTGCCAGCCGGCGAGGCACTGCCGCAGATCGTGCTCAACACCGGCGGCAGTCTGGTAGCGCTCCTCTGCCGTTTTGGCGAGCAGTTTCATGACGATTTGGGAGACCACTTCAGGGACGGTCTTCACCAGCGTGCTGGGGGGGGCCGGTTTTCTGGCGACATGGCAGTGCACCCATTCCATGGGATCTGCAGCGATGAACGGCAGCACGCCGGTTAGCATCTGGTAGAGCGTGACGCCGAACGCATAGAGATCGCTGCGCGAATCGATCGAGCGATTCATCCGGCCAGTCTGCTCAGGCGCCATATAGGCGAGCGTTCCGGCGATGGTCTCGGGCGGCTCGGGCGCCTGTCGCTCGCGCGGCACCCGCGAGGCGAGGCCGAATCCGGTGAATCGTGCCTGTCCGTCGCCGCAGTTCACCAAGATATGGGTGGGTTTGAGATCCTTATGGAGCAGGCCGCGATGGTGGAGCTTGCCCAGCGCCGCCGCGATGGCGACGGCGAGCCGCAAAAAATCTGCCATGTCAATGGGCGCGTCGAGCAGCCGCACTAGCGGTTCACCGCCCGGGTCCTCAAGTACAAGCACGGGCTGGCCCGCTTCACGCACCAGCTCCAGCGGGCGCACCGCCCACGCGCCCTCCAGTTCGTCCTTCAGGCCAAACTCGTGAGCGAGGCGATCGAGGCTGGCAGGTAGTGGATGTTCGGCTGCAGGGCGCGAAAGCAGGACATTCTGGCTGCGGCCTTCGCCTAGCGGGCGCCGCCCTCGACAGAAGACGCGCTCGCCATCGTCCCACAAGATCTGGAGTGTCTTATCCATAGGCATCGGAACAAAATGTCGGGCATCATCTGCCGCACGCTGTCACCAAACCGCTGCCCCTCATTGGATTGGACGCCCCATTTGTCCGAACAATCCTAGCGGAATACGCTCGCGAAAGCGATTTGCTACCGGCATCTCCGCGACTCCAACGTTGCGGAAGCAGATTTTCCTCAGGATACACCGCGGCGAGCGTAGTGCCATAGGGAGAGGTCAGGCGGACGCAGTGGGGCCGGTCGATGCGCGCTGACTGTCGTGGTGGCAGGGTCCTGCGCCACAGAGGTCACTTCGGCAAAGAAAATGTCGGGCTGATTCTGATGAAAAGGCAGCGGAACATGACCATAATGGAGCGGCAGTCGGGCAGATTTATTACACCGGTCTATGGAGTGCCAGAGACTTGCGGCTGGGCAAAACGCACTGTAATTTTCACCGATTTATTGCGCCCGACGGCGAGCTTTGCTCCCGTTTCAATGCCCTCCACCCCGATCGCCGCCGCGGACCCTAACGGTTCTCGATGAGCCAAAATAAGTTCGGAGCTGCATTTGAGTTCAGCGAAAAACGAAGGCCAAGCACCTGTTGTGTATGTCATCGACGATGACGAATCAATGCAGCTTGCCTTGAGCACGCTACTGCGCTCGACCGGCCTGCGCGTCGAGACGTTCGCGTCGTCGCAAGCGTTTCTCGCCTTTCCGAAACACGACGGACCCAGTTGCCTGATTCTCGACGTCAGGCTGCGCGGCGAGAGCGGGCTCACGTTTCAGCAGGAACTCGCCAGCAACGGTCTGCGTCTGCCGGTCCTCTTCATGACCGGTCATGGCGATATCGAGATGTCGGTCAAGGCCATGAAAGCCGGCGCCGTGGATTTCTTCCCCAAGCCGTTTCGTGATCAGGACATGCTCGATGCCGTCGATCAGGCGCTCAAGCGCGACAGCGAACGGCTCGAGGGTGAGCAGGCGACTGCGGCACTGCGCACTGCCTACCAGTCGCTTACGCCGAGGGAAAAAGAGGTGATGGCGTTCGTCGTGAAGGGCCTGATGAACAAGCAGATCGCCTCTGAGATGCATCTGAGCGAAATCACCGTGAAGATCCATCGCGGACAGGTGATGAAGAAAATGTCGGCGCGCTCCGTTGCGGATCTCGTTCGAAAGGCGGAAGCACTCAACACCCAGCCGCTCCGATCGAAATAATTCCGTTTCATTGCTGCGGCCCAGCGCCGTCAACGCGGGAAGTGTTGCGCTTCGCCGCAAACGCGCGCTAGATAGTGCGCAATGACGGTCGCGTCGACCGGCTTTGCCAGAAACGCAAGCGCACCGTTTGCCAGGATTTTTGCCTCGAGGGCGGGGGTCGGGAATGCTGTGACGAAGATGGTCGGCGGCGCACACCCGCGTTCAAGCAGGCGCTCGTGCATCTCTATGCCGCTCATTCCGGTCATTCTCACGTCGGAGATCAGGCACGCCACATCGCTGATATCTGGCGCTTGCAGAAACTGCTCTGCGGAAGCGAAGACGCGTGTCGGCCAGCCCAGCGAGCGAACGAGGCTTTCGGTCGCGCTGCGGACGGCATCGTCGTCATCGACAATGCAGACAAGCAGGTTAGTAGCCAAAACTCAGACCTCGACTGTCGCGCGCAGGCGCCGATTATGCGGGTTGGCTCTGCGAATGCTTCACGATCACAGACTAGTCCGGAAGCGCCCGGACGCAAATCATACAGACGTATAGGGTGCAGCCTCCACCGCGAGAAGGTTGCGGCCGGAGGTCTCGAAGAAACCCAGCACTGCCTTGTCTTCGAATGAGGGCAAATTGGCGAGGTCAATCACCGCCGCCGCGGCCACCATGGATTCCTTGAGCGCCTCGCCGGTAATGCTGTTTTACCGCTTTTGGGCAACGCGGCGACGACCTCATGGCCCTCTGGCGCAGAATTTCGACGGTCTTCGAGCCGATCAGGCCGATGCCGCCGATGACGACGATCTTCATGGTCTACGCTCCAAAAAATTCCAATCAAAAACGTGCAATCTGACGCTTTGTGCATCTTTCGCACTACTCGATAGAGAACCTGCGCGGTAACTGCGCCATCACCATTTGCATACACATACTGTAAGTTACGTGTGCCCAGCTCCACCAGCTTCATTCAAGTGCCGATGGATGACATGGTAGGTAACGGAGGCGCGCGGGGATAACCACGTAGTCGCCCCGTCAGTGTTCCCACTTTTGCACCAATGAAGCGCGGTGTTGCCGCTCGCGCAGAGTCACCAAACCGAACTTATGCCACCAATTCTTCAGTCGGAGTCTCGACGTCTTCAGGGTTGAATTCGGTCACGTATTTCAGATCGAGAGTGCGGATCTGTTCGGTCATGAAATCAATGAAGACACGAATGCGCGTCGGTAAGTGCTGTCGGCTCAGGTAGCAGATATAGTGCCCACGGTCGTCGGGTGCATGCCTCGCCAGCGCCACGACGAGTTCATTGGCCGCGATATGATGGCGGATCTGATAGCCCGCCATCTGCGCGATGCCGGAGCCCTTTAGAACTGCATCCAGGACCAGGTCGGCATCGTTGAAGGTGAGACGGGCCATCGGCAGGTATTTCCGTGCACGACCGTCGACCTTGAACTCCCATTCGAACACGCGGCCGCTGGATATGCGGAAGTTGATGCATTCGTGTTGGCACAACTCTTCCAGCGTATGCGGCAGGCCGTGCGCCTCCACGTAGGATGGCGCGGCGCAAAGTGCCATCTGCATAGGGATCAGCTGTCTGGCGATGATGCTGGAGTCCTCGATGCGTCCATTGCGGAACGCCACGTCAATCTGCTCGGAGGCAAAGTCCGTCGGCCGATCGTCGAGCAGCAGGTCGACGGCGACATCAGGATAGGCCTTCATGAACTTTTCCAGCAGCGGCGCCACCACCTTCCTGCCGAAGCCTACCGTCGAGCTGATGCGCACCAGACCGCGTGGCGGGCCCTGGCGAAGCTCCAGCATGTCGTTCATGGCATTCACGATTTGCGTGACACCCTGGTTGCAGTTCTCAAAGAATCGCTTGCCTTCGTGCGTCAGTTGCGTGACGCGTGTAGTGCGTAGAAACAGGCGCGTACTCAACTGACTTTCCAGCTTTTGGACATTTCGACTCACGGCCGATCGGCCGACACCCAGACGTTCGCCAGCCTTCGCGAAACTCCCCTCGCTCACCACCGCCATGAATGCCATGATGCTCGCATAGCTCGCGGCAACGCTTGTGGACAGCGCATCAGCGCGATTTGGCAAACCGGGGCGAAAACCTCGTTCCGGTGTGTCCAACTGATTCATTTTGCTTCCCTCAAAAAAGATACTATGCGACTCGGTTCCCATGCACCACGGCAGCCCTGCTGCCGTCACGTGCGTTGCTGATACTTCGTTCCTCTTTCAGTTTGCCGGGGCACTCTCGTTACTGAATGCAAATGTCGCGTAGGTCCACGGTCCGTCGATACACGTTTCTGCCGAGCCAGGGAACAAACGTGTACTCGACATAGGCGTTGCTGCCGATGTAAATCCAGTTGAGCAAAGTGTTCATCGCGTACTCACTATGAAAAATGTGCTTTCGCATGACTACAAATCTAGGCTCTCGAAAGGGGAAAAAACATTCAACGAACGGCTGGTTTTGTTCCTGCGAAGGAGTGGTGACTTCATACATGCGTATGAGATGGGGTAGCGTTTCGCATTCGCCGGGAGTCGTCGGAGCGGCACGCGTGCGCTTCCGCCCGGCACCTGGGATGACGACAGACAAGTAAGGCCGACGGGTTCCAGCAGGCGGTTCTATGAACGTGTGATGACACCTACAATGGCTAGGAATGCACATATGACCGCATAGCCCCCAAAAAAGCGCCCGCGTCGCCTATCGATCTGTTGCTCGCCGGCGGATTCGGTGATACGCCGCGCCGTTTTCTGTCAGGTGGGAGGTCAACATGAACTGATGGGGAGTGTTGCGGCGCAGGAAACTGACAGAGTTTGCGGATCGCGAGTGACAGCTGGTCCTGTCGCAGTAAGGGGTTCCGCTATGAAGTGCGGAACGCCATGAACAATCGAAAGCTCGATGAAGCGTTGAATCCGGCGGTGGCCCAAGTGCTCAAACGCCTGCATTGTCCGCTCAAGGTGATCCTGACTTGCGTGCGCTGGCACTTGGCCTACCCGCTGAGCACGCGACACCTCGAAGACATGATGGCCGAGCGGGCCGTTTTCGGTCGATCATTCGACTGTGCACCGTTGTGCCATCAAGCTGTTGCCAGTGCTCGAAAAGAGTTTCGCCACCTCAAGCGGCCCGTTGGCAAGAGCTGGCGGATCGACGAGACGTACATCCCGTCAAGGGCGAATGGCGGTATCTTTACCGGGCCGTCGACAAGGACGGTGACACCATCGACTTTCTCTACGCATCCAGTCTCAATCCCGCATAGAAGGATCCTGGCACAGTGAAAAGTCATAGATCCCAGCATCGGCCGCGTTCGTCGATTGATCATCCGATGGTCCTGTTCGATGACATTACTGAGGTGTTTTGACCGGCGAATCTTGATGGGCGTTTCACGATCGGCATTGATCGCTTACAGCGCGGCGGTGTTGACACCGTTTTTGTCGATGGTCACCGTCTCAGGCGCGCCATTCTGGGCGATCGATTTGTCAAAGCAATTCCGGGCTGCAGTCTTGTCCCTATGGTACGAACTGGCAACGCAAACAGCACTTCGCATACCGATTTAACGTTACTCTGCAAACCTTACTGGGACAAAACCCATGAAGACACGCCGCATGTGCTGCCGCTTGGCAGATCGATGAAGCCATTCACGCGCGCCGCGGTGCACACGATCGATCGTCAACAGCATCTTTGCCGTCGCCGCCGAAGGGCCCCGGGAGCGCGGCGACGGCCTCACGGCACGGGGAGATCTGCTCGATCAGGCCTCGGCACACTGGTCGCGCCATATTGCAGGCCGTGACAATCTGCGCCCCGCCGCACTGAGAGCACGAATCCCTGCCTGCACACGCCCGACGAACAGCGCCATCGCGAGACAGAAGAAAACCACCGGCTAGGCTGTCAGGACTCGACCAACGGTCCATGCTTGGTCGCCGGGGATCTCAAGAATTCTACGCGACCATCTCCGCAAGGCGACAAAGCCCTGCCCACCTGCCATTGATTGTTGTCGCCGAGGCAACACGGTGAGCTCCTTTGCAGGGCTACTGCCCCGACACAACCACGCTTACGCTTTGTCCTGACGGTGATGGCATACCTGCCTGATGTAAGCAGTGAAACGCAACACCGTAAATAAAACGTGCAAACGCGCACAGAAAGCCGTCACTGCGTTGCGCGCACGTCATAGGCCGCTGCAGCAAAAGCTGTTGCAATGCGCGTTACGCAACCCGTCATCATCGAGGAATGATCCGTGACAGAAGAAGATATCCGCAAAAACGCATTTGCGATGCCCGTACACAATCCGGCATATCCGCGTCCGCCCTTCCGCTTCGTCAATCGGGAGTACTTCATCATCTCGTATGAAACGGACATAGATGCGCTCAGGTCCGTCGTTCCGGAACCGTTGACGGTCGACAACGCAATCGTCCACTACGAATTCATCCGCATGCCCGACTCTTCGGGGTTCGGCGACTATACAGAAAGCGGCCAGGTGATCTCGGTGCTGGATGAGGACGGCAATCGCGCCAACTTCACGCATTCGATGTATCTGGACGACGAAGGCCCGATCGCAGGTGGACGCGAAATCTGGGGATTCCCCAAGAAGCTGGCTTCGCCGAAGCTCGGTGTCGATGGCAAGGACACGCTGCTCGGCACGCTCGATTACGGAACTCAGCGCATCGCCACTGGGACGATGGGCTACAAGTATCGCGCGCTCGACACCGCGGCCGAGCGCCGCAAGCTCACCGACACGCCCAACTACCTGCTCAAGGTCATTCCCCACGTCGATGGCTCGGTACGCATTTGCGAACTGGTGCGCTTCTTTCTGCGTGACGTCGATGTGATCGGTGCGTGGGAAGGGCCAGCAGCTCTCGAGCTACATCCGCACGCACTGGCATCGGTTGCTGATCTGCCGGTTCGCAAGGTGATGGGTGCGCGACACGTCATTGCAAATCTGACGCTCGATGTCGGCGAAGTGGTCTACGACTATCTCGCCCCTGCCGAGTCGTTGAAACTCGCAGTCAACCAGTAAACTCCCGGAGGACGTATGGCATTGAATGATAGGGTCGCGCTCGTTACGGGTGCAGCCAGCGGCATCGGCGAGCAGTGCGCACGCAAGCTTGCGTCAGACGGCGCGACGGTCGTACTCGCGGATTTGAATCTCTCGAACGCTAAAAATGTCGCCAAAGATATCGTCGCCAATGGCGCGAAAGCGTTCGCCGTTGCGATGGACGTGACCAGCGAAGAAGCGGTCAATGCGGGTGTGGCCGAAACGGTAAGCCGGCTCGGCGGCATCGACGTGCTCGTGTCGAATGCAGGCATCCAGATCGTCCACCGGATCGAGGACTACCCGTTTTCCGACTGGAAAAAGATGCTGGCGATTCACCTCGACGGCGCCTTTCTGACGACCAAGGCCGTCATCAAGCATATGTACGCGTCCAACAAAGGTGGCGCAGTGATCTACATGGGCTCGGTGCACTCGCACGAGGCGTCGCAGCTCAAGTCGGCGTATGTGACTGCGAAGCACGGGCTGCTCGGTCTCGCCCGGGTTGTCGCGAAAGAAGGTGGGCCACGTGGCGTGCGCGCAAATGTCGTGTGTCCCGGCTTCGTCAGAACCCCGTTGGTCGACAGGCAGATCCCCGAGCAGGCGAAAGCCTTGGGAATCTCGGAGCAGCAGGTCGTCAAGGACGTCATGTTGAAGGAGACGGTCGACGGCGAATTCACGTCGCTAGATGATGTCGCGAATACGGTTGCATTTCTCGCCGGCTTCGAGTCGAGCGCGCTCACCGGACAATCGATCGTGGTCAGCCACGGCTGGTTCATGCAGTAAGGAGGCAACCATGTATCCGAGCCAGCGTAACAACCTGCTGCAGCCCAATCGCATCAAGCTCCCCGCCTACGACGAAATCGGGCTCGTGCTGCAGGGGGGCGGCGCACTGGGCTCATATCAGGCCGGCGTCTATGAAGGGATGGCTGAAGTCGGCGTGGAACCGACGCGAATATCCGGGGTATCCATCGGCGCGCTGAATACAGCGATCATCGCCGGCAATGCGCCTGCGGACCGGGTGGAGGCGCTGCGCGGCTTCTGGAACACGATCAGTCAGCCTGCGGATTTCTTCTCGCATGTCGGTGCGCGCATTCCGGCGTGGCCTGGGCTTGAAGACGTCGGGCGCAGGTGGTCGAGCGCATGGGCTGCGACGCGCACGCTGGTGGAAGGTCAGGCCGGGTTCTTCTCCCCGCGCTCGGCGATGCCTCTCGCAGGGCTCGGCAGAAAACGACCTGATCAGGTCAGCTATTACGACACGTCGGCGCTGCGTGAAACGCTTCTGCGATACGCCAACTTCGATCGCATCAATGACGGGAATATTCGCGTATCCGTTGGAGCGGTCAATGTTCGAACGGGCAATCTCGTCTACTTCGACAATTCGACAATGCGTCTGGCGCCCGAGCATTTCATCGCATCCGGCGCGCTACCGCCGGGCTTTCCAGCCGTCGAGATCGATGGAGAGTTCTACTGGGACGGCGGACTGGTTTCCAACACCCCCCTTACGGAGATCATCAGGGAAAGCCAGCATGAGGACACATTGGTTTTTCAGATCGACCTGTGGAGCTCACGAGGCAAGCTGCCTGGCGATTTTCTCGACGTCAGCGAGCGCACCAAAGACATTCAATATTCGAGCCGTACGCGAGCCATCACCGCGTTCATGTCGCAGAACCAGAAGCACGCTCAGATGATCAAGACGCTGCTCGAACACATTCCCGAAAAGGTGCGGCTTGCCCATCCGTTGGTGCGGGAGGCGCAGAAAACGGCGGATGGCAGTGCGGTGAATGTCGTGCACCTGATCTACAAGAACAAATCGTTCGAGGGTCACTACAAGGACTATGAATTCAGCAAGGATACGATGCGCGAGCATTGGGCGAGCGGCCTCGAGGATATTCGCCGTTCTTTCGGACACCCCGAGTGGTTCGATATCCCGAGCCGCGAAATCGGCTTCGTCACGCGGGACGTGCACCGCTATCGACAGGAGATCGACGAAATCGCCGGGCTGGGAAAGGACGCCTCCCCGACATCGGAGCGCACACCAGAGGAAGAACTGTCTGGCGCAAAGTAGCGTGTATCGACTCCCACCTCGATCGATCTATTTCTGCTGATCAAGCGAAAATGAACCAAACAGCCTTGCCGGACGCGGCGCCGTCAAATACCCCGTGTTCTATGGCGGCCAACCCGCTTGCCGAAAGTCTGACCGCGCTTCTGGATCTGCGCGCCTCGCACATCAATGGTTGTCTGTTGTGCGTTCAGGATCATCTTTGCGGCGCCCGGCGGGCGCGCGTTCCTGCGGTGTCAAGATAGCGATCAAGGTCGGACGAGCGTTGGGGCGGCCCGGCCCAGGTTGCGCGATGAACCATTTGTAAAGGCGGGTACATGCAGCCTCAAGGAGAACATCGTGGTATCCCATGAAGTGATCGCGCGATACGGAATGTTGGTCGTGTTCCTGAATGTGCTTGGTTCTTCGCTGGGTCTGCCGTTGCCTGTCTTGCCGACATTGATCACCGTTGGAGCAGGCACTGCGCTCGCCATGCACGTTGCATCGTCGACGTTGTTCTACTTCGCGACGGTACTAGGCTCCGCTGTGATTGGCGGTGTGCTGGGCGACCTCGTCTGGTTTCAGGGCGGCAGACACTACGGCGAACGCACGCTCCGTACCGTCTGTAAACTGTCGCTGTCGCGTGAAACGTGCGTCAGGAAGACCGAGCGCTTCTTTGGCCGCTGGGGAGTCCGCGTGCTGGTCGTTGCGCGCTTCGTACCTGGCTTGTCGCTCGTTGCCGTGCCGCTGTGCGGCGCAATGGCGGTCAGATTGCGCTCCTTCGTCTTGCATGATTGCGCGGGGGTTGCCCTGTGGGCATCCGTAGGGCTGGCGATCGGTGCGCTATTCGCGTCGCAGATCGACGTGGTTTTCGGACTTGTCTCGCAGCTCGGCTGGCAGGCCTTGATCGTGGTCGGCATCGCACTGGTGCTCTATGTGTTGTATCGATACTGCCGGAGAATCATGCTGGCAAAAGCGCTCGAGAAGGCGCGGATCAGCGTGGGCGAATTACATGCATTGCTGGCGAACACTCCGCGGCCAATCCTGTTCGATATTCGCTCCCCCGAGCGGAGAATGCTCGATCCGTTCGTCATTCCGGGGGCCGTATTCGCCGATGAGCGGAAACTGCCGCAAATCGTGGAGCGCTACGGGGTGAACCGGACGCTCGTCATCTATTGTTCATGTCCAAACGAAGTCTCTGCGGCGTGGATGGCCAATCGGTTGCGGCTGGCCGGCGTCAAGCTTGCGTTGCCGCTTACGGGCGGTATCGATGCTTGGCGTGTGGCGGGCTTCGACGTCGAGCCGATCATCGCGATGAACGACGCGGCAATCAGTGGAGCAGAGAGAACACTTTTCGCGCATTGATGGCGGTCAGGTCCACCAAGCGCCAAGACAGCCCACGAGAGGCGCCCTGACCGGCCCGCTGACCCAATCGAGCGCCTCGGCCACTCTGCGTGCCGATGCGGTAAGACGGTCGGCCCACTCGCCGATCCGTCGAAAAAAAACCGCGCACGATGTCACAAATCACAGCGCTGATCCGTCTGGCCTAGTGTATGGACTCCCCGACCCGCCTTCCCATGTCTGTTTTTCCATCACGCTGCCCCGCCGCTGGTGTCGACGATCCGTTTGCAAGCCGATTTGCGACCAGTTGCGCGGGCGTCGTTTCTTTTCTGGCCGTTGTCAGCGAAGGCAGCTTCGCTCGCGCGGGCGATCGCCTTGGCATCGGCCGTTCGTCGGTTAGCCGCAACGTGCAGAAACTCGAGGCCCAGCTCGACACGCGTCTCTTCCTGCGCACCACACGTAGTACGTCGCTGACCCGCGAGGGCGAACTGTTCTATGAGAACTGCCAGCCCGGTATGGAGCGCATTGCGCAAGCGCTGGAAGACATGCGGGAGCTGCGTAACGGGCCGCCGCGCGGCCACCTACTCATCGGCTCGACGCCCGGCTTCGGCCGCAAGATTGTCGCACCGCTGCTGCGAGGCTTTCACATCAAATATCCGGAGATCACCCTGGAACTGTTGTTGAACGATCGGCCCGCCGATTTCACTGCCGATCGCGTCGACGTATCGTTTCGCGAAGGGCGCATGGAGGACAGCGGAATCATAGCGCGGCAACTGATCCCGATGCAGATGATCGTCTGCGCGTCGCCCGTTTATGCGCGGATGCACGGCTTGCCGCGCCGTGTCAGTGAACTCGCGGATCATCGGTGCGTCAACTTCCGGGGGGCGTTGGGCCGCGTCCGGGCGTGGGAATTCAAGGTCGATGGCCTCACGCAGCGGTGCCAGCCTGCCGCGCTACACACATTCAACGACGAGGATCTGATGTTGCAGGCGGTGCTCGACGGGGTGGGCATCGCGCAGTTGCCGGCCTATCAGGTTTGCGATCTGATCGGCAACGGCAAACTCGTGCCTTGCCTCGCGCAGCATGCACCAGAAGACGGCGGCCACTACCTCTGCTATCTCAGCCGCAAGCATCTTCCGGCCCGAATCCGTGTGTTCATCGACTACATGACCGAGCACACCAGAGCACTCGACCTGCAGTGCATGACGACCATGACGACGTTATCCGCAGTCGAATGACGACGCTCGGAACCCGCTGCGTCGACTGATGTTTCCGATGCAACACGACGGATCCCTCGACGACTCTACCGCATGTCGTCGCGCATGCCTAACATGTTTCCTGTACAGACGGCACGCTAATCGCGGCCAGTCCCGCAAAACACCGCACAGCATATATGCCATATGAAGCACGCGCGATTCCAAAACTTGCCAGCGGTTTGGCAGCCGCGCACGTGCTCATGGAGAGACATCGTGAGAATTGTCGTGATTGGTGGCACGGAACTCATCGGCAGTAGAACCGCATGCAGCGCAACAAGCGGCAAACACTCACGAGGCGCACCATGACAACATTGCGTCCACCGCCGCTGACATTGCTCGACAAGTATTCCGGGCAAGACGCGCAAACGCTGTATTCGACCACGGTCACCGTAACAGGCGGCGACGTGGGCCACGGACGTGCGTCGGGCACTGCACGCTCCGATGACGGCCAACTCGCCGTCGAATTGCGCATGCCGAAGGCGCTGGGTGGTCCTGGAGGCGGCACCAATCCGGAGCAACTGTTTGCGGCCGGTTACGCGGCCTGCTTTCATGGCGCGCTGAGTCTGCTTGCAGCGCGCTCGGGCATTCCGATTCCCGGGGCCTCCGTGGACGTCACCGTCGATTTCGGCCGCGACCCGATCGATGGCTTGTTCATGTTGACGGCGCAGACCCGCGTCCGCTTGCCTGGTGTCGAGCGCGCCGTCGCCGGGGAACTGGTGCGCAACACGGAACGCTTTTGTCCTTACACCAAGATGGCACGGCACGGAATCCAGAACATCGTCGCCCTTGTGCCGCCGGATGGCGGCAGCAACTCATAGCGCCGCGTGCTTGAGGTCCCGAGGAAAGCTGAGCATGAACAACATCGGTTCGGTCGCCGCGACCGGGCGCAGTCCCGGCTGCGGTCGTACCTTACCGGCCGTAGTAGGCGGTAAATGACGCCTTGCCGAGCACCTTGCCACCCAACGCCTTGTTCAGCGCAAAGCCATGCAAGGCAGCGGTACCTGTCTTCGGAATGCCTGCTGCGGCGTAGAGATCATCAACCGACAACGCATATAGCCTGAAAACATAACGATGGGGCTTGTCGCCCACCGGTGGACAGGGACCTCCATAGTTACCGTTGGCTCCTGTCGCGCCGGTGTCCTGGAAGTCGTTCATGCCTGGATTGGCCCCTGCGGGCAGCCGTGACGGATCGTTGCCGACACCTCGCGGTAGTTGTGTAACGGCTGCCGGAATGTTGTAGACCGTCCAGTGCCACCAGCCGCTACCGCTCGGCGCATCGGGATCGTATACCTGCAGTGCGAACGAGCGCGTCCCTGCCGGCGCATTTTTCCAGACGAGTGCGGGCGACACGTTTTCCCCGCTACAGCCGAAACCGTTGAGCACGAATTTGTTACCGATGGTACCGCCCGGAACAATGTCGGGGCTCGATAGCCTGAAGTTGGTCGACGGCTGCGCCATAGCCGGCGCAGCCAGAAGGATGGACAGGCTTGTGGCAGACAAAAGACGGTAGAGCAGCTTCATCGAATGCCTCGCGTATGTGAAATGGTGTTAATCAATGAGCAGCCGCCGCCCCGCCGCCGCCCTTGCCGGGCTTGGTGAGCCAAACCAGCGGAATGATCACAACGAAGATCATTGACGACAGCCAGAAGATATCGTTCAGCGCGAGCATCGCAGCCTGCGCCGTCAGCGAGTGCTCGAAAAATGCGGTGGCCTGATCCAGGCCGCCGCCGAGCGTCGCGTGGAGGTTCGAGATGGCGCTCATATAGTCGGGGTTGTTCACGCTGGACTGTTCAGCAAGTTGCGCATGGTGGAGGATCGTGCGGTTGTTCCAGCCCGTCGAGATCAATGACGTGCCGACGCCGCCCGCGAACACGCGCACGAAGTTGGACAGACCGGCGGCCGCCGGAATCTTGTCGGGTGGCAACCCCGACAGGATGATCGCGGTAAGCGGCGTAAAAAAAAGCGCCATCGGAATGCCTTGCAGCAGCGTCGGCAGCACCAGCGTATAAACGTCGACGCCTGTTGTGTAATGCGAGCGCATGAAGAACACGCCTGCAAAGCCAAGGAAGGCCAGTGTCGCGAGCACCCGTGCATCCGACTTCGGCATGATCTTCGCCATCACGGGCGCGAGCAGCACGGCGAAGATTCCGAGCGGCGCCGTCACGAGACCCGCGTCCACCGAGCGATAACCGAGATAGCCCTGAATCCACTGCGGCAAGATCACGAGGTTCGAGAAAAACACCGCGTACGCGACCGAAATCGCAATGGTGCCGCCGCGGAAATTGCGTCCCGCAAAAAGGCGAAGATCGACGATCGGATTCTTCTCCGTCAATTCCCAGATCAGAAAGAACAGGAAGCTGATCGCGGCGACGACGGCGAGCGTGCAGATTGCAGGCGAGTTGAACCAGTCGAGATCCTTGCCCTTGTCAAGCATTATCTGCAGCGACGCGACCCATGCGATCAGCGAGAGCAGGCCAATCTTGTCAATGGGAAGCTTGCGCGTGGGGGAGTCGCGGTCACGGTAGATCGCCCAGGTCACGGCGGCGGCAAACAGGCCCACAGGAATGTTGATGTAGAAGATCCACGACCAGCTATAGCTGTCGGTGATCCAGCCACCCAGCGCAGGACCCGCGATCGGCCCAACTGTCGCCGTCATCGCCCACAGCGAGAGCGCCGTCGAACTTCTTTCCTTCGGATACGAGCCGAGCAGAATCGCCTGCGAGAGCGGAATCAACGGGCCCGCGACGGCGCCCTGCAATACGCGCGCGGCGAGTAGCACGATCAGGTTCGGCGCGACGCCGCACAACCACGACGAGAACACGAACAGCACGATCGCAGCCACGAACAGCCGGATCTGGCCGACACGCTGCGTGAGCCAACCCGTCAGGGGAATCGCGACGGCATTGGCCGCCGAGAAAAGCGTGATGACCCAAGTGCCTTCGTCGACGGATACGCCGAGGTTGCCCGAGATGGTCGGAATTGCAACGTTGGCAATGGATGAATCGAGGACGTTCATGAACGTCGCGAGCGCGACGGCGATCGTCGCGAGAACCAGCTTTCCGCCGGTCAACGGCGGCGGTGCAAGTTGCGTTGGGGAATTCATCTCGCTTCCAGTCTGAAGGATTCGACAGGCGCGGCATAGTCGTCCGGCCTTTCCGACGATTGAATCAACCGAAACGCGACGGCGAGACGCGCCCCGGGGTGCGATTCAGCCTGCGCGCTGCCTGGCGCTGCTCTTGCCGCTCGGGTCGTGCTTTGCGGAAGACATCGACGATACGGCGTTGCCCGCGGACTCCGAATGCAAAGGAACAATGTTCTGCGCAATGATCTTCGCTATCTCCGCATCTGCATGGGCACCGTATTCCGCAAACACATCCGTGCGATACGACGTGTTCATCGCCGCGCCGAGCTGACGGCCCGTGTTGTTACGCGTGTCCACATCGACATCCATCGACAGGCCGATGCGCAGCGGATGCGCTTCGAGTTCCTTCTGATCGAGCCGAATGCGCGCAGGCAGACGCTGAACGATCTTGATCCAGTTGCCCGTCGCGTTCTGTGCCGGCAAGCTCGCGAATGCGCTGCCGGTGCCCGCCGAGAAGCCCACGAGCTGGCCGTGATACTGCACCTTCCCCCCATACACATCGGCCGTCAGCGTGACGGGTTGACCGATGCGCATGTTGCGCAACTGGCTTTCCTTGTAGTTCGCGTCGACCCACACGCCATCGAGCGGCACGATCGCCATCAACGGCGTGCCCGGCGACACGCGCTGGCCGACCTGCACCGATCGCTTCGCGACATAGCCTGTGACGGGCGCGGGCAACGTGTTGCGTGCATACGCGAGATACGCATCGCGCACTTTCGACGCGGCGGCTTGCACGTTCGGGTGCTGTTCGATCGTCGTGCGGTCGGTCAACGCATGGTTGGCTTCTGCCTGTTGACGCGCAGCGTCTAGCGCAGCCCGCGCCGCTGTCACGGTGTCGCGCGCGTGCGCGATGTCTTCGGCCGACACGGCGCCCATATCGGCGACGCTCTGGCGGCGGCGCAGATCGTCCTGCGCGCGAGCCAGGTCGGACTGCTTCTGCGTGACGTTCGCTGCATAGAATTCGTTGTTCACGTACAGGCTGCACACCTGCCGCACCGTCTGCCCCAGCAACGCTTCGGCGTTGTCGAGGGCAACTTTCGCATCGGCGTTGTCGAGCGTAACGACGGGGTCGCCCGCTTTAACGATCTGCGTATCATCTGCATTCACAGCGACGACGGTGCCCGCCACCTGCGGCGTCAGTTGCACGAGGTTGCCGCTGACGTACGCATCGTCGGTGGATTCATGGTAGCGCGCAATGGTCATGTAATACGTGCCATACGCCGCCGCCGACACGACGACAGCCACGCTGAGCAGCGCTAGGAGCGCCTTCCGCTTGCGTGCGCTGGTTTCGTTTGCAACAGAAGTTTTCGTCGGTGCCGCATCATGTTTCGCGCTCGCTGGGTGGGTTTCCTGGCGCTCCGTTGCATCGATTTCGCTCATTTCAAGTCTCCAGACAGATTCGGTAGGCAGCCGCTCAGCGCGCGGCGACGACAGGCGGGTTGGCTGCGGACGCGTCGGCGCGCGGCGCTGCTGCTGAGTCTGCGTTCGACGTGTCGACGAAACCGCCGCCCAGCGCGGAAGCCAGCGCGATCTGCTGGTCGAGGCGGTTCATGCGCAAATTCGCGACGCTCTGATTGGCGGAAAGTGCGTTGATGTCGGCGTTCAAGACGGTCAGTTGATTCGTGAGACCGGCCTTGTATTGCACCAGCGCCAGTTCGGCGGCTTTACGGGAGGCATCCTGCGCGGTCTGGGCATCGATAAGCTGCGCCTCCGTCGAACGCACGTCGGCGAGCTGCGTCGCGACTTCGCTCAACGCTGTGACGAGCGCCTGGTTGTAGGTCGCGACGGCGTAGTCGAAGTCGGCATAGCGGCCCTTCAGTTGCGCACGCAGTTCGCCTGCGTCAAAGATCGGCAGATGGATTGCCGGACCGACCGATGCCGTGCGGCTCGCCGCCGTCAGAAAGCGGCCGAAGCCGAAGGCGTCGAACCCGATCGCGGCGCTCAGGTTGATGTCGGGATAGAACTCGGCCTTCGCCTCCTTCACGCCGTGGGTCATCGCGTCGACCCGCCAGCGCGCAGCGACGATCTCCGGACGGCGGCTGACGAGATCGGCGGGCAGGTTGTCAGGCAGGCGCACGTCGTCGCCAACACCTGGCGTCGGTCGTGCGATCTGCAGGCCGCGGTCGGGACCCGCACCGAGCAGCGCGGCGATCTGATAACGCGTCGTCAGGATCTGCCCATCGAACGATTTCAGCGCAGCGCGGCTCGTTGCAAGATTGGCCTGCGCAGTCTTGCGTTCGACTTCCGTTTCGAGGCCCATCGTGATGCGGCGAGCTGTAATCCGGTCGATCTGCTCGCGCTCCGCGATTTCCTGTTGCGCGATATCGCGCAACGCATACAGACGCGCGAGCTGGTTGTAGGTGCGCGCAATCGACGTCGTCAGAGTCAGCCTGACGATTTCCGCGTCGGCCTTGCTTGCCTGAAGCTGCGAGATTGCCGCTTTCAGCGCTTCGCGGTTTTTGCCCCACAGATCGAGGTCATAAGAAGCGCTCAGCAGGCCTTTGTTCTCGGTCTGCCACGAGCCACCGAATGGGGGCGGCAAGTAGGTCGCATTCGAGAACTGTTGACGTGTGAGCGAATAACTCGCGTCGACGCGCGGCATCGTGCCCGCCTTCGCCGTTTCGCTGTATGCCGACGCAGACGCAATGCGGGCATGCGCCTGGTCGAGCGTCGGGTTGCTTTGCAACGCTTCGTCGATCAGCGCCTGCAATTGCGCGTCGCCGAACTGATCGGCCCAATTGGCGCCAGGCCAATGACCTCGTTCGGCGGGAAGGCTTTGCTGCGTCGCATACTGTTGCGGATCGGCCATTTTCGCGTCGCTGTGAATGCCGGCGTAGTTCACGCACGCCGACAGCACAGTCGCTAACATCGCCGGGACACCCAGCTTCAGCGCGCGTGATGCGCGCCGTTCCGTGTGTGACTGAATGCTCATTTTCTGACCTGTCAGATCGTTGAGTAAAAGAGTTCTTCGAAAAACTCACGGTGCACGTCCGACGCGACCTCTGCGTCTGCGGCGCCACCTACACCGCGACTGTCCCGGCGAGGCGGCTTCGCGCGGTGACGGAAGGAATGCATTCCGCCTTCGCGAGCGAAAAAAGCGTCTTGATACCAGTCCACGGATTCCTCAAGCATTGCCGTACCTGCTCACTGCGCCCGACACCTAGCAGACACCATGTGCAGAAGTGTTCGCAGTTATTGGTCAGCAACTGATACCGGTCTTCGCCGAGCCGAGATCTGGCTCTCTGCACGGCATCGAGGCCGGTATATATGGCGTCTGGTTCATGCTGAACTTTTAATCCTTTTCCTGCTGCAAAGCCGTGCAAAGAAATATATTCAATTGGGCGCCGTTTCGCGCAACGATGAAAGCCCCCATAGTGAATAACCTTCCCATTCCCCGCATAAATTCCGTGGTGTGTATAGCCGTCACGCTCACTAACGAGATGGTCGCCAACTGCGATAGTGCATTCTGTGCTGGTCGACTTCCGCGAAACGACGAGCCAATCAATAGAAGGAGTTTCCATGGCGAGCCGCCGATGTCATATCGCCTTTCGAGCCGCATCTTCCAGATCCCATACCTCGCTGGCTACGGAAGATCGCGATCCGGAAGGCCGATATCAGATTTCAGAAAATGCCGCTGAACGAGACGGCAATTGCAAGTCCGACACTGATTGCGGATAGCATGATCCAGGCTACCAACATCGACAGAGATCCGAGACGAAACATGGCACTCTCCGCTAACGACCTCAACGACCTTCAACTCAATCGATTCGATCACGAAGCCATGTCGGAATAGTAGGTGGCGAGTCCTCACCTTGGTAGATACGCACCAGAACACTCACTGTTGTCGCGTAGACACCAATAGGTGCGGCGGCGGTATTGCTTCTGATGTCAGTGAGGCTGCGCGGCCTCGTCGGCCGTGGCTCGCTCGGGACGAAGATGTAAATGGACAGCCCGATTTGCAGACTCAACGAGGGACGCCCACGCAAGCGCGCTGTCGGACGGCAATTTTCGTTCGACATGCCGGCATCGCGATGGGATTGCAGCTGCTACGTTGAACATTTATGCAGCGCGACGATACAGAAGAACTGCGGCCTTCAACGCAGCATTTTGAGGGTGCACCAAGATTCCCCGTTGGACCGCAATAGCGTCACGCCTGACGCCCGCTTTGCAAATAGTCCGGATTGAATTCTCCCAGACAAAGCGGGTTGAGTGCCCGAATCTCCTCCGTCATGAAATCGACCAACACGCGAATGCGTGACGGCAAGTTCTGTCGGCACAAATAGCAGATGTAGTGGCCCCGATCGTCCGGCACATACCGCCTCAAGGCCATAACGAGCTCATTGCGCGCGATGTAATCAGATATCTGATATCCCGGCATTTGCGCAATTCCACGACCTTCGAGAACTGCCTGCAACACCAGATCTGCATCATTGAGAGTCAATCTGGCGGTTGGCAAATATTTGCGCGCGTGGCCGTCGATCTTGAAATCCCACTCAGAGACGCGACCGCCAAGTCTCAAATTGATACAGTCGTGCCGCGCCAGGTCTTCCAACGTAGACGGCATCCCGCGCTGTTCGGCATAGGCGCGGGACGCGCACAGTATCAACTGCATTGGAATCAACTGTTTGGCAATAATGCTGGAGTCCTCGATGAACCCGTCGCGAAACGCGACATCGATCTGTTCCGCAGCGAAATCGGCTGGCTTGTCATCGAGGCTCAGATCTACCGCGATATCCGGGTAGACCTCGGAAAATTTGAAAAGCAACGGAGCAACGACCTTGCGTCCGAATCCAACTGTCGAGCGGATTCGAATGAAGCCACGAGGTGGACCCTGGCGGAGGTCCAGCATGTCGTTCATGGCCTCGACGATATGGGTCACGCCCTGGTTGCAGTTCTCGAAGAACCTTTCGCCTTCCTGCGTCAGGTTTGTGGTCCTTGTCGTGCGAAAAAACAGACGAGTGCTCAGCTGCATTTCGAGCTTTTGAACATTTCGACAGACAGCCGAGCGTCCGATCCCCAATCGTTCCCCAGCTTTGGCGAAGCTTCCCTCGGTCGCGACCGCCATGAACGCGATGATCCCAGCGTAGCTCGTTGCAAAACAGGTCGACAAGGCGTCGGCGCTATTGGGCAAGCCAATGCGAAAGCCTCGTTGGGATGTATCCGGTTGATCCACTGATGGCCCCCCACTACTGACACATGAACGGGTGAGTTTTTCGAGGTGCCAGCATTAGCCTCGGGCGGGACAGCTATCGGCGATTCCATTAAAGGCCATCAGGATTTCCCTATCAGGATTCCCCTGTCAGGATTTCCTTACAGGTACTTCGTATTCCGCTCTGTCTCATCCCGCCTGCGGGCAGCCACGGAAACCTAACGAGGCGGCCGCATTCCACATGTCGCGCCGTCACACTGAAGCTGGCCCGTAGCAGTGTAGCACTCGCGTGTTGCAAGCAAATTGCTGAATGCGGCCGCTCTCATCCAGCCGGTCGGTATGGGTCCAGGCAACCTTCACTTTGGTGTGGACGTTTGGATTGGTGCCAAACTGGAAACATCATGTCTTCCCGCATGACGCTACCATTACCATCCGCGCTCTTCTACCATGAGGGCGGCGTTGTCTCGCCGCCTGACAGAAATCGGGGTGAGCGGGAGGACGCCTCATTTAACATACGATCGTTCGCTCCATGCAATTGCTCGAATTGACGATCGGGAGCCGGAACGCGCATCACTAAACTCGAGACCACACGATGGACGACAAGAAGCTGCAAGCCCCCCCGCTTTCCCTCCTCGACAGGTATCGGGGCCGGGATTTTCAGCCACTGTACACAACCACAGTCACCGTTTCCGGCGGCGAGACGGGGCACGGTCGCGCGTCTGGTGTAGCCCGGTCAGATGACGGAAATCTTGACGTGCAACTGCGGCTGCCCACGGAGTTCGGCGGGCCCGGTGATGGAACCAATCCCGAGCAGTTGTTCGCGGCGGGCTTTGCCGCGTGTTTTCACGGCGCGTTAAACCTGATCGGGAAACGCGCGGCAATGGAAGTCAACGATACCGTCGTGGAGGTGCAGGTTTCGTTCGGTCGTGATCCCATGGATGGAGGCTACGCATTGGTCATTGATCTGCGGGTCCGGATGCCTGGCGTTGACCGAAGCGTGGCGGAAGAGATGGTTCGAACAGCGGAACGCCTGTGCCCGTACGCAAAGATGGCCAGACAGGGGACTGTCAATATCGTGACCGTTGTTGACTGAGTCGGCGCGCTGCGTGCGGCAGCAGCGCTGATTGTCTGTTGACAACGTTAATTGCCGCTGCCGCCCGTGACTGGCCCAATCCGCTCACCGCAAAGGCTTGGGCGGCGCCAACGGGCTAGCCGAGGGAAGCCTGCGGGTTACCCGCTGCCAACGCTTCGGTACGGTTCGGCGCTGGCGGGTAAATCCACTGCGTGTTGATCATCTGTTTGCGCGTCTTTCCTTCAGCGTGCGTCAGTTTGATCTGTCTATCCCAGGCTTCCGAGTAAACAGCACCCCATTCGCCAAGGTCGAGGCACGTCGCATAGAACGGCTGCCTGTACTCCAGAGTCGGGACGCCGATCAGGTCTGCTGCCACGTTGTGCCCACCGAATTGCCCCATCACGATAGCGTGTTGACAGGACATCAACGCATAATGCTCATCATCGCACCGAGCACGCGCTACATCGCCCGCTACAAATACATCGGGTGCTTCTGCCACGCGCAGATCCGGTGTCACCTCGACGCGTCCCAGTGGGTCAATACGCGACGATACCTGCGCTGCCAGTGAGCTGGCACGCATTCCACCCGCCCAGATCACGGTCATGGCTTCGATATGGGTACCCGACGCCGTGCGAACTCCGTCCGCATCGACCGACACCACGCCAGATCCAAGCATAGCCTCGACGCCCAGCGACTCAAAGGCTTCAGATACATATGGCCGAGGATTCGGGCCAAGATCGGGACCGATATCGCCCTGGGAGCCGATCACGACGACACGGACCGCGGCGTCGGCACCAAAGAGTCCACGCATTCGCTTAGGCAATTCCGTTGCGACCTCGATGCCCGTAAAGCCGCACCCGACAACGGCAACAGTGTTGCGTGCCGGCGAATCCGGCAGTTTCGTCAGTTCTGCGAAGTGGTTATCGAGAGCCACCGCGTCCTCGATGCGATCGACAGAGAATGCGTACTCCGTCAGACCGGGAACCGGCGGCCTGTTCAACCTGCTGCCACTGGTCAACAACAACCGGTCATACGCGAACGACCGCGTTGACCCGTTGGCCGACACGACACTCACCGTCTTGTCATGAACGGAGATCTGTTCGACACTGCCCTCCAGAAAATTCACGCCGACTGCGTCCAGCAGCGGCCGCAACGGTGCGGCCATCTGCTGCGGCTCGCTTTCGTACAGCCGCGGACGGATTTGTAATTCCGGTTTCGGAGAAATCAAGGTGATTTCAACGTCACTGTTCCTTACGCCAGCACCATCGAGCACGCGAGCAGCGCCTAGTGCACCCCATACTCCAGCGAAGCCGGCACCCACTATCAGGATTTTCTGCGACATGATTATTGCCTTCGGTTGAAAGTTACGAAGTCGACGATAAGCACCGAACTCATAGCAACGGGTGCCTGCTCAATTCAGCGGCGAGTGTCGAGATCACTGTGCATGATTCCCGGACTCGAAGAACGATGGTTGCCGGGTGTCCAATCGACATTGCAGACATCGCTTGCGCCGCACCGTCAGGACAGATCGTAGACTCGGACATCGGGGGCCAGTAGCCCCGCGAGCGAACTCACCGTGTTGCTTCGACAACAACAATCAACAAGACTCGTCAGTAGATCGCATGCGCAGTGAGAGCGCGGCGCATTCGAGCGGATAAAAGGCCTTGCGCCTGTCCTTGATTGGTGCCGGTCGGGCAACACCGTGTGCCCGTTTGCGCGTCTACCGCGACAGGCGGCGCCCGCCTAAGATGAAGACGTGCCTTGACCAGCGTAGCGCGTGGTCAACGCGCCGCAGAGTCGCAAAATGCGCTCGGACTTTTTCCTCACCCGCATTCGTGCCCAGTCGGGATATCGAATGGTCGACAAAGGACAGCAATCCATGAAGATCGTCGTCATCGGCGGTACCGGTCTGATCGGCTCGAAGTCGATCGCCATTCTGCGCCAGAACGGGCACGAGGTCGTCGCGGCCTCGCCCAGAAGCGGCATCAACAGCATCACCGGGGAGGGACTCAAGGAAGCCGTGGCCGGCGCGCAGGTGGTGATCGACCTTGCCAATTCCCCATCGTTTGAAGACAAAGCAGTGCTTGAATTCTTCGAGACCTCAAGTCGCAACCTTCTCGCGGCGGAGGCGGCAGCAGGCGTCCAGCATCATGTCGCGCTATCGATCGTCGGAACCGACCGGACGCCCGAGAATGGCTATTTCCGCGCCAAGGTTGCGCAGGAAAAGCTGATCAAGGCCTCCGGCATCCCCTACACCGTCATCCGCTCCACCCAGTTCATGGAATTCCTCGGCGGCATCGCCGCGTCAAGTGCGGATCGAAACGTAATCAGGGTTTCACCAGGCCTGTTCCAGCCCATCGCCGCGGATGACGTTGCTGCAATCGTTGCCGATGTGGCGCTCATGGCGCCGCGAGGCGGCATCGTCGAGATCGCCGGCCCGCAACGAGCACCGTTCAACGAAATCATCGCCTGCTATCTGAAGGCCGTCGGCGATCGGCGTGAGGTTGTGAGAGACCCCAAAGCCCGACACTTCGGCGGCCTGGTCGACGAGCATTCGCTCGTGCCGTTGGGCGAGGCGCGCCTCGGCCGCATCGGTCTCGACGAATGGCTCCGCCATTCGCAGGCAGGAGCCTGACCGCGGATCCACCAGCAGAATGGACCACCAGGCGGCTCCTTTCGCCCCGTGATCGATCGCCGCGACTTACTCACCATCATGCGTACCATCCAGATCCTACTTCAAACGACCATCCTGCCTTGCAGCAATGACTGGTCGATTGCGCGATTCAGCCGCCTGACAGAATTACTGCGAACACATCGAGATTCCGAAGGACGCGCGATGTTCAATGTCGTCGCTCGGGACCGCGAGCGGCGCGCACAGCCGGACCCGATTCTTTCCCGTCTTGATGAAACCGGGTTCGACGAGTTGTGGCTGTTTGCCGTTGACGAAGGGGACGGCCTGACCCCCGAAGATTGCGCGGCAATCACGCGATTCCGACGCGCGGGTCGTGGCCTGTTGGTCACCAGGGATCACATGGATCTGGGCAGTTCGCTGTGCAGCTTGGGCGGAGTGGGCAAGGCACACCACTTTCACACACGCAATCCGGATCCCGACCCATCTAGACGTGTGGCCGACGACCCGTTCTCAACTCACATCTCCTGGCCCAATTTTCACTCGGGCACAAACGGAGACTTTCAGGAAGTGACGATCGTTGGCCCCACACATCCCGTATTGACGGACCTTGACTCTCCGGGCGGCGCAATCCGGTTCCTGCCCGCACACCCCCATGAGGGCGCTGTTGATGCTCCCGACGACGAACCGGCTCGGGTGATCGCACGAGGCAAAAGCAAAGTAACGGGAAAGAGCTTCAATCTTGCAGTCGCATTCGAACCTTCGGTCTGGGGAGGTCCAGCGGTCGCCGAAAGTACCTTTCATCATTTTGCCGACTACAACTGGGATCCGAGACTTGGCTGTCCGAGCTTTGTGACCGAACCTGCCGGGAATGGGATGCTGACGGAGCGGCAAGCCCTGCGAGACGTTCACCGCTACTCTGTCAACGTTGCGCTGTGGCTAGCCGGAGCGATCTGAAGCGAAACGGGCGACGGGTTACGTTTACGACAACGACGAAATCATTTTCTGAGGATCATCAAATGTTTTCCCATCAGCTGATTTCTCAGTATGGAGCGTTGATCCTATTCTTCAGCATGCTAGCTTCATCGCTCGGTCTGCCGTTTCCTTCCATCACCACGCTAATGAGCATCGGCGCAAGCATCGCTATCGCAAGATATGACGTCGCGCGTGCACTGCTTCACTTCGCCATTCCGCTCGGCGCCGCCGTTTCTGGCGGTGTTCTCGGCGACTTTGTCTGGTTTCAAGGCGGCAAGCGCTACGGCAGACGTGCCATCCAGTTAATATGTAAACTGTCGTTCGCGAGGCAATCGAGCGTTACCAGGTTCGAGTACTTCTTTTCGCGACGTGGCGCGCGTGCGTTAGTGATTGTCCGTTTCGTACCCGGCCTTTCGCTGATCGCCGTTCCTCTTTGCGGAGCCATGACAATCAAAACACGCTCCTTTATTTTGCACGACTGCGCCAGCGTGGGCATATGGGCATGCGCTGGTCTCCTGGCCGGTGCGATGTTGGCCGATCGACTCGACGGATTGTTCGCATGGCTTCACCAATCTGGCTGGCATGTGCCGTTGCTCGGCATCGTCGCGATGGCTCTTCTTTGCCCAGCATGGCTTGCTCATAGGGCTCGCATACGAACCCCGGTGGCAGACAGGCCACCGGGCACGACCCTCTTTACCGCTGGCATGGCGGGTTATTGCTGATTAACGTGCCACAGGATGACGTACTAACTATATGTTGATGAGCGTCTGATCGACCGCCTGCTGCGTCTTGATCGTCTGCGCATTTGCCTGGTAGTTACGCTGCGCCGTAATCAGATCAACAAGTTGGGCCGTCAAGTCGACGTTTGAGTTCTCGGTCTCAGCACCTTGCAGCACCCCATGGTTTGTCGATCCGGGCGTGGAAATTTGAGCAACGCCGGATTCGGCTGTCTGCTCATACGCGTTGTTTCCCAGATTCACGAGGCCGTTCGGATTAGCGAAGGTCGCGAGCACCACCTGGCCAAGCGCACGCGTGGCGCCGTTCGAAAACGAGCCGGTCAATACCCCGTCAGGGCCAACGGCGAACGACGTGAGTTGCCCTGAACTATTGCCGTCCGGCTGCAAACTGATTACGCCATTCTTCCCACCGTACTGGGTCGTGCCTGTCAAATCCAGCGACAACGATTGTGTCGTAACTCCACCGTCCGCACCGTTCGGAATGGTAAAGCCAAGGTTGGAGGCGCCTGACGATGTCAGGTGGCCCGAGTTGTCAAAGGCGATTGCTCCCAAATCGCCTGCTGGGTTTGGACCTACTGGAATCAATGACGAACCCGATGTCGCGTACACCTCATAAGAACCCGTCGCTTTTTTCACGAAATAGACCGATACAGTCTGCGCGCCGCCGAGTGAATCGTAGATCGGCATGGGTTGGCTATAACTGAAGGTGGCCGAGTCCGATGGATCGAACGGCGTTTTCGAAGGGACAGGATCAGTGGAATTCAGATTAAAAGCGGCTGCAATTGATTTCGTCGCCACAGGAGGCACGTCCGCCGTGGAAATGATGATCGGCCCGGCGCTGCCCGTATTCATTGTCCCATTCGGTCCGGGAGAATAGCCCATCAGTTGCTGACCCTGTGCATTTTCGATTGCACCGCTCTTGTCCAGATGAAACACGCCATTTCGTGAATAGACAACCGAACCGCCATTCGATAATTGAAAGAAGCCGCCCCCGTTGATGGCTATGTCGAGTGGCTGTTGCGTGTCCGTGAACGTACCGTTGGCAAAATCCTGTTCAACGGTCGACAAACGGGTGCCGACTCCAACCTGGTTGTTCACGGAGGTAGCGACGGCGTTCGCGTACATGTCTGAGAATTGTGCCGTCGAACTTTTGAATCCCACCGTATTCGCATTGGCGATATTGTTGCCGATCACATCGAGATCTGTGGATGCTGCTGCCAATCCGCTAAGACCTGTTTCGTAACTCATGAGTCTCTCCTTCAAGGGTTAGCGATCGAGATTCGAACGCTTTGTTGTGCGTCGAATTGGCGTTCCACGAGACCAAGCGCTACGCTCGTAATGGTCGGTGGCCGCGGAATGAGCGGCGGTCCCCCTCCGTCGACACCGAAGCTGATCTCAATCTGTGTCGATATGGGTAAACGGTGCTCTGCGACATCGAAAAGAAGCGTTCGCGGCATGCACATTCCGAAGTACCGGAGATCGAGCGATCCCAGATAGGCGGCAGAACTTCGGTTGTACAAATATGCGGTTGCTTTGACGGGGTAGGCGGTTACTTCCATGGTTGTCACGGACAACGACAACGTATCGATCGTTCCCTGACTATCATGCCTGTGAGCGATGAAGCAGGGAGCGGCGAAGTCTCTATTCCATTCATTGACGCAAACTAGACACGTTTCGAAGCCGTTCAATTCAGTTGAATCGTCATCAACCGCTGTCAACGACACGGCTGGGTGTCTGTTCCTTCCGGAAAGAGGTCCCAGGTCGTTCATCTGCGCTGGAAAGAACAATGTTCTGATCTTCGGCCCCATGTCCGGAAAACGCGTCTCGCGCTCGTTCGTTGCGAGGCTTCGAGCGATATTTGCGTCGCTGTCTTGAATATGATTTCGGCTATGGTCGCGGCACGTGAGTGGCGCGGCAATTTGAGGAGCTGTTGTATGTGCCATTTTTTTGTTGTTCAGGCTGGAATAACGGGCAACCGTTGCTCGCGAAGGTGATCGTGTACGCATCGGGAACTCTGTATCGCGAAAGAAGAACAGCGTATGGATGCCACAGATAATGCGGCCAAAGGGCTCACGTGTAATGAGCCAGTTTTGGATTGGTGCGTTGAGCCACTTTTCCTGCCTGCCGGCAGACGTTCCTCTTACGAGAGAATTCCATCGAAACGGCCAATCTGGATGTCACAGCTTGGGTGCCCAACACGTCTTTAAAGCAAGTGTGTGCGGTTGGCATCTGCGTTCCACTTCAATCTTGTCCAAGGTCAGCAATAGATTCGAACCTCATGAACGGCCGATTTGAAGCTCCAACGGGAAGGCGCAGACGCGAGAGGTCCGCCGTCGTGTGGTCCCTTCCTTTGGGAGCACCCAATGCGAACGAAAGTCTGCAGCAGTGGTTATATAAGGCACTCAGCCAGGCGATCGTCTCCGGTCGCTTACCCAAAGGTGGTCTCCTGCCGGGTACGCGCACACTGGCGCAACAGTACGGTGTTGCACGGGGCACCGTCGCCGGAGCGTACGAGCAATTGCTGTCGGAAGGTTATCTGGTCGCACGCACCGGAAGTGGCACGCGGGTGAGCACCGTTTTGCCCGATCACACATTTCCGTGTAAAGCGATGGCTGCGCGTCAAACCGTCGCCGGTGACGATCCCGCAACAGAACTCCACGCGCCGTGGATCAAACGGCTCAGGGAGCATGAGCCCCCCCTCCCGCTCTTTGTCACGAACTCACTACCGCAGCCATTCTTTCCGCATCGTGGCGACATTCGCCTGTTTCCAGTGGATCTTTGGCGGCAACTTCATGTACGGCAATTGCGCACCTCGCGCCTGCTTACCCTCAACGACACAACGCCTGGCGGGTTGCCCGCGTTGCGATTGGCGATCGCGGAACATCTGGCAATCGCGCGTGGCGTGAGAGTGCCGCCGGAGCAGGTCGTCATCGTCGGCAGTGTGCAGCAGGCTCTTGACCTGTGCATGCGCCTGCTGAGCAAGCCAGGTGATTCCGTCTGGATGGAGGACCCCGGCAAATTGGGCGCGCGTCAGATCATGCATGCGAGCGGCTCTCGAGTGGTCGATGTGCCCGTTGACCGGGACGGCCTTCGTGTGCACGAGGGCATACGCATCGCGCCTTCCGCTGTCCTCGCCTATGTCACTACGTCGCGACAGGCTCCGCTGGGCATGCCGTTGTCCGCAGAGCGGCGCTCTGCCCTGCTTCGCTGGGCGACTGCGAGCGAAGCAATCATTTTCGAGGACGACTACGACAGCGAGTACTGCTTTCGCCCGAGGCCGCTTCCAGCGCTCCGCAGCCTGCCGGGCGCCGATTCCCGCGTCGTACTGGCGGGCACATTCAGTAAGCTAATGTTTCCTTCCCTACGGCTTGCCTTTGTCGTTCTTCCGCCGCATCTCGTCGAGCCGTTTATCCGCGCGACGTCAGTCACCGATCGAAGTGCTAACGGTTTGGCGCAGTCTGTCATGGCAGACTTTTTCGTCGACGGACATTTCGAGAGACACGTGCGTCGCACCAGAAAAATCTATGCGGCGCGCGCGCAGGCGTTCGAACATGCGGCTCTGAAACACTGGCAGGACTTGATCGAGATCCCGTTGGCTTGCGCCGGTCTGGACGTCGTGGGCCGTCTGTCGCAGCTCGACGAGCGCACTGCCGTTCGAAGATTGAAATTGGCCGGCGTCGAAGCTGCGCCATTAGGCCGATACACTCGGGGCCATAACGTGGGCCAAGGTCTGGTGATGGGTTTCGCGCCGTTCAATGAGGATGAAATGGACAGGGCCGCGCGACGCATGGCCGCAGCCTTGCGCGAGAGCATGTAAGCAACGCGGCATCTGCCACACACCTACCGATCGCCGGGGTCGCCAGATATCGAAAACCGGAGCGTCGCCGCACGTATCTACTTACTTCTCCGGCACGAGAACCGGCGCGCCCTTGTCCTTCAGAAGAATCACCATGAACTTCGCGGGTTGGGTCTTGCTCGCGTTGCGCCCGACCGTGTGTACATCGTTCGGACCTTCATAGAACGTCTGCCCAGGCGTGAGCGTGACTTCCTTGCCGCCCTTGACCTGCATCACGATCGATCCCTCCAGCACATAGACGAAGGCGTCGGCGTAATGCCGATGAACGGGATCGACGGAACCAGGTGGATAGGTCACGCTGATCATCAGCGCTTCCTTGCCGGGATAATCGTGAGCGGCTTTTCCATCAGCGGTGTCACGACGGCTTCGGGAGCCGCCGCGCAAGCCACACCGAGATGTGCGCCTGCGACGACGAGCATTGCGATTGAGATGTTCTTAACGGGGAACATGGTATGCCAGCCTGATAACGCATCCCGCACGGGCGGGACGAACGTGGAAAAGAACGGCAGAACCAGACGGTTCAGACGAGGTTCGCCTTGTCGAGGCCGAACGCCTTGTCGGCCGAACCCGGTACGGTCCTGAATGCTACGTTCGCGCGGTTCCAGGCGTTAATGGACATGACTTCGTACGTCAGATCGGACAGTTCCTTCTCGGACAACTGCGTACGCACGTGTTCGTAGATATCGTCCGGCACGCCATGTTCGGAAAGCTTCGTCAACGCTTCAGTCCACGCGAGTGCGGCGCGCTCGCGTGGCGCGAAAAGCGTCGATTCGCGCCAGATCGCGAGATGATGAAGGCGCAGTTCGCGCTCGCCGTGCAGGCGTGCCTGCTTGACATGCATGTCGACGCAAAAGCCGCAGCCATTGATCTGCGACGCCCGGATCGAAATGAGATCGCGGATCGACTCTGCGATTGCGCTGTCCTTCAGTTGATTGCTCAATTCAAGGAGTTTCTTGAAGAGTTCCGGTGATTGCTGAATGTAGTTGATACGCTGCGTCATGGTCTGCTCCTGTGAACGTTTGCGCTGGGGCGGATGCCGTTAGCGGCAATGCGCCGCACGAAATCATCGTAGGCCAGCGCGGCATTGCACGGTAGGCCCGCGAACGGGATCACGGTGTTGCCCCTGCGACACCAATCAACCGCACGCTAGCGCAGGCAGACCTGAGAGGTATCGGCGTTCAGGGAGGGTGTAAAAAGTTTTGTGTAAACGGTCATTTGGCAGGAGACTGCCAGCAACAGGAGCATAGATGACCGTAGCGAAACGCAATAAAAGAGAGAAACCCGATGCTGAACTCGTCAAGCTGGCAGACAGCCTGCTGGCGAATTACCAGAAGCCGGAAGACCTGATAAGCGAGAACGGCCTGCTCAAACAGCTTACCAAGATGCTGGTGGAGCGTGCGTTAGAGACGGAGATGTCCGAACACCTGGGCCATGGCAAAAGCGAAACGGTGACCAATGCCACGGGCAACACCCGTAATGGCCATAGCGCCAAGACGCTGCAGGGGGAGTTTGGCGAGTTGCCGCTCAATATTCCGCGCGACCGTCAGGGGGCGTTCGAGCCGAAGCTGGTGGAGCGCCATCAGACGCGCTGGACGGGCTTCGACGACAAGATCATTTCGCTGTATGCGCGTGGCCTGAGCGTGCGCGAGATCCAGGGGCACCTGGAAGAAATGTACGGCACGGAGGTCTCGCCGACGCTGATCTCGGCGGTCACCGACGCCGTCAGTGATGAGGTGAAGGTCTGGCAGGCCCGTGCGCTCGACGCGCTCTATCCGATTGTCTATCTCGACTGCATTCACGTCAAAGTGCGCGACAGCGGCGCGGTGCGGACCAAGGCGGTGTTTCTGGCCATCGGCGTGAACATGGCCGGCCACAAGGAAGTCCTGGGACTGTGGATCGCCCAGACCGAGGGGGCCAAGTTCTGGCTGCAGGTGGTCACTGAGCTGAAGACGCGCGGCGTGCAGGACATCTTTATCGCCTGCGTCGACGGGCTTAAAGGCTTTCCTGAAGCCGTTGAAGCGGTCTACCCGAAAGCGGCCGTGCAACTGCGCATCGTGCATATGGTGCGCAACAGCCTGAACTTCGTGCCGTGGAAAATGCAGCAGGAAGTCGCCGCCGACCTGAAGACGATTTACACTTCATCGACCGTCGAACTGGCCGAACAGATGCTGGGCACCTTCGAGGCCAGGTGGGACAAGGACTATCCGTCCATCGGACAGAGCTGGCGACGCAACTGGGCACGTGTGATTCCGTTCTTCGATTACCCACCGGAGATCAGGAAGGTGATCTACACCACGAATGCCATAGAATCGATCAACATGAGCCTGCGCAAGGTGATCAAGACCCGCAGCTCGTTCCCGACCGATGAGGCCGTCACCAAGCTGTTTTACCTGGCCCTGAACAACATCAGCAAGAAGTGGACGATGCCGATCCGCGACTGGAAGGCCGCACTGAACCGCTTCACGATCCAGTTCGAAGAGCGGCTGGTGCCGGGTTAAACCTCAACCCGTTTACACAAAATTCCGGACACTCCCCGTTCAGGCGTCGCTGTTTGACGCCGCGATACACGCCAGCTTGTCGGGATTGCGCTGCACGAGAATACGGACAATGCGCACGCCATCCGTTTCGAACGACTGTGCCGACTCGAGCTTGCCTTCGACAAATCGTATCAACGCCCATTGACCGTTGAGCATTACGAGTTTGACGCTGACTTCGCTGCCGTAGCGCCGGCAAGCAGCGTAGAAAAGCTGTGCGATGCGCCGGCCGCCCACCATCGGTTTAGGGAAGCTCGGCACCTTGCCGCCGCCGTCGCCGATCAGCATCGCGTCCTCGGCCAGCAACGCATTGATCGCGGCGAAATCGCCTTGCTCCAGCGCCTGCGCGAAGGTCTGCAGCAGGCGAAGATGGGTTTCGCGCGGCACAGCATAGCGTGGACGTTCATCCCGCAACTGCGCTTTCGCACGGCTGACGAGTTGGCGGCACGCGGCTTCCGTCTTGCCGATAGCTCCGGCAACTTCCGCATAGTCCGCGTCGAAGACCTCTCGTAACAGGAACGCCGCGCGTGCTTCCGGGCTAAGCCGCTCGAGCAACATCAAAAATGCCAGGGAAACTTCGTCGGCGCGCTCCCTGATCCCTTCTGGGGTAGCGGACGGGTCCGTCATTTCAGGTTCCGGCAACCATATACCCGAGTAATGTTCACGTTGGATCTTTGCCGCACGCAGACGGTCGATGCACAGGCGCGTCGCAACAGCGACGAGCCACGCTTCGACATTCTCGATGAGTTCCCGGGGCGCCGCATGCCAGCGCAGCCAGACGTCCTGCACGACATCTTCGGCCTCGGCAATGGTTCCCAGCATCCGATACGCAATCTTGTGCAGCCGAGGGCGAAGCGCATCGAAGGCACGTGCGTCGTTGTTCATGAACAGATCTCTCCAGCCGTGTGAAAACCCGGGTGGCAGTCCAACCACTCTCTGTCAGTGCATATTGCCACGTATGGAGCAGAGGGCCGCCGGATGAAACGTTGCGCGTGAAAGTCCGAGCGTATTGCGGCGCCGGCGTCGAACCCGGCCGCCATCATATGCATGTCTAGCTCTTAACGGAAGATCACAACGAATGCCTCATTGTTGCCTGAAAAACAACAATCTCCACGTGAATGAACCGGCATCATGAGGTCTGGCGGACGATTTTTCTGCCGCCCGTTACAAAACCAGGCGCGCAACGTCTTAGAGGGGTAGCAATCCGGTTGGTGTCAGTTGGCGCTGAGCGTGGCGCTGAGTGCGCACGCTGTCGGCATCTTCTTTCACTTATTCACCTGCGGTAGCCTGAGACACAGAAAATGCATCTTGGAAAATCGTATACGTTATCGGAGTTCCTGATCTGGACTCGACGACAAATCTATGCACTTCTCATTTGCGGGTCTGTACCTGTCGTTCTATACAAGTTCTTCGCTCTAACATGGTTGTCGGTACCTCTGACGATCGTGGTCTTGCTCGGAACCGCGACGTCGTTCATCGTCGGCTTCAAAAACGTCCAAACCTACAACCGGGCAATGGAAGCCCTCGACGTCTGGATCGACATATTGAGCAGAAGCCGTCGATGGGGTGAAATCGCACGCGATCTCATCAACGAGGAAGAAACGTCTCGAAAACTGGTGTATCGGCACATTGCCTGGCTGACCGCGCTGCGATATGAATTGCGTCGACCTCGTATCTGGGAAAGTACGAACAGGGATTTCAACGCTGAATATCGGCGGTATTATCGTGTGCCGGAGTGGGAAACAGACATTAGCGAGTTATTGCCACAATATTTGTCTCCCTCGGAAACAGCGCAAGCGCTGTCCTCTACGTCGATCGCTACATTCGTGCTGAGCCTGCAAGGCGCTTCCCTCAAGATGCTTCACGCTGCGGGGCAGTTGAACTCAAGCTTCTACATGGAGCTTCAGAAGGCCGTTGGAGATCTCATCGAGCTCCAGTCAAGATCGGAACGCTTCAAAAATTTTCCCTATCCACGTCAATATGCAACGGTCAGTTCGCTGTTCGTGAAATTCTTTTGTTTTCTTTTCCCATTCGGTCTGCTCCATGAATTCGACAAACTGAATGATAGTGTGAGCGGTTTCATGCATGGCAACATGATATGGCTGGTGGTGCCATGCAGTGTCGCAGTATCGTGGATGTACACGTCGCTCGAGCAGGTTGGGGAAAGCACGGAGAATCCATTCGAAGGCGGTGCAAACGATGTTCCCATTTCAACGCTATGCACCGTTATCGAACGCGATCTGAAAGAAATGCTCGGCGAATATGCCAGCGGTCCATCAAACCCTGCAATCATCGCACTATAGGAGTCCAGACTCGTTGACTGATACCGCACCACTGCCGTTTCATCGTGTTGGCTTATCGGCACTTCAGAATACGGAAATAAAAGGTGTGCAGGCCTCGGTGCTCCCATTTGACGGGCAATCCGAAGCCATCTTGCTGCGATGACCTGATTCATCCGGCGCGAGTTTCACCTCATCTTTCTAAAGGTAAATCGAGGTCGTTGCGATCAAGGCGTGGCGCCGATCATGCGTCTACAGGTCCGCCGCGCGTTCCGGTAATGCGCGTGATGCTGACCTCTTCGAGGCTCGCGATACCCAGCGCCCTCCTCATCGTCCTTGCGCTCCCAGGAATATTCATCACGTTTCGCTTGAGGCCCTCGACACCTGAAGTTCGTTTGGGTGCACGCTCGCCCGGCTTCCTGTCGAACCGAGGCTGCAGCCTTTCCAGTGCAGGCTCGTGTTCCCATCGCGGGATGCACCGCCTACCCCCGGCCAATTGTCACCCGTTGATCGGGCGAGCGGCCCCCACCTCGCGAAGCCAACATGACATTGCAATATTCTGGCAACGCACGCGTCTCAGGTACGTGCACGAGGCGGCTCGACCGTGGATCTCAACCATCGAGGTTCCTCTGCCATCGAAGAAAGTCGCGGAACAGCCCTTCATGGGCAGTCTTCGGATTGCCTGCTTTGCATGTGCCTCCTCTTTGTTCCAGTGGTCAGCGTGACGTGCGAGCTGCACGCCCGGAGCGCCTCGCGCATCCAGACACGCGGCAAAATTCAGATCACCACCACGGGTTGTGGCTGCGGCCAGTGCGAGAGTGAACCTGTCGTCTAAATTCGGGCGGGCGATGCGATCTCGTGCCTGCCCGGTTACAGCCTCCTGAACGCTGATTCAGCCACGGCCGCACGGCCCATCCTCGCGCTCAGCATGCTCTGTACAACGCGTAGCGTAATCTGGAAGGAGAAGGTTACCGACGAGCAGTACGCTGTCGAGCCTATCCAGATTCAGTTAGCCAATGGCTAATATTGAGTTAGCCGCAGGGTGTTCCAATGGCTCAGCGGCGCACGCATACTCGCTGCTACCGGAAGGCCACGTTCGCGAGTATCCGGTAAGGACGAGCGCTCCTGCCCGTTTCGTGAGCGACTCTTCGCCAGCAAGTCTTGCTGCAATTCGACGCCCTGGGGACTCCTGTGATTGATGATTCTGGTTCGACGGTGATTGCCGGTGTGCCCGCCTACGGCGACCACGAACATTTAGGTGTCCTATAACCTGAACTCCGGAGACAGCAACGTCACGAACACCACATTCAGTCCGAGTAACCCAACCAGCTACACAACCAGCCAGCAGGTCAATCCCTACGACTCACTTGGTGACGACAAGCAGCCGGTCACCTTTTATTTCGCCAAGACCGCGACCGGGTCCTAAAATGTAACGGCACGTACGGTACGACTGGCAGTCCGGTTGGGCCGAAGGCGAATGGAATCACGAATCCCGTGTCCCTTGCAATACCAATAGGGTAGCGCCGTGTAACGCCCTTGTAGCGCGAGTGGAATCGCACCGCAATTCCCCAGTTCGCGCGCGGCGACAGGCGCAGTCGCACTCTCGAGACCAGGTGCGTGCACAACCGAAATGACCGGCGCGAAATTCCCTTGCAATGTATTTTTTTAGGTTCGCTGACGGGCCCCTTCAAAGAGCGAGCCGCTGAGGCAAATAGCCGCCCTCTTCGTGGCCGGGCACGGTGGGTCCACGCCCGGTCACGACGAGCTTCGCATCAACCGCTATTCTTCACAGAGCTGCATTCAGCCGTGGAAGTCGGCGCCCTGCCAAGTTGCGGCGAAACCATGCCACGCGCGATCCACGGCGAGGAGCATCCTGTCGAACTTGCGCGTCATCAGGATTCTCTGCGCAATAATCCTCATGGGATCGAATTCGGCCCGAACCCCGCGGCCGAACGCATCGTCGCAATCAACGGAATGCGCGATGCCATGAACTCTCGAATGATCTTATTGCCCCATACAAATGGGCACTGGCTTGCAGTGCCCGCGAAAGCTAGCGACCGGCGCTTTGACCTCCATCAACGTGCAGAATTTCGCCTGTGATGAATGACGCGGCATCAAGGAAGAGAATTGCATCGGCGATATCGCTCATCTCCCCCATGCGCCCGAGCGGATGAAACGCGCCCAGCGCTTCATGAGTCTTCGGCGCGTGCATCGGGGTTTTGATGATGCCCGGCGCGACAGCATTCACGCGGATACCCTTGCTGGCATACTCAATCGCCAGCGATTTCGTGACAGCGTTCAGCCCCCCCTTCGTCAGCGCTGCGAGTGCTGAATACACGCCGCTATGGGCAACGTCAACGGCGCTGGACGTCACGCTCACCACGTGGCCGCACGAATGCCGTTCCATTTCGGCGATGGCGAGCTGGGTGATGTGATAGAACCCCGCCACGTTGACGTTCATCACCGCGGCGTAGTCTTCGGCAGTGTGTACGGTGAAAGGCTTGCCGATGTAGATGCCGGCGTTGTTGACCAGCGTGTCGATCCGCCCAAATCGTGCGACACCTTCGGAAATGACCCGCTGGGCGGTTGACGGGTCACCAATATCGCCCGCGACGCTCAGGATGTTCGGGTCGTTCGACGGCTTGATCGAGCGCGAGGTCGCGACGATGCGATAGTCAAGCTCGCGGAATGCCTTGACGACTTCGGCACCTATGCCTTGTGAGGCACCGGTCACGACGACAACTTTTTGTGATGTGCTCATGCTTTACCCAGAAAAATGATTGACCGGCTACAGCGCCTGCCGGGTCGGCGGCTCCGATCAAGCCAGATTTACGAATACGTTGATTCAGGTTTCGGCTATACCTGAAATCAACCCTTTTTAGGCTGCATCAGCCACTGGTCGAGACTGATGCGGCCGATCCGTGCGTCGCCGAGCGGTACGAGCGAGCGTTCCTCGACGAGACCTCCGTAGTAGCGCGCATCGCGATCCGTCACCACCGGGCGCGCATCGCCCACCGATCTCAGATACCGCGAGATGATTTCCGCGAACGGCACACGGTCCGGGCCGGCGATATCGACCGTGCCGTTCAGTGGCGCAGCAAGTGCGACCTGCGCGAGGGCCGCCGCGACGTCATCCGCAGCGATCGGCTGGAACAGGCCGTCGCCAACACGCACGGTCCCATTTTCCGTGCCGAAATCAGCAATGCCGCCGATGAATTCCATGAACTGGGTCGCACGCACGATGGTGTAGGGTACGCCCGCCGCTTCAACTGCCTCTTCCTGCGCAAACTTCGCGACGAAATACGCATTTTCGGGCGTACGCTCGCAGCCGACGATGGATAGCGCGACGTGGTGGCGTACCCCTGCGGCCACTTCGGCCTTGCCGAGGTTGCGCGTCGAGGTGCGGAAAAAATCGAGCACCGCCTGAGGCTCCCACGGAGGCGCGTTCGCCACATCCACGACGACGTCCGCGCCCGCCAGAGCGGTGCTCAGGCCTTCGCCGGTCACGGCGTTCACACCGTTTCGCGGCGACGCAGCAAGCGCCTCATGGCCCGCCTCCCGAAGCAGCGTAACGAGGCGCGAGCCGATCAGGCCGGAACCACCGATTACGACGATTTTCATGACACATTCCACAGATGAGGGTCAATTGACACGTTTACGCGGCGGGCGGCCGTTGCATCGCGTGAAACTACTCGCCGCCCTCGCATCGTGTGAAGCTATTGTGGGAAGACCATGAACTATCGGAAAGTGCCAAGAATTGTCGCTCGGACCAGGCCAAGTCGTTTTCGCCCCCTTGCCGGCAAGACACTCATGACCATGCCGCCCACCACATTCACGTTAGATATCAATCGGCAGCATCACCTGCCGATCTATCAGCAAATCTGCGAGCGTTTCAGAACGGCAATCGCCGCGGGGCATCTGCGCCCCGGCGATCGCGTGCCGGCGCTGCGCAGCCTCGCCACGCAACTGAACACAGCGCGCGGCACGGTTGAGCTGGCCTACACAATCCTGCTCGACGAGGGCTACCTTCAAATGCGCGGCGCGGCAGGCACGTTCGTGTCGCCCTCGCTGCCGGCATCGGTGACGCACTCGTCTCGTATGCAAAACGCCCAGAATTCGAACGGCCAACAGCGCACCAAAGCGGCTGCCGCACCTCAGGCGCCAAGCGAATCGCGCGGCGCTGAACTGCCGCCGCGCCCGATTCCCATTGCGGCCGCCATGAGCGGCGAGCCGCGGCCGTTGCAACCCGGGCTGCCCGCGCTCGACGCGTTTCCGGTCAAGCTTTGGAATCGGCTCGTTTCGCATCGCGCGCGCAGCGGCGAGCGAACGATGCTCGCCTACCCGGATCCTGTTGGCTATCGGCCGCTGCGTGAACACATCGCCACGTATCTTGGACTGTCGCGCGGTGTGACCTACCTGCCGGACTAGGTGTTCGTGACGAGCGGCTACCGTGCGACGCTCGAACTCGTATTGCGCAGTCTCGGCCGCCCGAACGACAGCGTGTGGTACGAAGATCCGGGCTATCTGCTCGCGCGCGGCTTTCTCGCCGAAACCGGGGTTCAGCTCATCCCAGTCCCGGTGAACGAAGAGGGAATCGACGTCGAACGCGGGACACAACTGGATGCGCAGGCGCGCTTCGCGCTGGTCACGCCGTCGCACCAGAGCCCGCTCGGGCACACGTTATCTCTCGCCAGGCGCATGGCGCTGCTGGACTGGGCAGAACAGGCATCGAACTGGATCGTCGAAGACGACTACGCCAGCGAGTTCCGCTATCTGGGCCGGCCATTGCGGGCTTTGAAGAGCCGCGACCGGCACGATCATGTGATCTATTGCGGCACATTCAGCAAGGTGATGTTTTCGGGCTTGCGGCTGGCGTATACGGTGGTGCCGGAGCGGGCCGTCGAGCGTGTCGGGCGGGTGGCGCGCAGCATGAACGCCGGATCGCCAACCCTCCTGCAGGCCGCTCTGGCAGACTTTATCGAGCAGAGGCATTTTGCGCGGCACCTGAAGCGCATGCGTACTCTATACGCCGCGCGTCGCGTGCTGATCGTGCGCGCACTCGAGCAGGCGTTCGGCGAACGATTGGCCGTCGAATTGCCACAGGGCGGAATCCAGTTCGCAGCGCAGTTCATTGAAGGTCCTGATGGCCCGGTCGACGACGTTGCGGTTGCTGCGCGCGCCCGCGAGGCGGGAGTCGCCGTGCTGCCACTTTCGATCTGGTACGCGAATGGCCGCATGCGGCGGACGCCGCGCGGCCTTGTGATGGGCTTCGCGAATGTTGCCGATGCAGGTGAAGCAGGCCGCTTCGCACTGACGTTGTGCGAGTGTCTCGCGGGATAACGCACACCGCGGCCGCGCTCCGCTCGCCTCGACACGCGCACGATTCGTTACTGCCCACGTTTGACCTCATGCGCTAGTTTGCCAAGTAGCTGATCCAGCGCCGCCTGCACCACTCGACAAGTGTCACGGGCACGATACAAAGGCGCTATATTCCACCGAGGTCAGTTTAACGACCTCGACGCTGATCACGGGCGCGTCTCCGGCGTTGGATGGTCCGACGAGGGCAGTCTCGCAGTCGATTGGCGAATGTCCGAAAGACACGTGAGCCCCGCGGCGGCACAAATCTCGCGCGCATGGCGCCATCTTCAATCCCTCGTAGGTAATTCTGCGGCCTGGCACCGCCGCGCGTTAGCGGTCGAAAGACGGCGTCGCCGCGACGCACCCGAACACCCGTCAGTCTGCAATTTCAGACGTGGGCGCGAGACCTATCCGCCACCTCTGATCCTGATAGCGGCCGAGTGTCGAATCACTCAAGGAAACAGGGATCGTACGCATCGTCTCCCATTCGATTCGACTGATTGGCCATAAAGATTCCATGGCGAGCGGTTGCTCTTAGTGGGGCCACTGTAGCGGGCAGGTCTGCTGTTACGCTGCGATGGGTCCGCTCTATGCTGTGGCGCCGTCTCCGCCGTTCCCAATGCCCTGATTCCTACCGCACTTTAGTCTCCCGGCGAGCGGTGACACCTGCCAAACGTCAAGCTGCAACGTCGATATAACACACGGCATAGATCGCTACGTCGGCTCAAGGCTCCGCACGGTGTACGTAACGGCGTGGCCTCGAATGACGAAAAATATGATAGCTACGTGCGCACAACCACGAACCCTCGGGGCTTCGTGGCTCGGGAATCGACGACGCTGCGCCGCGCGGGGATTTCACGAAACTTCTCAGGCGCTATTGGGTTCATCAACGTCGCGCTAAGCGGCAGCCTCGCGGAAGCGTCATGCCGCCTACGTGTGTCGTCGCCCTCGCTGAGCAAGAGCATTGCCCGGCTCGAGTCCCAGTTAATGTGCGCCTGCTGCAGCGATCTAATCGCAAAATTGCATTGACGGCCGAAGGTACGATTCTCTTTGAGGAATATGTTCCTGCCGTGAATCACATCATTCGAGTTACGAGATTTGACCGGATCTACTGCCAGCCGCATTGGCAACGTTCGTGCCATCTGCTCTCCGAGCTTCGGACGCCAGTACGTCGCCAGCATGTTACCGTCGTTTTGTTCAACGTACCCAGGCATCGAGATCGACTTTGATCTCAATGATTGCAGTCCCGATCCGGGGCGAACCGGCGTCGACGTAGCGATCCGGTACGGCGAGGTGAGCAAGGGCGATTTTGTTGCGCGGCGTCTTTGCGACTCCGCGCTGGTGGTATGCGCGTCGCCGTCGTATCTCAGTGAACATGGCACCCCGCTAACCATAGACGATCTTCTCCAGCACAGACTCATCCTGCATCGAAGCACAGATTCCGGCCGCCCTGTTGAATGGACGTTTGACCTAGACGACGGGGCAGTAAAGCGTCGCTTCGATGGCTACATTGTTGCCAATGATCCGGATCTCCTAGAGCAGGCAGTGCTTTTCGGGTGCGGGCCGGCTCAACTCGACAGCGAGCAAGTCAGTAAGCAGGTCGAAAACGGAGAACTGATCCCAGTATTGACGGCATTTGCACCACGGGGCGGAGGACACTTCGTCTGCTACCACAACGGCCCGCTAACGCCCCCGAGGGTTAAAGTCTTTGTCGACTATCTCCTCAACCATCTGGCTGACTACTGATATACCTCGGCGGAACCACTTAGTTTCGACACTCTGCCACACCCTCCTCGTTGATGATTAGAGGCGCAGTTTGATTGAATACCCGCTAGGATCATTCGATAGCACCCCACCAGAACACTAAGCCCGAGTTTTCTCCAGAAATCGAAACATAACATTACTATTGAGATAAAAGTCTATATTGATAGACTTGGGAGTATCCCGACAGCACACGCCGCACGCTCGAGCGACGCGTGCGGCATTGGAGGGCGATATCTGGCCCATCGAAGGAAGTCTTCTTCCCGCAGCTGCATGAGCCGGCTGCCCGCGGTCTGTCCGACTTCACCGATATGGCCGAACTGCGAGTGACCATCGCTGGCGTGCCCCTCGAACACCGGCTGTACCACTTCGCGCTGGCGTTTTCCCGTTGGGAGTACGCCAACATCGTTGAAGGCGGCGAGAGCTTCGAAGCACTGTCCATGGGATTGCAGAAAGCACTGTGGCAGGCCGGGGGCTGCCCGCGAGAGCATCGCACCGAAAGCCTGTCAGCGGCGTTCCGAAACCTCGCAGATGAAGAAGACTTCACGGTGCGCTATGCGGCGCTGCTCGAGCACTATGGCATGGACGGGACACGCAACAATCGTGGCCTGGGTCACGAGAACGGCAGCGTTGAGTCATCTCATCGCTATCTGAAGGAAGCCATCGATCAGGCGTTGATGTTGCGCGGCCACCGGGACTTCGATGATCGCGCGGCCTACGAGGAGTTTCTGCGTGAAGTCATCATGCGCCGCAACCGACGTAACGCAGCGGCGTTCCGCCTTGAGCGCGAAAAGCTCATGGATCTGCCGCCAAGGCGCACGACGGACTTCGTTGAGGAGGAAGCACGCGTCACATGCTGTGGCACCCCGGTCGACCGGCCAAGATGGTTATCGGTAAACCGGCCTTACTGCTTGACGCTATCCACTGCGTGGCGTTCATGCCCAAGCCGGACGCCGCGACCGCAGCGCGAATCGGTCCTGCGCCTGAACTCGCGTGGCGAGCGGTACTTCAGCGCGCTATGAGGACGCTGCTCGTTGTAATGCTCGAACGCGGTGGCGAGATTGCGCTCATCAACTCAAGTGTGAGGCGGTGTCCGAGGTACGGGGGCAAATGCACTATCCGAGCTTAATTACCTACAACAAGGTCATATCCAAAGCCAATCTTGTTGGCGAAATTGTTCGATTGGTCAGACACAGCACACAGGTTCTCGGCATAGAAGCCAACGAAATCTGCGTTCTCGCGCCGCAATGGATACATCTGGCAGCCCTGACGCGACGTCTGGTTACGGAAGCACCTGAATTTGCATTTGACGGCCCCGGGATGGCGCCATTTTCGAGAGACATTGAGAATTTCTGGTATACGGTCGCGTGCTTGGCGCTGACCGAGCCGCCCCCATCAATTTACCTGCGTCGCATGAGATGGGCGAAGGAGGTACTGACCGCATTGTCTAATGCTGGAGTCGTCGCACATCGGATTGACCAGAAGTCATTTCTGAAGCACTGCAACGCTATTCAAGTCACGGAAACTGATGGCCTCGATTACCTTCGAGAGTTTTTCGACTCACTCTTCCGAAGAATCGAGATTGACTACCGCGTCCATCAGCTACTAGAGGAGCACCATACGGCGTTCTTCGACAGTTCCCTCGCACGCATCGGAAAACTTGAGCGCGAGGGCGTCCGTGATAGTCGAGACATCGCGTTTTTCCGGAGAGTATTCCAGGAACGCTCGGGGATAACGGTGTCGACGATTCATGGCGTCAAGGGAGCAGAATTTGATGTCGTCATAGCCTGCACTCTCCTGGAAGGAATGGTGCCGCATTTCAGCGATCCTGAGGGACTTACGAGCGCCCGGAAGCTTTTGTATGTAACGGGCTCGCGCGCTCGAAAAAACCTTCACCTAATCTCTGAGACCGGTCGACAGAAAGGTGGAAGGTGGGGCGAGTACTTACCAACAGTAGCATTGGAGAGCTATGCGTTTGACTATGACGAAGAAGGTTTCAATGAGTGAAAGCCTCCACGCTGAACGCGAATCGTAGATCAATTTGGTGGCGTGGCTGCCCACCAAGCACGACATTAATCTGTGGTTTAGCAAACTCCATCTCACCATGCGATGAGTAGTTGACGATTCGACATTTAGACAGTCCGGGTGGGACGAGACTACCTGTTCGCTCAAGTGGCAGTGGTCGTTCGCCGTTGCCTTCGCCAAATGACCGCTCTGCAGCATTCAGCAGGCATATCAGCGTAAATACGCGAACGACGGCTAAGGCTACTACAAGGGCTTCCCCATTGAGCGCAAGCACAAATGTGGTTTTCTGTTGTCGCAATGTTGCCTTGCCGACGTCGTGTGAGAAGGTG
>NZ_JACHDI010000028.1:0-98379 GCF_014201025.1 Paraburkholderia sp. MM5384-R2
GGTCTTTGGTGTCCTGTGCACCACCGCTGATTCTCTGCCTTAAGGAGCTTTCATGCTTGGGGGCGATGCCGATCTAAATCATGAAAGGTTATACACATTTCGTTGTCCGCGCCGCCCGCGCCAGCAAGCCGTTTACATTCAATGACTTGGAGGCTGGGCTTGTAAACTTTGGCCGAATCGCGTCTACTCTTGCAATTTGGGCGGGCGCGTGACGAAGGCTGCACAGCAGTGGATCGAGCAGGAATTTGCGGGGCTGGACCTTGGCGACGCCCGCCTGGACAGGAGGGCAAAGAAATTGATGGAACGACTTGCGGCCAATCCGACGGCCAGTATCCCGCAGGCGTGCGATAGCTGGAGCGAGACGTGCGCAGCGTACCGTTTTTTGCGCAATACGGATGTGGCCTGGGAAGCCATACTGGAGCCGCATTGGGCGAGCACGCAGGAACGCATGCGCAGCCGGTCGGTGGTGCTGTGCATCCAGGACACGACCGAGCTTGATTTCAACGGCCAGGACATCGACGGGCTGGGGCCGTTGAACTACGAAGCAAGGCGCGGGCTGTACTTGCACCCCACCTATGCGGTGACGACCGAACGCGAACCGCTGGGCGTGCTCGACGCGTGGATGTGGGCGCGTGAGGAGCTTGATGCCGATGGCGTTCGTCCTGGTCCGAAAGAAAGCACACGCTGGGTCGAAGGCTACGAGCGCGTGGCGGAAATGGCGCCGGACATGCCGCACACGCGACTGGTGTACGTGGCCGACCGCGAGGCCGACATGGTGCAAATGATGCGCCGGGCCAGCGAGCTGGGCACGCCGGCGGACTGGCTGGTGCGCGCCAAACATGACCGCTGTTTGCCCGGCGGCGACGGCGCCAGGCTGTGGGCGAGTACAACCAGCGCTGAGCCCTTGGGTGAAATCACCTTCGTGACCGGCGCCCGCGAGACTCAGAAGAGTCGCACCGTGCGCCAGCAACTGTGGGCTCGCGAAGTCGAGATCGCGGACGGCGAGCGCGGCAAGATCAAGGTTCACTGCGTAATCGCACGCGAAGTCGGGGCGCCCGCTGGCATCAAGCCGATTGAGTGGCGTTTGCTGACCAACCGAGCCGTCGCAACCCAAGAAGAAGCGGTCGAACTGATCAATTGGTACCGGGCGAGATGGGAAATCGAAATCTATTTCCATGTCCTCAAGAATGGCTGCGAAGTCGAGACCCTGCAATTGGCCGCTGTCGACCGGATTGAGCGCGCGCTGGCCTTGTTCCTGGTGGTGGCTTGGCGCGTGACGTATTTGATGCGCAAAGGCCGAACCTGCCCGGATCTGGATGCCGCCTTGTTCTTCGATCCGGACGAAATTCGTGGCGCCCATCTGCTGGCAAAAAAGAAGATGCCGGCGACGCCGCCCACTGTGAATGAGGTCGTGCGGCTGATTGCGCAAATCGGTGGTTTCCTCGGCCGAAAGAGTGACGGTGAGCCGGGCGCCAAGACCATCTGGCGAGGGCTCGATCAGGTACTCGCTGCCGCTGACACGCTACGCGCGCTCCGCGAAGGGCTCGGCTAATGACTTCTGTATAACGCTATGGGCTTTGCCGCCTCGTCATAATCCGCCGCGAGTTGAAATGAGCAGCCGCCACGGCGCCTGCGCGGCAACGCAGTTCAATTTCTCAGGATCATATCGTCACCTGACGAGTTGCACTGGAGACGACTCGGACGATCGCAGCGATAACACCGGCGAGTCGCCCGGCGCCGACTCGCAATGCGTTTATAGCGCAGGCAGCAGGCTCGGCAGGCTCGTCAGGAAGGCGCGCACGTGCATGGCAATCACCGCTGCGGCGGGCATGCTGTTTTCATTCGAATAGATGCGGCGGCGAATCGCCAGATGAGACACGGCGCCATGTAACAGCCAACCCACTTCGCCCAGTTGAGTCGGGTCGGCGGGCATGCGTAGACCCAGTTCATACGCGGTCTCCGTGACGATGATCTCGAGCGCATGGCTGACGATCGCGTTCGTATAGGCCGGCGCCGTGTGCAGGCCCTCGAGCGACGAATAAAGGAAGAGCCTCAGCCAGCGGCGCGTCAGGAGCGTGTCATAGTACTCGCAATAAAAGCGGTTGAGTCGGCTTTCAATCGGCACACTTCGGTCTTGCAATTGAACAAACCAGATTGCGTCGAAGATTCCGACGACTTCCCGCTTGTAGACTTCATCAATCAAAGCGGCCTTGCTCGGGAACAGGCTATATAACAAGCGTTGCGATACGCCGCAGGCTTCCGCGATGGCGCGGGTCTGTGCGCCGAGACCATGCTCCGCGAAATATTCCGCGGCCTTCTCCAGCACGCGCGCCTGACGCTCGGCGCGCGGCAAACGCTGCGGCGCTTTTTTCATCGGCCGCTTGACCGCCACGCGGTCGGCGCCGGTTCCACGGCTCGGCTTCTCGATAGTCCCTTTGGTCTTCATAGCTCCCTACGCTCTCGGATTATAGCTATTATCATCACATGACGATTTACGTTTTGATAAAGTACACACCCCGGCCGTGGGCGGTAGCCCGCGCTGCCCTGCGTGACCCTCGCATTATCGCAGCCGTTGCGAAGCGAGCGTCGTCCTTGCTGCTGCCAACTAACCTGGAACCGGATGTTCGTCCATGTCCGCGTTGCCACGGAGGCATCGTGATGGGAGTCGGCGTGACGGCGCCCGCATTGGCATCGAATCCCGCCCAGCCGATGGCGGGCCGCCACGAACGCTCTCTTTAGCAAGCCTGAAGCACGTTGATGACGCGGCTCACGAGCAACGGGCGCGTATTGTGTCCATATTCGGCCATATGCGCAGAGGCCCCGTGCGCCCTCAACGCTTGCGCGCTTTCCCAGCGCTCGATGACAGCGAACGTGTCCTTGCCGAGCGGTGTCTGAATCGTCCCGAACTCAGGTACGTCGATGACGGCCTCGTAGCTGATGCACCCCTCTTCGGCCAATACCGCCGGCCGGTTCTTGTTGAAAAGTGCCAGCACGGCTTCGCGTTGACCGGGCTGTGCGGTGATTGTGGCAATGACATGGATCATCCGGGTACTTCTCCTTTTCTGTTTCGGCGCCGATCGCCGCGTGAAATCATAGCCGCGTTTGCGTACGTTTGCTGAAAGAGCCTCATCGAGTTCAGACCGCACTTCCGACGTGGCTCGTCAGCGATTCGATCCGTCACTACATCGCGACGCTCAGCACGCTCTTGCCTATCTGAACATGACAGCGGCGTAATGCAGAGGTCAGCCTCGCGTCACCCCATCTGCGGACAATGGAGCTTACTCACCCTCGGGGCGGTGGCGCGGCGAGCGCCGCCAAAGCACAGGTTCGCACAGCGTTCAGGCAGCGCGATGCGGCCGATGGCCTCGCCGTCCGGTGCGAACACCATCACGCCGTTCAACGTCGGTCCTGTACCCCAGCCGGCCCACAGATTGCCGTCGGTGTCGCAGCGAAAGCCATCCGGCGCGCCGTGCTCGCCGCCGCCGAACCACACGGGCCCTTCACCAAAGCGCATTCCAGTCGCAAGGCGCTCCACTGCGGCATGGGTAATGCGGTATTTCAGAAAGCGCGGATCGAGGACCTCCACCGACGGATCGGGATAGGTTTCGCTCTGTCGCCACCTTGGAATCTCTACCATCTCCCATCTTCCACTTGCGATTTGCGGGGCGGGCAAGTCAGTCGTTCTTCCGGATATACGCTGCGAACGCCTGCTCGTAGTCCGGATGCCAACGCGATAGCGCCGGGCGATTCTCTACAATGTCTCCCGCAGCCCAAAGGATGCGTCGCTCGTCGAGGGAGCGAGGCACATCGTTGTCGGGGCACAGAATGTAGAAATCGCCGGCACCCAGTCGCTCGATCATGAAATCGACAGTCTGCTCGGGCGTCCAGGCAGCGGCCGGTTTCTCGGTACGACCTTGAGCGGCAAGCTCCGTAAATACAAAGCCAGGGATCAGCAAATGCGCGCTGATCCGGCAGCCCGGCGTATTGCGCAACTCGTGCTGCAGTGCTTCGGTAAACGCCTTCAGGCCGGCCTTGGAGACGTTATAAGCCGGGTCGCCGGGCGGCGTCGTGATGCCCTGCTTCGAACCGGTGTTAATGACGAGGCCCGGGCGTCCGCGCGCGATCATCGCGGGCACGAAGGTCCGAGTGCCACGAATGACACCCCATAGGTTGACGTCGAGCACCCGATCCCAGTTAGCGGCCGCTCCGAACATGGCGCTACCCGGTTGAATCCCCGCATTGTTCATGAGGATATCCGTGCCGCCGAAGCGATCCCGAACCGCTGCTTCGAGGCGGCTCAGGTCTTCGAGGCGGCTGACGTCCGTCTCGACGGCCAGTACCTCCTTCGCACCTTCAGCAGCCACGCTGGCAATCGCCTGCGTCGCATGCGCCAGGCGGTCCTCACCCAGATCCGCAATGCACACGCGAAGCCCGAGCTGCGCAAACCGCTTCGCAGCAGCGAGTCCAATGCCGGCAGCGCCGCCTGTCACGACGGCGACGGCTCCGGGAGTGAAAGTAAAGTGTGTCATCAATAGTCCTTTCTGATTCGTCATAAAATGTCAGCCCGCCACCTCACAAGCAGACCGCCAAACGGCAGGTACGTCGATAGGTCGCGCGGCCGGGAAATTCGGCACTCACCTCAGTCCATTGGGCAAAACGGCACTGGCGACAGAAACACCGATTCCTGATGGACGAGATACGGCAGGATGCGCGGCGTGAAAGCTTGCCAGCGTGGATCGGCTGCGAGTTTCGCGCGCTGCGCGGCCCGATGCGCGTAGTCCTCGTAGCCCCAGCAAAACACGATCGAGTTCAACGTGCCTGAGTCCTTCGTCCAGCAACCCTTGAGGCGGGCGTACTGACTGATGATGCCAAGCCCTTCGCGCTCGTAGATGTCCAGGAACTCGCCTGTCTTTCCCGCCGTAATCTGATATGTACGCATTTCTATCAGCATGATTCCCTCTGTTTCGATCGGTACTCTTTCACAGCACGGCGCCATCAGACCGCGTGGCTTTCGACATGCGCCTTCAGCGCGCTGAAGAACTCATCGAGATTCTTGCTCGCGGCAGACTGAATCAGGCGCGACCCCACGCTCATCAGCTTCCCGCCAATCTCGACGTCAGCGTCGTACACCAGCACGGTCGTATCCCCCTGCGCTTCAAGTTGCAGGCGCGCCGTGACTTTGGCAAAACCCAGCGCACCCGCACTGCCCATACCGACAATCGTATAGGCCCTGGGCGGATCGAGATCCGACAATTCGACGTTGCTTTTGAAGGTCGCCGCCATTGGGCCGACGCGAATCTGCACGGTCGATTCGAAATGCAGGTCGTCGAGCCTCTTCAGCGCTTTGCAGCCAGGCAGGCATGCTTCGAGTACTACGGGATCGTTCAATGCACGCCATGCGGCGTCAGGGGGCACGGGCAGGATGGTTTGATCTGTCAGCTTCATCGTCGCCGCTCAGCGCTCGTAGAGTTTGAACAGCGCCTGCGTGCCGTTGCGCGCGCAGCCCCGCTCGGCCAACTCCTGGTACATTACGCGCACCAGTTCCAGACCCGGCAATTCACGTCCCATGCTCCGCGCTTCCTCGTGCGCAATCCGCATGTCCTTGATGAAATGCTCGATGAAGAAACCGGGTGCAAAATCGCCCTTGGCAATACGCGGCCCCAGGTTGTTCAGCTGGAATCCACCCGCCGCGCCTCCGCCAATCGCGCTCAATACGGTGTCGGCATCCAGGCCGGCGCTGTGCGCATAGGCGAGCCCTTCGCACACGCCCATCATCGTCGACGCAACGACGATCTGATTGCACAGCTTCGTGTGCTGACCCGCTCCCGGGCCGCCTTGCAGGACGATGTTGGTGCCGAGGCAGCGCAACATCGGTTCCACGCGTGCGAGCACAGCGCTTGCGCCGCCGACCATGATCGACAGGCGCCCTTCGCGCGCACCGATGTCGCCGCCCGATACCGGCGCATCCAGCATGTGCACCCCGCGCTCAGCGGCGTGCGCGGCCAACTCTTCGGCCAGTTTTGGACTCGACGTCGTCATGTCGACCAGCACCGCATCGCGCCGCGCATGCCCGATCAGACCGTCGTCGCCCAGATATAGGGTGCGGACGTCCGCGGGGGTGCCGACAACCGTGAACACGACGTCCGATACTTCGGCGAGCGCCCGCGGGGTCGCTTGCCATGTCGCGCCGGCCTCGATGAGCGGCTCAGCCTTCGCACGCGTACGGTTATAGACATGCAGCGGATAGCCGGCGGCGGCGAGCCGCGAGGCCATCGAGAAACCCATGATGCCAAGGCCGATAAAGCCAATCGCGGGTCTGCCTGTAGATTGATTCATGATGGTTGGTCCGTTCAGAGTTTGTCGCGCAGCAAGTCGCGCAATAGCATGGGAGTCAGTGGATGACGGTCGGCAACGACGCCAAATGGCGCAAGCGCATCATTGACCGCGTTGGTCAATGCGCCGATCGCTCCCATCACCCCGCCTTCGGCCATCCCCTTGATGCCGGCCGCCGTCGACTTGCCAGGCGTATGCAGCGGGATGATCTCGAGGTTGGGCAATTCAGTTGAAGTGGCGATCAGGTAGTCGGCGAGTGAGCCGGTCACGTTCTGTCCTGAGTCGTCGTAACGCATCTGCTCGAACAGCGCGCCCGACAGTCCCATCGCCACGGCGCCATGCTGCTGCCCTTCCACCACGGTGGGATTGAGCAGCGTGCCGCAGTCTTCCGCGATGACGTAACGCGCGATGCGGATTGCGCCGGTCCAGACGTCCACCTCGATCTCGCATCCATGAGCCGCATTCGAATAGGTCATGGCCGGAGGGTCGTAAGTCAGGTGAAATTCAAGGCCCGGCGTCAAACCTTGCGGCAACGCGGTTGGATCCAGATACGCACGGCGGGCGACGTCGGCGAGCGTCAAACCCGTGTCGATCCACTCGTCCGCGCGACGACGCTCGATTCTCGCGTCGATCAGGCGCAGCGACTGCTCGTCAGACAAACCAAGGCAACCGGCGGCGATCGCGAGCACCTTGCGGCGTGCGTCGAGTGCGCACAGGTAAAGCGCGCCGCCGCCTGCCGTGCCGCTGCGGGCGCCACGACTGCCCATACCGTATGGTGCGATATCGGTGTGGCCCATATGAATGCGCACGCTCGACGGCGGCACGCCCAGGCCCTCCGCCACCGCGTTGGCCATCGCGCTTTCATAGCCCTGGCCGCTGGGCCCTAGACCGACCGACGCGTTCACCACCCCGCCCGGTTCGATACGGATCCAGCTTGCTTCGTGCCCCGAACCGGGAATTCCCGCGGCCTTATAGAAGCGCGAACCATACGTGGTCGGTTCCACCACGTTGCACAGGCCAAGCCCCAGGTAATGGCCAGTTGCGCGCGCCGCCTGCTGGCGCTCGCGAAAGCCCGCGTAGTCGAGCGCCGACAGCAAGGCCTCGAACGTCTGGGTCGGCGTGATGTCGTCCAGACATTCTCCCGTAGCAGTGCGGTACGGCAGTTCTGCCGGACTCAGCAGGTTGCGCCGGCGTACCTCGACCGGGTCGAGTGCCAGTTCCCGCGCAATTGCATCCAGCGTGCCGTCCATCACCCAGCTGGTGATGGACATCGGCGCGCGCATCGGTGCATTGCCACATTTATGACTGAGCACGACCTTCACATCAAAAGCGTAGTCCTGCAGCCGGTACGGTCCGCTCAGGATCATCGCAACGACGCGCGCCAGATAGTTGGCAGGAAAGAAGCAATAGGCGCCAAAGTCTTCGCGGAGTTCGAGTTCGAGAGCGAGCAGGGTGCCGCGCTCATCGACCGCTGCGCGGGTGCGGCAGAAGTCCTCACGTGAATTGGCGGCGGCCGTCAGGTTCTCGAGGCGATCCTCACGCCAGCGCACGGGCCGTTTCAATTGGCGAGCCAGCGCAGCAACCGTCAACTCTTCGCGGTACAAGGCGATTTTCTGTCCGAACGCTCCACCGACATCGGGCGAAATCACGGTCACCTGAGACTCGTCGAGCTTGAGGCGCTGCGCCAGTTGAGTGCGCAAAGGATGTGGCACCTGCGTTCCAATATGGAACGTCAGGTGGTTCCGTCCGGCGTCCCAGACCGCTGCACAGCCGCGGGTTTCGATCGGCACATGGGTCTGGCGCTGCTGCTGGAAGGTCGCTTCGACTATCCGGAAGGCCCAGCTGTTGGCGCGCTCAGGGTCGCCATGCACGTAGGTCTGGTGCGAGACCAGGTTGCCTGGCACAGCCGGGTCGACTTGCGCCGCGTTGGGCGCGAGCGCCCGCCACATGTCTGTCACCACGGGCAGCGGTTCGAACTCGACGAGCACCTGCTCGGCGGCGTCTTCAGCGAGGTACCGATCCGTCGCGACGACGCAAGCCACCAGATCGCCCTGAAAACGCACTATGTCCACTGGCATCGTCGCAAATTCGACGGGCTTCAGTCCTTCGACGGGTGGTGCGACACGGAACGGTGTAGTCCACTGCGCGAGTTCCACGCCCGTGATGACGGATACGACGCCGGGCATCGCGACGGCGCCGTGAATATCGATGGAGACGATCCGCGCATGCGCGTGCGGCGAGCGAACAAAGCACACGTGAAGGGCACCGGGTATCTCGATGTCGTCGAGATACCGGCCATAGCCGGTCAGCAGCCGATAGTCTTCGGTGCGAGGCGTCGCTTTGTTGAGGTAACGAAACGTCTGCTCAGACATCGACCGTCTCCGCGCGCATCCGCTCGGCCGCGAGCAGGATCGCCCGCACGATGTTCTGATATCCGGTACAGCGGCACAGATTGCCCGACAGCACCTCGCGCACCTGGGCCTCGGATGGGCACGGGTTCTCGCGCAGGTACGCTTCAAATGTCATGACGATGCCGGGCGTGCAGAAACCGCACTGCAGACCGTGGCACTCATGCAGCGCCTGCTGGAGCGGCGACAGACGACCGTCTTGCGCGACCGCCTCGATGGTCGTGATCTGCGCTTCATCCATCTGCACGGCGTAAGCCAGACATGAGCGTGCCGGGCGGCCATCGATCAACACGGTGCATGCGCCGCACACACCGTGCTCGCATCCGACATGCGTGCCCGTCAGCCGGCAATCTTCGCGCAGCACATCGGACAATAGCTTGCGAGGCTCGCAATGCACTTCATGGCGCGCACCGTTCACACTCAGGTAAATTGCTGTCTTTTCCATGAACGGCCTAATCGGGTTGCGTAACGCCGGCGGTTATCCGCTGCAATGCTCGCGCGATGAGCGCCTTGACGAGATCGCGCCGATACGCGGCGCTAATGCCTGGCTGATCGTGCACCTCGACGGCGTTTGCGACTGCCTCGGCAATCCTGCCGACGCTCGGCGCATCGGCCGTTTCGCCGACGAATCCCGCAGCGAGGTCGTCAAGCACCAGCGGCACATCTGCCACACCGCCTACGCCGATCCGCAACGAGGCGAACCTGTCATCCGCGAGCACGGCGGTGACAGCGCAAGCCGCGATCGCGAAATCGCCGTGCCGTCGGCTAAATGCTTCGAAGGCATGCCGCTCGCCGGACAACGCCGTCGGAAAGCGCACCGTGCGAATGATTTCGTCGACCGCCAGATCGGTGTTCATCACCGCGATCAGAAACTGTGCCGCCGACACCTGTCGGCTGCCGGCCGGCCCGACAATCTCGATGCGTGCGCCTAGCGTGCTCGCAATGAGCGGTAATTGCGCCGCGGGGTCCGCATGCGCGAGACTGCCGCCGAGTGTCCCGCGCTGTCGGATGGCGTAATGTCCGATCGTCGCCGCCGCTTCAGCCAGTAGCGGGCAAGCAGCGCGTACTGTGTTGCTGGTGGCCAGTTCGTGATGGCGCGTCATTGCGCCGACCGCTAGCGTATCGGGTTCAAGCGTGACGCCCTTGAGTTGAGGCAGCGCATTCAGATCGACCAGGTGCGCCGGTTGCGCGAAGCGCATATTCATCATCGGCGCGAGGCTTTGTCCTCCGGCGATCAGCTTGGCGTCAAAACCGTGAAGAGCAAGAAGCGACAGCGCGTCGTCGAGCGTGTGCGGCCGGTGATACGAAAACGCGGTGGGCTTCATACGCGTTGCGCCTGCGCACTCAGGCTGCGATTCCGGGCGAAGACCGGCAACCCGCGACAGCCCCCGCCCGCCGGTAACCGAGGCAATCGACGACGGCCATTCCCGATTCGCTTGACGCTGCTCATGAGTCGCTCCAGCCGCGTGCGCGGCGCTGTTCACCCCGTGGGATAGCTACCGCTTCAGCCATCGTATTGGCAGCGAGGATATCGCCGATAAATTAGATCGTCAATTGACGACTACATTTCCATGAGCAGGCGCGACGTCGATCCAGCATGCAAGCTGGTGTATTGGCCTGTTTGTAAGGAAAATCGCGATGTGGCGTTTTTTATCGGCCGTTTGATTGGCGCGGTTTTTCAAATACGTCTTCACATGACGACTTATGATTTGATAGAGGACATCGTCCGCAAGCATGAACCGGTGTCGCCATGCTCCCGGTCTAGCCATGCACTATCTCAGTGCCATCGCGAAGCGAGCTTCATCTGTGTCATCTGATTCGCGAGCGGCTACCTGCTATTTTTGGCGGCGGGACAGGCGGCCGGATCAACTACGGTCTGCCGGTGTTCGTTTTGCCTTCCGAAGCAGTCTCGGGAGATGCCAAAGCATGTTGGCTTCAATGGACGAAAGATCGATCGAGGTTCCAAACCAAAAAACCAAGGCGACCGAGCGACCTTTCGCGATCCCGCAGACTTTGTTGTGCGCTCATAAGATCGCAAAAAGAGTTTGACAGACAATCTTAAGATATATATCTTAAGATGCATCTTACGACACTCACAGGAGAGTCCCAGATGCGTCATCCTCGTCATTTTTGCGGTCCGCGCGGCGCGCGCGACCGTTTTCATGCCGGTTTCCGCCTTCCGTCGCCGCAGGCGAGCGAAGTCGCCGGCCTGGGCGCCTCCGAAGCATGCGCTTCCTCCGGCGCCCGCCACCACTACCTGCTGCACGTTTTGCGTCACGCCTTTGGCCGCCATCACGAGTGGCGCTTCGGCGGCCGTGGCTCGCGCTTCGGCGGTGGTTTCGGCGGTCCGGGCAGATACGGTGGCGGCGGCCCCGGCGGCTTCGGCGGCGACGGCGATGGTTTCCCGCGTGGCCGCAAATTCAGCTCCGACGATCTGCAACTGCTGCTGCTATCGCTGATCGAAGCGCAGTCGAGTCACGGCTACGAGTTGATCAAGGCGCTCGAAACGCGCTCGAACGGCTTCTATAGTCCGAGCCCCGGCATGGTCTATCCAGCGCTGACCTATCTCGAAGAACTCGGCTACGTCACCGTGCAGCTCGAAGGCAACCGCAAGCGCTATGAGCTGGCGGATGCGGGCCGCGAATATCTGGCCGCGAACCGCGAGCGCGTCGAGCTGATGCTCGCGCGACTCTCGCATATCGCACGCAAGATGGATTCGGTGCGCCGCGCGTTTGCCGGCGAGGAGCCGGCCGACGTCAGCGAAGGCGGCTGGGTGCCCGAGCTGAATGAAGCGCGCCGCACGCTGAAGAACGCGCTGCTGCGCCGGGACAACGCGCCGGCCGACGAACAGCGCCGCATCGCAGCGATCCTGATGCGCGCGGCCAAAGAAATCGAAGGCGGCAACCGTGGCGACATCGCAAAGCCCGGCAACGACAGCGAGCCGACCGCCTGACAACGCGCGCCCGTCCACGAGGCGACCCGCGCGTCCTCCCGAACCAAACCGGAGCATCGCCCACATGCAAGAGCAACCCACTCGCCCTGATCTCGCCGTGCATCGCGTACGGCATCCGTTGAAGTTTCGTCTGCTGCAGGTCAAGCAGGTGCGCGCGCTGACGCCGCACCTGGTTCGCGTGACCTTCACCGGCGCCGATCTGGACGACTTCGTCTCAGCCTCGTTCGACGATCACATCAAGGTCTTCTTCCCCGACCCCGGCGCCGACAAACCTACGCTGCCGCAAGCCGACCCCGACGGCCCGGTGTTCCCGGAAGGCAAGCGGCCGACCGCGCGCGATTTCACGCCGCGCCGTTTCGATCGCGACGCCCGCGAGCTCGACATCGAGTTCGCGATGCACGACGCGGGCCCCGCGGCGACGTGGGCCGCGCAGGCGCAGGTGGGCCAATATCTGGGCGTCGGCGGCCCGCGCGGTTCGCTGGTGATTCCGACCGGCTTCGACTGGCATCTGCTGATCGGCGACGACACCGCGCTGCCCGCGATCGCGCGCCGTCTCGAAGAGTTGCCGGCCGGTACGCGCGTCGCCGCGGTGATCGAGGTCGCCGATCCGTCGGCGCGCATCGAGTTCACGACGCAGGCCGAGGTGCATCTGGTCTGGTGCTATCGCAGCGAAGCCAACACGCAAAACGGCACGCGCGGCGAAGCGCTGTTGCACGCGGTGCGCGATACCTGGCTGCCGGTGAACGGTGAAGGCTATGTGTGGGCCGCCGGCGAAGCGGCGACGATCCGCGCGGTGCGTCAACATCTGTGCGGCGAGCGCGGCGTCGACAAGGCGCGGATTCGCGCGGCCAGCTACTGGAAACAGGGCGCGGTCGCGGTCCACGAAACGATCGACGACTGAGCTTCTGCTCGCGTGGCGCGCGGCATTAGCGGCGTACTTCGAACAACAACTAAAGGAAATCCACCGATGTACTCAATCACTGCACGGCACGAGCGTCGTTTGTTGTGGCTGCTCGCGCTCACGCAGTTCACGATCATCATGGACTTCATGGTGATGATGCCGCTCGGCCCGCAGATCATGAGCGCGTTCCAGATCGCGCCGGCCGCGTTCGCGACGGCCGTATCCGCGTATTCGTGGTGCTCGGGGCTCTCGGGCCTGTTCGCGGCGACCTATATCGACCGCTTCGACCGGCGCCGTCTGCTGCTCACCATTTACGCGCTGTTCGCGCTGTCGAACCTCGCGTGCGCGCTCGCGTCGAGCTTCGCGCTGCTGCTCGCCGCGCGCGCGTTCGCGGGCATCACGGGCGGCGTGCTCGGCTCCGTGATCATGGCGATCGTCGGCGACGTGATCCCGTTGCAACGGCGCGGCGCCGCGACCGGCACGATCATGACCGCGTTCTCGCTCGCGGCGATCGCCGGCGTGCCGGCCGGCGTGATGCTCGGCGCGCAGTTCGGCTGGGCGGCGCCGTTCTTCCTGCTGGTCGCGTTGTCGCTGCTGGTGTGGTTCGCGGCCTCGCAACAGGTGCCGTCGCTGGCCGCGCATCTGAGCCGCCGGCAGCCGCCGCTCGCGGAAGTACTGCCCGAGCTGTGGCGCCTGCTGAGCAACCGAAGCCATCTGAACGCGTTCGCGCTGACGTTCATGATGATGATCGCGCACATGCTGGTGATCCCGTTCATAGCGCCGATGCTGGTCGCCAATCACGGCGTCGCGCCGCGACAGCTGTCGTGGCTGTACATGGCCGGCGGTGCGGCGACCTTCTTCACGTCGCGCCTCGTCGGCAGATTCGCCGACCGCTTCGGCACGCAGCGCGTGTTTCGCTGCGCGGCGCTGCTGTCGTTCGTGCCGGTGCTGTTCATCACGCATCTGCCGAACCTGCCGTTCTACGCGCTCGTGCTGTTCTTCCCGTGCTTCCTCGTGTTGATGAACGGCCGCATGGTGCCGATGCAGGCACTGCTGACCACGGTCCCCGAGCCCGCGCGACGCGGTGCGTTCCTGAGCGCGAACAGCGCGCTGCAGGCGCTCGGCACCGGCACTGGCGCGTGGCTCGGCGGCTTGATGCTGAGCACGTCGGCTGATGGCCGCATCGCCGGGTATGGAACCGTCGGCTGGGCGGCGGTGGCGGTCGCATGCGCGGCGGTGCTGTGGGTCTCGCGCGTGAAGGGCGTGCCGCGCGAAGTGGCGGCGGCCAGCGCCGCTGGCGCGAGGATGCCTCGCGCCGGCATCGAAGCTAACATCGCTGGAGAAGGTTAGCGATGCCAGGCAGCGCGCGGTGTCGCTGCGCCAACTGCGAGCCGCGCGCTACGCCTCGTCGTCGGCGCTGCCCGTCAGCGCGCGCCGCGCAGCTTCGCCCTGCCCGTGCGACGCCGAGTAAAACACGCGTGCCCGGCCGATCACGATCTTCAGCGTCGCGATCACGGGCACCGCGAGAAAAATCCCAGCGACGCCGCCAAGCTGATCGCCCGCGAGCAGTCCGACGATCACCAGAAACGGACTGACCTCGACGCCTTCGCTCATCAGATACGGATTGAGCACGTAGTCCTGGAACAGCCGGTACAGCCCGATAAAAATCACGAGCCACAACAGGTGCGGATAGCCGCTGAACACGGCGACCACGAGCGTGATCGCGACCGCGGCAAGCGGCCCCGCGAACGGCACGAATTCGAGCAGCCCCGCGCTGACCGCGAGCAGAAACGCGTACGGCACGCCGAGCAGCGAGAACACCACGCCGTAGCTAAATAGCGTGGCGAGCGACAGAAACAGCAGCGCGCGCACGTACTTCGACAGCAGCACGTTCAGATCGACGACGATCTCGTTCCACAGCACGCGATGCCGGCTGTTCAGCAAACCCAAAAACGCGTCGCGCATCCGTTCGCCGTCCTTGATCAGCAGGAAGCTCAGGATCGGAATCAGCACCAGGTAGATCAGGTTGCTCGCCGCGTGGACGACGCCGAGCCCGAGGCTGCGCGCCAACGGCACGGCGTTGTCCGAGCCGGTCTCGATCTGGCTGCGCACGAAATCGACGATCCGCTCGCGCAGCGGTTCGAGAAAATGCGGAAGCGGAAAACGGTTCGGCACATCGGTGCGCAGCAGCGCGGGCAGTTGCGTGAAGAGGCGCGTCGCCTGATCCTGCAATTCCACGCCGAACAGTGAGCCAACCACCGCGAGCAGCGCGACCACGACGACGAACACGACCGCGATCGACACGACGCGCGGCATGCGGCGCGGCCTCACGCGTTCGACCAGCACCACCATCGGGTAGATCAGATAGCTGAAAAACACCGCGAACACGACGACGAGCACCGTCGTCGACGCGATATAGATGAGGAAAAATAGCAGCGCGAGCAGAGACGCGGTCCAGACTTTCCTGGCCGCGCCGACGTCGAATCCCAGCATGAAGCGTCCTCGAATGGGCGATGCGGCGCCGGCGCGACGAGTGCGCCGGCTGACTCTGGACCGTAACAGAAATTTACACGTTCCGTATGTCGAACGCCGCGCCGCGAGGGCGCGACGCGGCGAGCACCGGCGGCGTGCGAGGCGCTACGCACGCGCTGCGTCACTGCACGGCTTGCGTGCCTGACTTGATGCGCCCGAAACCGGGGGGCGGGATAAATGAAGCTGCGGGTACGTGAAGTTTCGGCTCGCTAACTCTTCACACGCTCTCGTACCTGTTCGGTTTCTTCGCCGATTCTCGCCTGTATCCTCCCGGCTATTTTTTCGGCCGCTCCTTCGGCCTGTTTCGCGCGATTGCCGGTGACCTTGCCAATCGCTTCCTTGACCGAGCCCTTGAGCTCCTTCGCTGTACCTTCTACACGATTCCTGTCCATGGTGCCTTCCTGCCAGGTTTGACTGTGGAGTTGCCTGCTGGCGTTGCAACGAAACAGCCAACGTACGGCGCGACGCGCCTCGTTATGGCGCGGATCGCTTCGCCAGAGGCGATCCGCGTCGGAGCAACCATAAAAATCCTAGCATCCGGCGTTCCCGATACCCAGTGCGCCGCGCATCGTCACCTCACCGTGACGGTGTCCTTCGCGGCGTCGTTGGCGGCATCCTTGCCGTGAGCCGGATCAGGATGATCATCTTTCGCGCCATGAAAGATATGCTTGAAAAGTTCCTTGTTCTTTGCGCCATTCAAGAGGTTTCGCAGCGCGGCTTCCTCATCGGCCGGCTTGAACGAAAGCACTCTCTTGCGGTAGCGCTCCCTGCGTTCATCGAGCATGTAACTCGCCGGTAGCGGCAGTTCGCGGCTGCCCACGTCGAGATCGATGCCTTCGAAGGTCAGCAGCCCCGCATCGTGATTGATGAAGCACGCGGGAGGCTTGGTCCGGTCGATCACGTAGACGCACTGCTTCTGCAGATTGCCGGCGTCGGGCAGCTTGCCGCGGAAGATCTTGTCACGCAGGAACGCGCACATTTCTTCCCAGCACTCCTCGGTGGATTTTCCCGCCGCGCAGGACCGCAAAATTTCGGTCTTCAGAATGGCCTCTGGCACGGCATAGTAAATCGGATAACCCGCCCTCAGGTAAAGTTGCAGTTGCAACACTTCGTAACAGCGGCCCAACGCATGGATCGACGGCACGAGCAAAGACCGTTCATCCGACTCGTCGCCTTCGGTGGGTCCGGTCGCCGTCTGACTGCGGATCGACGGATGTTCCGGCAGCCCGGAATTCTCCGGTTCCGGCTGTCCGCCGCCCCACAGGATCAGATCGCGAAACAGGATCATCGGCAGGAACGAATGGACGATCAGATCCGTCGACGCCCTGCGTTTGGCGCGCTCGTTCGCATCGGCTTGCACCGGCAGCGTGGGATGCCACTTGCGCGACGAGCGCACGATATCGCCGATCGCCTTCGCCACGCAGATGCCGTTCGGCAGCCCGCCGCCCTCCTCGTCGGCCCAGGTCTGCACCAGGTCCCACGGCTCGCCAATCGGCACGCCGAGAAAGTAAAGACCGAGCGACACCGCCGTCAGCAACTCGACGTAGAACTGATTCGCCTGATATGGCGCCGCAGGAATGCCCCGCATCAACTGCGAATCGGCGAGCAGCTTCTTGCCCGATCCGACCTTGCACAGCGCGCCGGCGCAGTGCTTGAGCCGGTCGACGAGACCGCGCACGTCGCGACCGGCAAGCGGCGACTGCCCGCCGACCAGATGGTGTCTGACCATCAGCGAGATCGGCGTCGTGAAGTTCGACCGGTCCGTGTTTTTCGTCGGCACCACGATGGACATCACCAGGTCGCTGATGATCTCCAGGTCGGCCAGCATCGCATCGATGGAAGTAGTCATCACTCGACCTCCGCTGCTATCTCTTCGATCGACGGATCGTATTGGCCGTCGATGGCCGCCGTCTGCCTCGACTCGGACGTGGCGATGATCGCCACGGCATCCCGGATCAATCCCTTGCAGCGCGCGGCCAACACTCGCTTGCGAATTCCCGATGGCGCGTCTCCTTCGTTCGCCCATTCCTTGAATCCGAGTCTTTCGAGTACGTGATCCTCGTTCTGTCCGAAGGTGGCCGCGCCGTCCGCGGGTATGGCCTGATGGGCATCGGTCAGGCAGGTGCAGATGTACTCCTCGACGGTCGGGCCACGCGCCGCCAGCGTTTGAATTTCACGCTTGGCCCAGCGGGCGAGCGATACCGAGATCTCATCCATGTCGTGCGTCAGGTTGCGCACCTTGACGTCCTTGCCGCGATCGTCGCCGAGAATCTGATAGACGGTCCGGTCGACCACATGCAGCCACAGCGAAGTCTGCGCAATGCGGATCTTGTGTTCGCACACGACGTCTTTCGAGTCGGCCTCGAGCGCGCGCCGTACGTGCCACAGCACGACGTAATGCCATACGAGTCCAATGAACTTGCCGAAGAAGAGTGCCTTGTCCTGCATCGAGCCGTCGTCGAACTCGGGATATTCGAGGGGCGTCACCAGCGTCATCTTCGTGCGCGCACCTTCCTTCAAGGTCCGATAGAGCGTCGCCGCGGGGCTGCTGCGATAGCCGTCCCAGGACTCGCGCGCCCACCATTGCTTGTCGATATCGAAGAAACGATAGATCGAAAAAATGCCTTTTTCTGACTCCTGAACGTTCGCCGCGCCGCCGTGAGCCTGGTGCGCCGCGCCCGGCTGCAAGCGCTTCCTCTCCTCTGCGCGGGACTGGTCGTGGTTCGGGTCGCGATAGGCGTCGTAAATCACGCGAAGACCATAGCGGGTTCCCATCGCGTTATCGATGCTGGCCACCTTGTCGCTGAGCTCCTTGCGGATGGTCTCGAGCACCGCTTCCTGCTCGTCGACGAGCTTGCGTTGCTGCTCGAGCGCGCAATAGTGTTCCGCGGCCACGTAAATGGCGGCGAGCGCCAATGCGAGTACGACCGCATCGGTATAGCCCTCCCATATCTCTCCGCCGAACAGCAATACCGCGGGGACGTAGCAGAACACCGGAATGCACCAGCGCGACGCGAACCAGCTTCGCAGGATGCCGACTACACCCTTCGAGCGGGAGTCGACGTCGGGAGCGGCCTCGCCTTCCTCTTCCGCGATACGCTTCTTCTCCTCGAACTCGCGCTCCGCAATGGTCCGCGCCCGTTCGTCTTCTCCACGGCAAATGTGGACATAAAACACGAGGAACGTGAAGGCCGTGACCAGCAACGCAAGCAGCCAGCTCTCGCCCATGCTGGTTGCGCGATCCGCGTCGCTGACTTCCTTCATCACCGCGGCGATCTTTTTAACGCACTCGATGCCGGGAGGAAAGCAATCCGCATCCGGCACGCGATGCGAAAAGGTCACCACCCAGTAGATACCGCTGCCCACCAGAACCGCAATGCCGCCTAGCGCGGTGAGGACGAGCTTTCTTGCATGAGGACCCTGCTCGAGGTGGGAAGCGGGTTTGTCGCCGAAGGGTTTGGAGCGGCGATTCTCATCTGACGGCTTTTCCATACGCATTGCCTCCTGATCGATCAAGAGCACGGGAATGCGGGAAACGGTGACGTATAAACGCACCGTAGGTCGGACGAGCGCCGTGATGAGGGCTGCGAGCAGGCTTTGCCGGTCGGGACGGAGCTTAACTATCTATCTAAGATCGCGCCCGGAAAGATGTCAATTGGCGCGCGTAGTCTGTGTACGCCAGACCACAATTGGCACCGGCGGCTGATGGGCGGGACATGCCAAGCAGACCTAAGGGCGGGCGCGGGTGCGCCGGGCCGCGCGCCCCGCGCGGCATGCGATACGCCGCGCAAGTCAGTCGCCATGCTCCGCGCCCAGCGTCGCCAGCGGATGCGCGTCGCCGTGCCAGGGCGAACTCAGGAAATGCCGCACGCGCTCGGGTTGCACATCGGCGAGCGTCGCCGGTGACCAGCGCGGCCGACGGTCCTTGTCGATCAGTTGCGCGCGCACGCCCTCGCGGAAATCGCCTTCCTCGATCGAGCGCTTCACGATGCCGAGCTCCATCCGGAAGCATTCGGCAAGCGTCATCTGCCGGCCGCGCAGCAGCGCTTCGCGCGTCACGTGCAGCATCGTCGGCGAATGGGCGGTCAGTGCGTCGTAGGTCGCTTGCAGCCATTGCCGCACCTCGCGCGGCGGTTCGCGTTCGAGATCCTGACGCAGTGTCGCGACGATGCGCTCGACGCCCGAACGCCGGTCGAAGTGGCGCAGGATCAGTTGCGTCAGCGCGCCGAGCGGCGCGTGCGGCACGATATTGCACGGCGGCTCGAACACGGCGCGCAGCGCGTCGATTCGCTCGCCGTCGTGCGACATGCGCTGCAAACGTTCCTCGAAGCTCGCGAGCCAGTCGGCCGGCACGCACAGGTCGGCCAGTTGCAGGCGCATCGCGTCGGCGCCCGCTAGCGTCGCGCCGGTCAGCCCGACATACAGCGCAAGCTCGGCCGGCATCACGCTCAGAAAGCGGCTCGCGCCGACGTCGGGCACGAAGCCGATGCGCGTCTCCGGCATCGCGATGCGGCTGCGTTCGGTCACGATGCGCAGCCGCGCCGCCTGGCCGAGGCCCATGCCGCCGCCCATCGCGATGCCGTCGAGCAGCGCGACCAGCGGCTTCGGAAACGTATGCAACGCGTAATCGAGCCGGTATTCGTCGACGAAGAACGCGAGCCAGCGTGGGTCGCCCTGCGTCGCGAGCCGATGTACCTCGCGCACGTCGCCGCCCGCGCAAAAGCCCTTGTCGCCGGCGCCCTTCAGCACCAGCGCGACGATCCCGGCATCGGTGCGGCAATGCTCGACCAGCACCGCGAGTTCGCGCACCATCGCGTGCGACAGCGCGTTGAGCGCGGCAGGCCGGTTCAGCGTGATGATCGCCACGCGGTTGACGACGCGAAACAGCACGTCGGGTTCGGCTTGCGGGTTCATCGCGGCGCGCATTTCGACCGCAAAGCCGCGCAAAGTGCTCATCGCTGCGTCTCCTGCGATGCACGGCTCGTCTGCCAGCGCGGCGCGCGTTTTTCGAGGAACGCGTTGACGCCCTCGCGCTGATCGGCGCCATCGAACAGATCGACGAAGCGCTCGCGTTCTAGCGCGAGCGCGGCGGCGCGCGGCACGCCATGCCGCGCCTGATGGATCAGCTCCTTGCTGAAGTTGACCGCCTGCGGGCTCAAACCGGTGACGCGCTGCGCCATGTTCAACGCGGCTTCACGCGCGGCGCCGCGCTCCACCACTTCTTCGACGAGACCGATGCTGAGCGCGGTCGCCGCATCGACGCGCTCGCCGGTCAGAATCATCCGCTTGGCCCAGCCTTCGCCGACGAGCCACGGCAGCGTCTGCGTGCCGCAGCCGCATGGCAGCAGACCGACCGCCGTCTCGGGGAGCGCCAGCACCGCATGCTGCTCGGCGATGCGGATATCGCAGGCGAGCGCGCATTCGAGACCGCCGCCCATCGCAAAGCCGTTGAGCGCCGCGATGACGACGGGCCGCGCGTTCTGCAGCGATTCGAAGGCCGCGCCGAAACGCGCGGCCGCGGTGCGCGCGACTTCGCGATTGCCGTCGGCGAACGTGTTCAGATCGGCGCCCGCGCTGAAAAACTTCGGACCGTCGCCGGTGATCACGAGCGCGCGCACGCGCGCATCGGCGTTCAACTGCTCGACGGTGCGTTGCAATTGCAGCAGACCGTCAGGCGTGAAAGCGTTCGCGGGCGGCCGTTTCAACGTGATCAAAGCAACGGCGCCGTCATGTGCGTAATCGAGGTCGATCATTGCGTGCCTCCCTGGCCGTTACCGCCGCGCTCACGCGAGCGATACAGCTTGATCACCGCCGAAAAGTCCAGGCGCCCCGCGCCGTTCGCGCTCATCGTTTGATAAAGCTGCTGCGCGAGCGCGCCGAGATAGACCGGTTGACGCACGCCGCGCGCGGCATCGGTGGCGAGGCCGAGGTCTTTCAGCATCAGGTCGGTGCCGAAGCCGCCGGTATAGCCGCGCGAGGACGGCGCGGTCTCGATCACGCCCGGCATCGGGTTATACGTGTCCGAACTCCAGCAGCGCCCGGTCGACGTATTGATGATGCTACCGAGCACCTTCGTGTCGATACCGAGCGCCTCGCCGAGCGACATCGCCTCGGCGACGCCCGCCATCGAGATGCCGAGCACGAGGTTGTTGCAGATCTTCGCGACCTGGCCCGTGCCGGTGTCGCCGCAATGCACGATGTTTTTTCCCATCGCCGACAGCACTGGCTTGACCTGCTCGTACGCGCTCGCACTGCCGCCGACCATGAAGGTCAGCGTGCCCGCCGCCGCGCCGCCCGTGCCGCCCGAGACCGGTGCATCGACGAAGTTGTTGCCATGAGCCGCGGCGAGTTCGGCAAACGCTTTCACGCTGGCGGGATCGATCGTGCTCGAATCGATGATCGGCACGCCCGGCGCGATGCCGGCGAGGATGCCGTCGTCCGCGACGAGCACGCTGCGCACGTGAGCCGCGGCGGGCAGCATCGTGATCACGCATTCGACGTCGCTCGCGGCGGCTTGCGGTGAGCGAGCCGGCTGCGCGCCCGCGTCGACGAGCGTGCGCACAGCTTCCGCACTGAGGTCGAACACGTTGAGCGCGTGGCCCGCCTTCAGCAGGTTCAGCGCCATCGGCGCGCCCATATTGCCGAGTCCGATAAAGCCTATTTTCATGGTGTCGTCTCCGGGTGTGCCCTCAGTGCCTTCAACGCAGGCGGATCGTCGTGTTGACGCCATCGTTGACGGTGTCGTCGTCGAACCAGCGCGCGGTGACCGTCTTGGTCTGCGTGTAAAACTGCACGACCTGCTTGCCGTAGGGACCGAGATCACCAAGCTTCGAGCCGCGCGAACCGGTGAAGCTGAAAAACGGCACCGGCACCGGGATAGGAATGTTGATACCGACCTGGCCGATATCGATCTCGCTCTGGAACTTGCGCGCCGCCGCGCCGCTTTGCGTGAAGAGGCCGACGCCGTTGCCGAACGGGTTGGCGTTGACGAGCGCGATAGCATCGTCGAGCGTCGCCACGTTCAGCACCGCGAGCACCGGCCCGAAGATTTCGGTGCGGTAGATTTCCATGTCGGCCGTCACGTCGGTGAACACCGTCGGGCCGATGAAGTTGCCCTGCTCGTAGCCGTGCACGTTCACATCGCGGCCGTCGAGCACGAGCGTCGCGCCCTCTTTCACGCCCGCGTCGATCAGACCGAGAATGCGCTGCTTCGCGGCGCGCGACACGACCGGCCCGACATCGGTGCCCGGCTCGTGACCCGCGTTGACCTTCAGCGTCTTCGCCTTCGCGACGAGCTCGGGCAGCCACTCGCGCGCGGCGCCGACCAGCACCGCCACCGAACTCGCCATGCAGCGCTGACCGGCCGCGCCGAACGCGGCGCCGGCGAGCGCGTTGAGGGTCTGTTCGCGATTCGCGTCGGGCAGCACGACCGCGTGGTTCTTCGCGCCCATCATCGACTGCACTCGCTTGCCGTGTTCGCTGCCGAGGCGATACACATGCGTGCCGACCGCCGTCGAGCCGACGAACGAAATCGCCTTCACCAGTTCATGCGTGCACAGCGCATCGACGACTTCCTTGCCGCCGTGCACCACGTTCAGCACGCCCTTCGGCACGCCGGCTTCGAGCGCGAGTTCGACGAGCTGCATCGTCGACAGCGGGTCCTGCTCGGATGGCTTCAGCACGAACGTATTGCCGCACACGAGCGCCATCGGGAACATCCACAGCGGGATCATCGCGGGGAAATTGAACGGCGTGATGCCGACGCATACGCCGAGCGGCTGGCGCAGCGTGTAAGTGTCCACACCACCGGCGACGTTCTCGGCGAACTCTCCCTGCTGCAACGTGCCGATCGAACACGCGTGCTCGACGACTTCCAGACCGCGGAAGATGTCGCCCTCGGCATCGGGAATCGTCTTGCCCTGCTCGGCCGACAGCGTCTTCGCGATGCGCGGCATATGCTCGCGAATCAGCGCCTGGTACTTCAGCATGATGCGCATGCGCGCGCCGATCGGCGTGTCCTTCCACGTTTTGAACGCGGCGTGCGCGCTGCGCACCGCCGCGTCGACTTCCGCGACGGTCGCGAACGGCACGCGCGCGAGGACCGCCTGCGTGGCCGGGTTCACGATGTCGCGCCACTCGGTCGTCTTCGATTCGACGAACTCGCCGTTGATCAGCAGTTTGACGGTGGCCACGGCGCCGGCAACGTCGCGGCCGGTCTCGTTCGAAGCAAGGGTGCTCATGCTGAAACTCCTGTGATTTAGAAAACAGTGCCCCGACGCGTCGAATCCGAAGCTCGAATTCAACGCGTGCGATTCAAACCGGGGCGGCAAACCAGCAATGGCGAGGAATAAAGACAGTCACCGCAAGTCGGGAAAATCCTCTTCCCAATACTCGTCCGGCAGACGCGCGGGCTCGGCCGCGCGCTCCATTTCGCGGCGCCGCAATTCGACGCGGCGGATCTTGCCGGAGATCGTCTTCGGCAGTTCGCTGAATTGCAGACGGCGAATCCGCTTGTACGGCGCGAGTTTTTCACGCGAGAACGCGAACACCGCGCGCGCGAGTTCGGGACCGGCTTCGTAGCCGTGACGCACGGTGACGAACGCCTTCGGCACCGCCAGACGCAACGCGTCCGCGCTCGGCACGACGGCCGCCTCGCCGATCGCCTCGTGTTCGATCAGCACGCTTTCGAGTTCGAACGGACTCAGGCGATAGTCGGACGACTTGAACACGTCGTCCGAGCGGCCGACGTACACGTAGTAGCCGTCGTCGCGACGCAGCGCGACATCCGACGTGCGATAGAGGCCGTTGCGCATCGACTGCGCGGTCGCGTTGGCGTTGTTCGCGTAACCCGTCATCAGGCCGAGCGGCCGTTCGGCGAGCGGCAGCGCGATTTCGCCTTCGCCGACCGGCTCGTCGTCGGCGTCGAGCAGCTCGACCCGGTAGCCCGGCAGTGGACGCCCCATCGAGCCGGCCACGACCGGCTGGCCCGGCGAATTGCCGATCTGGCAGGTCGTTTCGGTCTGGCCGTAGCCATCGCGAATCGTAATGCCCCACGCGTGCTTGACACGCTCGATGACTTCCGGATTCAGCGGCTCGCCGGCGCCGACGATTTCGCGCAGCTTCACCGGATAGTCGCCGAGCGGCTCCTGCACGAGCATGCGCCAGACGGTCGGCGGCGCGCACAGCGTGGTGACGTTGAAACGCACGAGCGCGGCGAGTGTGTCTTTCGGCACGAAGCGCGGGACGTTGAACACGAACACGCAGGCCTGCGCGTTCCACGGCGCGAAGAAGCAGCTCCACGCGTGCTTGGCCCAGCCCGGCGAGCTGATGTTCCAATGGATGTCGCCGGGTTGCAGGCCGATCCAGTACATCGTCGACAGATGCCCGACCGGATAGCTCTGGTGCGTATGCTCGACCAGCTTCGGCTTCGAGGTGGTGCCGGACGTGAAGTACAGCAACAGCGGATCGCTGGCGTGGGTGACGCCGTCCGGCGTGAAATGCGGCGAAGCCTCGTACGCGGCGGCAACATCGATCCAGCCGTCGCGCGGCGCACCGACCGACAGGCGGGTGAGCGGTACGTCGAGCGCATCGAATTTGCCCAGCTCCGCGCTGTCGACCACGACGAACTTCGCGCCGCCGATCTGCACGCGGTCGCGCAAGTCCTCGGCGGATAGCTGCGTGGTGGCGGGCAGCACGATCGCGCCGAGCTTCATCGCGGCGAGCATGACGTCCCATAGCTCGACGCGATTCGGCAGCATCAGCAGCACACGGTCGCCGCGGCCGACGCCCGCGCCGCGCAGAAAGTTCGCCATCCGCGACGAGCGCTCCGACATCTGCGCGTACGACAGGCGCAGGCCGTCGCTGGAAGGATCGTCGACGATCCACAACGCGGGGTTGTCGTTGTCATGCGCGATCGCGTCGAAGTAGTCGAGCGCCCAGTTGAACTCGCCGAGCGCGGGCCACGCGAATTCGCGGTACGCGCGCTCGTAGTCGGTGCGATGGCGCACTAGCAGATCGCGCGCTTCGAGAAAGGCTTTCGCTGCTGTCATCGTCGTCTCCTGTCGACCAGAGTTAGCGCTTTAGCGCTTACTCCGGTCTCATGCAACGTAGTTGCGAGTGGCGCGGGGCGCGCTCGGTTTTTTTCGCCGCGGTGATCCAGGCGAGCATCCACGGCCAGGCTATTGTGCGCTCAAACGCCGCCCTCAAACATGGCGCGCGATCACCATCCGCTGCACTTCGCTCGTCCCTTCGTAAATCTGCGTAATCCGTGCATCCCGATAGTGGCGCTCGACCGCATAGTCCTCCAGATAGCCGTAGCCACCATGAATCTGGATCGCGTTCGAACAGATCTCCTCCGCAAGCTCCGACGCAAAAAGCTTCGCCTGCGACGCCTCCGACAGACACGGCCGCCCCGCCGAGCGCAGCCGTGCCGCGTGATGCACGAGCAGGCGCGCGGCATTCAGGCGCGTCGTCATGTCGGCAAGCATGTTCGCGATCGTCTGGTGGTCTTTCAGCGGCTTGCCGAACTGTTCGCGCTCGTTCGCGTAGCGGCGCGCGGCGTCGAACGCGGCGCGCGCAATGCCGACTGCCTGCGCGGCGATGCCGATGCGTCCGCCTTCGAGATTCGACAGCGCGATGCGCAGACCCTCGCCCGGCTCGCCGAGCAGATTGGCCTCGGGCACCGCGCACTGATCGAGCGAGATCGGACAGGTGTCGGACGCGCGAATGCCGAGCTTGTGCTCCGGCCGGCCGACGTCGAAACCCGGCGTCGAGGTCGGCACGATGAAGGCGGACAGGCCGCGCTTACCGCGCTCGGGATCGGTGACCGCGAATACGATCGCGAGACCGGCGCGCGCACCGTTGGTCACGAACTGCTTGCTGCCGTTCAGAATCCACTGCCCGTCGCGCCGCTCCGCGCGGGTGCGCAGATTGTTCGCCTCCGAGCCCGCCTGCGGCTCGGTCAGGCAGAACGCGCCGATCGTCCGGCCGTTGGCGAGCTCGCGCAGATAGCGGTCTTTCTGCGCGGCGCTGCCGAAGTTCAGGATCGGCGCGCAGCCGACCGAGTTGTGCACGCTCATCAGCGTCGCGCAGGCGGCGCAACCGGCCGCGATCTCTTCGAGCGCGAGCGCATAGGCGACGTAATCGGTGTAGGAGCCGCCCCACTCGGCCGGCACCATCATGCCCAGAAAGCCGAGTTCGCCCAGCTGCGCGACGACCCCGGCCGGCAGTTGCGCGTCGCGATCCCATTGCGCCGCGTGCGGCGCGAGGCATTCGGTCGCGAAGTCGCGCGCGGCGTCGCGGATCATCCGTTGTTCGTCGGTGTAGAAGCTGTCCATGACTGCGTCCTCGTTGGTGCTGACGGCCGTGCTGGCGATCGCGGTGATGCGGCAAGTGTAGGCAAGCGGCCCGCGCCGTTCGATGCTCGCTCCGCTCATTCTTGCTGAGCGCTTTTGCCATACTGCTACCATGCACGTGCATGGAGCCTCGCCATTTCAGGGGCTTCACGAACCACGATCCAGCCCATGCTGAGCGCTTTTGCCAGAAAAGCCCAATCCCGATGAAAAGCGACAAAGGCACGATCTCCGTCAGTCTCGTCGAGGAAACGCTCGCGCTCGCGACGGCGCGCGGCCTCGACGCGCGAGCGCTCGCCGAAGCGGCCGGCATTGCCGCGGCGATGCTCGCGTCGCCGAAAAGCCGCGTCTCGTCGGCGCAATACGGCGCGCTGTGGGCCGGCATCGCGCGCGCGCTCGACGACGAATTCTTCGGCCAGGACTCGCATCCGATGAAAAGCGGCAGCTTCATCGCGATGACGCAGACGGCGCTGGGCGCGCGCAACGGCGCGCAGGCGCTTGCGCGCGCGGTCGGCTTCATGCGGCTCGTGCTCGACGATCTCGGCGCGACGATCGACACCGACGCGCGGCGCGTGCGCCTGAAGTTCGTCGAGCGCGCGGGCTCGCGCAAGCCGGCGATGTTCGCCTACGCGACGTATTTCATCCTCGTGTACGGCCTCGTGTGCTGGCTCGTCGGCCGGCGCATTCCGTTGCTCGAAGCGCGCTTTCGCTGCGCCGCGCCGCCGGCCGCGCACGAATACCGGCTGATGTTCTGCGAAGAGATGTATTTCGACGAGCCGGAGTCGTCCGTCGATCTCGACCCCGCGTTTCTGGAACTGCCGGTGATCCAGACTTCGCGCTCGGCGCGGCCGTTTCTGCGCGATGCGCCGGGCAGCTTCATCGTCAAGTACCGCAATCCGGGTTCGCTCGCCGCGCGCGTGCGCAAGACGCTGCGCGCGCTGCCGATGTCGGGCTGGCCGGCGGCCGATCAGATGGCCGCGCGCCTGCACGTCGCCGAGGCGACGATGCGGCGGCACCTGAAGCAGGAGGGCCACACGTATCAGTCGATCAAGGACGCGCTGCGGCGCGACATCGCGATCGCCGAACTGCAGCGCACGCAGCGCACCATCGCCGATATCGCCAACGCCGTCGGCTTCGCGGAGCCGAGCGCGTTTCATCGCGCGTTCCGCAAATGGACCGGCATGCGCCCGACCGACTACCGGCCGGCCCGGGCCGCGGGGCTCGATCTCACGCGACGCGCCGAATCGGACTAAGCTTTAAGCGGCAACAGGCCAGCCTTGATCGAGGATAGGGGCCCGCGCCGCCGGTTCGCACCGGCTGGCGCGACGGCCGTCAGCGATGAACACGACTCCGCGTCTCCCGCTCCGGCAGTCCGGTCCGCGCAGGCCGCTTATCCGCGGCGGCATCGTGGGCCGTTTGATGCGCGGCATCGCCGTGCTCGGCGTGCTATGCGCGTTCGGCTTCGCGACGCGCGAAGCGCTGGCGCCGCTGCAAGCGGCCAATGCGGCGAGCGCGGCGAACGTCGCCACCGCGACCGCCAACAGCGTCGTCGTGATTCCGGTGAATGGCGCGATCGGACCGGCCACCGCCGATTTCATCGTGCGGGGTTTGCAGCGCGCGGCCAGCCAGCGCGCACAGCTCGCGGTCCTGCAACTCGATACGCCCGGCGGCCTCGATACGTCGATGCGGCAGATCATCAAGGCGATCCTCGCCTCGCCGGTGCCGGTCGCGACCTTCATCGCGCCGAGCGGCGCGCGCGCGGCCAGCGCCGGCACCTACATCGTCTACGCGAGCCATATCGCGGCGATGGCGCCGGGCACCAACCTCGGCGCCGCGACGCCGATCCAGATGGGCATCGGCGGCAACGAGCCGCCCGCCGGCGGACCGCCGGTAACGCCAGCCACCCCAGGCACGCCGGGGCTGCCGGACATGCGCACGCCGCCTGGCGGCGCGTCCGCGCCTGCGCCTGCGTCACCCGGCGCATCATCCGAAGCCGCCAACGCACTGCCGCTCGACACCCAATCGACCGAACTGCGCAAGCAGGTACACGATGCCGCCGCCTACATCCGCGGCCTCGCGCAGATGCGCGGCCGCAACGCCGAGTGGGCCGAGCGCGCGGTCCGCGAAGCGGTGAGCCTGTCCGATGAGGACGCGCTCGCGCAGCACGTCGTCGATATCGTCGCGCGCGCCGTGCCGGACCTGCTGCGCCAGGTGGACGGCCGCACGTACGTCACGAGCGCGGGCAGCGTCACGCTGCACACCGCGCATGCGCCGCTGATCACGCTCGAACCCGACTGGCGCAGCCGCTTTCTCGCCGTGATCACCGATCCGAGCGTCGCGCTGATTCTGCTGATGCTCGGCATGTATGGCCTGTTCTTCGAATTCGCCAATCCGGGCTTCGTGCTGCCCGGCGTGGTCGGCGCGATCAGCCTGCTGCTCGGCCTGTTCGCGATGCAGATGCTGCCCATCAGCTACGTCGGCCTCGGGCTGATCTTTCTCGGCATCGCCTTCCTGATCGGCGAAGCGTTCCTGCCGACCTTCGGCTCGCTCGGCTTCGGCGGCGTGGTCGCGTTCGTGGTCGGCGCAACGATGCTGATGGATACCGACGTGCCCGGCTACGGCATCCCGCTGCCGCTGATCGCCGCGGTCGTCGTGTTCAGCGTCGCGTTCGTGCTCGGCGTGTCGCGGCTCGCGCTGCGCGCGCGGCGGCGGCCGGTCGTGACGGGCTCGGAGGCGCTGATCGGCTGCGTCGGCGTGGTGCTGGACGGCGGCTTGCTGCCCGAACCCGAACACGCGGCGGGCGGCCCGCTGGCCGGCTGGGCGCGCGTGCACGGCGAGCGCTGGCGCGTCTCGAGCACCACGCCGGCCGCGCCGGGTCAGAGCGTGCGCGTGACGGCGCGCAACGGCCTCACATTGACCGTGGTGCCCGTTACGTCGGTCGACGCCTTACAAGGAGAACGCTCATGATCGGCTTCACATTCGGCTTCGGCAGCATCCTGATCCTGCTCGTGGTCGCGCTGATTGCGTCGTCGGTGCGGATTTTTCGCGAGTACGAACGCGGCGTCGTGTTCATGCTCGGCCGCTTCTGGAAGGTCAAGGGGCCCGGGCTCGTATTGATCATTCCGATCGTGCAGCAGGCGGTGCGCATGGATTTGCGCACCATCGTGTTCGACGTGCCGACGCAAGACGTGATCACGCGCGACAACGTGTCGGTCAAGGTCAACGCTGTCGTGTATTTCCGCGTCGTCGATCCGGAGAAGGCGGTGATCCAGGTCGCGCGCTACTTCGAGGCGACCAGCCAGCTGGCGCAGACGACGCTGCGCGCGGTGCTCGGCAAGCACGACCTCGACCAGCTGCTGTCGGAGCGCGAGCAGCTGAACACCGACATCCAGAAAGTGCTCGACTCGCAAACCGACGCGTGGGGCATCAAGGTATCGATCGTCGAGATCAAGCACGTCGATATCAATGAAACGATGATCCGCGCGATTGCGCGTCAGGCCGAAGCCGAGCGCGAACGGCGCGCGAAGGTGATTCACGCGGAAGGCGAGTTGCAGGCATCGAAGCAGTTGCTGGAGGCGGCCCAGACGCTCGCGCGGCAACCGCAGGCGATGCAGTTGCGCTATCTGCAGACGCTGGTGACGATCGCCGCCGACAAGAACTCGACGATCGTGTTTCCGCTGCCGATCGACCTCGTGAGTGCGGGGCTGGAACGCTTCAACAAGCCATCGGCGTGATAGGACGATATTTGTCAGGACATCCATTCGGCGCGGATTAGCGTCGACGTTTCGGCATACCCACCCGCTTGCGCGTTGCTTGCGCTGACGTGGCGAACGAGGCTCGCGGCGGGTTCGATTTGCCGGCAGAAGTGGTGCGTTGCCTGTACCGCCTTACCCGGCGCACCGAAAAACCACCAGGTCCGGCTGTTTTTCCGCTCCGCAGGAGCCCGCCATGAAACTGTCTTCCCGCATTGGACTCGGCGCGCTGTTGGCCGCCGTGGGTATCAGCACCGTCTACGCGCAAGCGGTGACGCAGCCCGCCGACCCGTCGGCGCCGAAAACGCGCGCCCAGGTCCGCGCTGACCTCGCGGAATGGCTCGCCGCCGGCTACGACCCGTTGGACTGGATCGACTATCCGGAGAACGCGCAGCGCGCGGGCCGCATCGTCGCGCAACACCGCGAGCAGCAGCAAGGCAACGCCCCGACGGCCGTGCAGTAAAGCGGTCGCGGCTTGGGTCGTCGCTGCCTGAATGCCGCCCGCCGCGGGCGGCATGGCACGGCTTGCGTCGCGCCAAGGTATCATCCGGTCCCTCCATCCGCCACGCAGCAAACCAGCCGCACACAGCCGGAACCCGCACCATGCCAATCTGGGTCGATGCCGACGCCTGCCCGGCCGTCGTCAAGGACATGCTTTATCGCGCGGCGCGCCGGACCGGCATGCCGCTGACGCTGGTCGCCAATTCGTTCCTGCGCGTGCCGCCGTCGCCGCTGATCCGCGCGATTCAGGTGCCGGCCGGCTTCGACGCCGCCGATCAGTTGATCGTCGAGCGCGTCGTCGCGGGCGACCTCGTGATCACCGCCGACATCCCGCTCGCCGCCGCCGTGCTGGCAAAAAATGCCCACGCGCTCGATCCGCGCGGCAACTGGTACACGCCCGGCACGATCGAAGAACGGCTGCGCATGCGCTCGATGCTCGACCAGTTGCGCTCGAGCGGCGTCGACACGGGCGGGCCGGCCGCCTTCAGCGCGCGCGATGGCAAGGCGTTTGCTGGCGAACTCGATCGCTGGCTCGCGCGTCAGGCGCCTCGCGGTGATGCGCAGGCGCCGCAGTCGCACGGCAAACCGCCCATCTGACAGGCCGGGGCGGCCTGCTGGCGCCGCCACAGGCGCCGGGGCGCTGCCATTCGTGATTACAATTCGGCCGTAACGCCGCCGCGCGGCCTGCCTTGCCGCGCGCGCTGTCACCGCCTCGATGACAAAAACACTGTCTGAACGACGAAAGAGGGAAAACCCGCCACATGGACTCGATCAAACGCTACTTCGGCTTCGACGCCGTCGACACCAACCTGCGCACCGAAGTGCTGGCCGGCGTGACCACTTTCCTGACGATGGCCTACATCATCTTCGTGAACCCGGCGATTCTCGGCGACGCCGGCATGCCGAAGAGCGCGGTGTTCGTCGCGACCTGCCTCGTGGCCGCGCTCGCGTCGCTGATCATGGGTCTGTACGCGAACTACCCGATCGCGCTCGCGCCCGGCATGGGCCTGAACGCGTACTTCGCATACACGGTCGTCAAGGGCATGGGCTACACGTGGCAGGCCGCGCTCGGCGCGGTGTTCATCTCCGGGTGCCTGTTCCTGATCGTCACGCTGTTCCGCGTGCGCGAGGTGATCGTCAAGGGCATTCCGCATTCGATCCGCATCGCGATCACCGGCGGCATCGGTCTCTTTCTCGCGATCATTTCGCTGAAGTCGGCCGGCGTGGTGGTCGGCAATCCGGCCACGCTCGTCACGCTCGGCAATCTGCATGACCCGCACGTCGTGCTCGCGGCGGTCGGCTTCTTCGGCATCGTCACGCTGGATCATATGCGTGTGCGCGGGGCGATCCTGATCGGCATCGTCGGCGTGACGATCCTGAGCTTTTTCTTTGGCGGCAATCAGTTTCACGGCATCGTGTCCGCGCCGCCGTCGATCGCGCCGACGCTGTTGCAGCTCGATATCCGCAGCGCGCTGTCGAGCGGCGTGCTGAACGTGGTGCTGGTGTTCTTCCTCGTCGAGCTGTTCGATGCGACCGGCACGCTGATGGGCGTCGCGAACCGCGCGGGGCTGCTGGTGGAAGGCAAGATGCATCGGCTGAACCGCGCGCTGCTCGCGGACAGCACCGCGATTCTCGCCGGCTCGATGCTCGGTACTTCGTCGACGACCGCGTATATCGAAAGCGCATCGGGCGTGCAGGCCGGCGGCCGTACCGGCATGACCGCGATCACGGTCGCCGTGCTGTTCGTCGCGGCGCTGTTTTTTGCGCCGCTCGCCGAAGTGGTGCCGCCGTATGCGACCGCGCCCGCGCTGCTGTACGTGTCGTGCCTGATGCTGCGCGAACTGGTCGACCTGCCGTGGGACGACGCGACCGAAGTCGTGCCGGCCGCGCTGACCGCGCTGCTGATGCCGTTCACCTACTCGATCGCGAACGGCGTCGCGTTCGGCTTCATCTCGTACGCGGGACTCAAGCTGCTGACGGGCCAGGCGCGCCAGGTGAAGCTGGTCGTGTGGATCATCGCGGCGATTTTCCTGTTCCGGTATTTCTATCTCGGCAGCGAATGAGGAGGTCGCGCGGCCGGGGCGAATGTGTCGTCGGTTTCGGGGACCGTTTATCATCCGATGTTTCGAATGATGACCGACCGGGTCGCGATCGACCGGGTCGCGATCGACCGGGTCGCAACGGCACGGGTCGCCACCCCAGGAGCCTCGATGTCCTCATATAACCGCACGGCGGACCGCTACACGAAGCCCGCGATTTTCTTCCACTGGATGATTTTTCTGCTGGTCGCGCTGGCCTATCTGGCCATCGAAATCCGCGGCCCGCGCGGCTCCGACAGCCGCGCGTTCTGGACCGGCGTGCATTTTTGGGCCGGCACGCTGGTGCTCGGGCTGGCCGTGTTGCGGCTGCTGTGGAGATTGTGGGCCGGCGCGCCGGAGGAGCTCGAAAGCAATCGGCTGCTCGCCTTTCTCGGGCGCTCCGCGCATCTCGCGCTCTATGTGTTCATCTTCGCGCAGCCGCTGCTCGGCATGCTGATGGTCAATGCGGGCGGGCGGCCGGTGTCGCTCGCATGGACGGACATCAGCTTCACGCTGGTGCGTGCGGATGCGATCGCGCGGCCGCTGTTGAAGGACGCGCACGAGTGGCTCGGCAACGTGTTCTATTGGGTGATCGGACTGCATGCGCTCGCGGCGATCGCGCACCATGTGGTGTTCAAGGATCGGGCGCTGCGACGGATCATTTGAAAGTAATGGAGTTGGCTGCGTGCCGCCGATGCATTGCACGCGGCCGCGGCTTGCGCGCAGGCCAGCCAGCAGCAGCAGCGGCAGCAGCAGCAGCGGCAGCAGCGGCACCGGTGAATCCGAACTTCGCGCTTCGGCAGCAGTCGCGCTTGCCGAAGCTTCGGTACCGGTAGCCAGCCGATAGTTTCAGATCGGTCAGTTACGCCAGTTCGCCTCGTAAAACCGCACGTAACCGCTTCTGAGCACGAGACACTGCGCGCGCGTTTCCGACAACAGCCGGCGCGTGGCGGCCTCGATGCGCGGCCGGTGCGCGTCGAACGCGACGATCATGTCCTCCAGCCGGGGGGACGCGGCGCCGAAGTGATCTTCGAGCGCTTCCGCGGTGATCATGCACTCCACCCTCTGCCCATCGACCATTGCCGGAAACGCCAAAGTAAGTTCGCGACCTGAATATTCAGGGGCTTCGTTCAGGAATTGGATCTGCATGGGAGTCACCTGGAAGAGTGCGCGTACGATGCGCTCGGGTAATGCACGCGCTGATTGCTTGCTATCGCGTCCGCCGCTCGTTCCTCCTTGTCCCATGCAGCCGGCGCGGGCCGTCGCCTCGACGCGGCATCGTCAGTTCGCGCCACGCGGAGGTGAATTGATTCACTTTAGACGAGTTCGGGCCAGGTGCAAGATTTCCCCGATTTTTTCTTGAAGGCGCGACTGACGCGCCGATGTTGCGGCGCGGCATAAAGCGCCGTCCGATCCCGTGTAAAGTGTCGCGCACCTAGTCATTGACCTGCACGATGTCCGCCCCCAACCGCCCGCCTGTGGTTCGCGTCGAACCGCTCGGCCAGAGCTTCGAAGCGCCCGATTCGCTGACGATTCTCGAAGCCGCCGCTTTCGCCAATCTGCGTTTGCCGCGTTCGTGCCGCAACGGCACGTGCCGAACATGCTTGTGCCGGATGACGTCTGGGCGTGTGCGCTACTCGATTGAATGGCCCGGCGTGAGCCGCGAGGAAAAGGCGGACGGTTATATCCTGCCGTGCGTGGCGGTCGCGGAAACCGACGTGGTGATCGAAGTGCCGGATGCGGTCGCGATACCGGCACGGTGAGCGCGAGCGTGGGGGCCTGGCGCCCCACTCGCCGACGCTTTCACGCGCTGTGTCTTACCGCCCGTTGCCCATTGCGCGGGCGATTTTCTTGTCCGTGTTGTACTGGCTCAGCGAATACACCGACCAGATGGCCGCCGGCACCCAGCCGATCAGCGTGATTTGCAGAATCAGGCAGATGATGCCCGCAAACGGACGGCCGATCGTGAAAAACTGCAGCCACGGCAGAATGATGGCAAGCAAAAGACGCATTCGGTTTTCCTGTTCCTGTGATTACGGCAGCATGGGTGAGTCCGCGGGGGACGCATCTGCCTCGTTGCTGAACTCATCGAGCGGCGCAAAACGCGGCACCTTGACGCCTTCCTGCTCTACCAGCTCGAAAAACACCGTCGCTGGACGGGTCCAGATCGTACCATTGGCCGCCTTGTAGACGATCATCGTGACCGTCGGATCCGATTCGAGCGTGGCCTCGCAGACCAGTTCGTAAATGCCGCCTTTGTAGTGTCGGTAGCGCATGGTGTGTGACCTTATTTTGGGCGTCGTCGAAGCATTTTCAAGCACGGCGCGCCTGAGCTCAGCCGCCCTCTTTCATCTGCTTCAGGATCTTGTAGACGGTCGCGCGGCCCATCGTCAGCACCGCGGCCACGTAATTCGCCGAGCTGCGGCCGCGAAACGCGCCCTGCGCGTGCAGCGCCTCGACGATTTCACGCTTGTGCTCGCGCGTCAGCGCATTGATGCCGATTTGCCGGTCGCGCAGCCACGTGTGCAGATACGTGTTGATGCGGTCCTGCCAGTCGTCGCGGAACAGATCGTCGGCAGGCGCGTCCGTCATCGCGCCGCCCTTGATGAACAGATCGAGCGTCGAGCGCACATCCTCGAACACCGCGATGTTGAAGTTCACGCACAGGATGCCGGCAGGCTTGCCGTCGTCGTCGAACAGGATGTTGCTCACGCAGCGCATGCGGCGGCCGTCCCAGTTCAGCTTCTCGTAGGGGCCGATGGTCTGGCCGCGCGCCGCGAAGTGCGCATCGTCGAGCACCGACGGCGCGCCCACCTCGAGCCGCGACAGATTGTTCACCAGATACGCGATGGTCTGATCGCGCAGATCGTGAATCACCACCTCGGCGCACGGATAGAGCAGCGCGGCGATGCCGTCGGCGATCGGCGCGTAGCGCTTCAGCAGCAGGTCTTTGACAGGAGACACGTTCGGGTTGCGCATGGAAAAAACGCGAGGTTCGAAGGAGGCGGCGCGCGATAGCGGATGACGACGAAGCCAGATGCCCGCAGTGCACGCCGGCGCGCCCGCTCGGTCCGCAATTCAGGAAGTCGCCATTGTAGCGGCCTCGCGCTGGCGCCGCGACTCGATGCCGGACGGCAATTTTGTCTACCTCGCGAGCACATTTTTTTCGTGCGATAAACACTGATCCGCCGACACCTAACCGAACGGAGCCAACCGATGGCCACACTCGAAGCGCTTCGCGCCGTGCTCGACGACAAGCGCACGCCGGAGATCATTCGCAACCACATCATCGATTCGCTGCAGTACGCGCTGCGCAACCATGGTCAGGTCTTCACGGCCAAGGAAGTCGAATGGTTGACCGGCTGGGACGATGCGCGCCTGCCGCTGGCGGCCGCGCGCGAATTGCAGAAGCGCGTCGCCGAGACGTCGCGCTGATGCACGCGTTCGAATAGGAGCCTCGCGCGCGCCACTCGCGCGATTCGCGAGCCCGTCACCGGTCCCGCATCCGACACGACTTCGCCAACTGCCCGCGAAGCCCCGCCAGTCGGGCGTTCCGGTCGTGCGCTGAAGTTTGCACTATCCAATCAGGCCTATTTCAGGCATCATGTTGCAATTGTTGCACCTCGCACCCATATAGCACTGGCAGCACCAGGCAGTCTCAACCCGGCATCTCCGCACCACCCCCGACTGTTCGACCGCCCTTATCTGCGATCCCGTCACTCCGGCAATGCGCCGCCCGCATTCGCCGCCGCGAGAAGTACACCGAGCGGTTCAGCATCATGCGTCCGGCGCCCGAATTGACGCGCCGCTTCAGCGTTTTTTCGGTCGAATCCGCGTTTTCGCGCGACCGCTCGGGCCATTGTCATTGAGCCCGCCGGGTCTAGCAGGTCTGTGCCAACCATTTTTATCGCCGGCGCGCCCATCGGTGCTGCGCCGCCGGTCCGCGCCGTGACGCGTCAAAGGAGCGTTGCCGGAAGCAGCGCCCCGCACGCGGCGCGTGGACCACGCAATACAGGACATGTTTCTCATGAATCCAGCAGTCAAGACCTACAAAGGTTACGAAATTCACCCGCTCGTTTATCCGCGCCGCCCCGCGGGCGCGCCAGCGACCCGCAATCCGGGCGCCGGTTACGACGCTTCGGTGCGCATCTGCCGCGTCGGCGCCAATCCGGCGGCCGACGGCCGGGTATTTCGCCTGCAGTATCTGTTTCCGTTCGACGGCATGGGCAAGGCGCGCATCGCGTGCATGGCGCATGCGGAACGGCTGATCGACGGCCAGGTGAGCGGTCAGTCGGTCACCGATCTTTGAGCGGCGTCATCGGCGCGTCACTCATGTCGCCCAGCGTGCTTTCGGGCGCCGCGGCTTTTCAAACGAATCCACAGTCGCGCCGCTCGCAATGCCTGCGGCCGGTTTCCCCTATTTCCCCTTTATCCCATCGACCAGGAGTTATGCATGGCGAAAGAAGAACTGCTTGAACTTGACGGTATCGTCGACGAAGTGCTTCCGGATAGCCGCTACCGCGTGACGCTCGACAACGGCGTCGTGGTCGGCGCCTATGCGTCCGGGCGCATGCGCAAGAACCATATCCGTATTCTCGCGGGCGATCGCGTGACGCTCGAATTGTCGGTCTACGACCTGACCAAGGGGCGGATCAATTTCCGCCACAAGGACGAGCGTGCGAGTGGCGGCGGTGCGCCACGGCACGCGGCGCGGCGGAGGTAAGCAGGGGTCACGGCGCCGCCCTGCGTACCTGTGATGTTGTGCAGGCGATGCGGGCAGCCCGCCCGAACCCATGCGAAAGCGCGAGGCCCGACAAACTCGCGCCATACCTTCCGACTCCGCGTTCTGCTTGAACGCGCTACGTCAGCCTCGCCGCCCAAGCGCGTGAAATAGACGTCTTCCCTGACATTCGGGATGCTCTCCAGCGCAGGCGCGAACGTCGTACGCCGCAACACGCGCGGCGTCTTGATCGGAATCTGGCGGCACGCCGCTTCGGCGACCACGCACGTCGCAGCACGTCTCGCTAAACTCCAAACACCGTCCCCAAATCCTCCCCACCCGCGCTTTTGCGCACCTGCTCGACCACCCGCTCCTCCAGCTTCATCTGCGCCCGCTGCCGACCTCGATCAGCCCGTTAATGACGACGATTCGCGACGCGACCGGCTCGAGCTTCTACGGCGCGTCATTGCTGACCAGTCTGCCGGTGGTCGCGATGGGCGCCGGCGCGTTCGGCGCGGCGGTTGCGCCGCTCGTGGCCGGCATCGTGCGCGGCTGGAGCGGCCGATTCGTCGCCGCGTGGATCATGCTCGCCGGCTGCATCGCCGCGATGATGGCGGTGACCTCGCTGTTTTCACCGCGCAGTTATTCGCGCTGGCTTTAAGGCTCCAAGGCTGCGGCCGCGACGAACGCGATGCGCCGCTTCGGTGCATCGGGCGTCCGCTGTCCTGCATGCCCCTCGCCGGTGCAGCGCGACCGGCGTGGCCGCGTCACCTCTTTCGCGGACGATTCGCAGCGATCGCCCGCAAAAAACCCAATCGATCCCCGCCGTTCGCGCGAATGCGCTCACGCACCTCGTCAAGCCCCGTCGTGCGAAGGCTGGCATATTCATTGCTTTACTGATAGTCAGATGTCCTTTCCCCCGACTCCATGCTGCGTGTTCTCCTTGTCACCGACACCGACAAACCCATCGGCGATCTGCGCGATGCGCTCGCCTGTCTCGGCTGCGAAATGCTCCCCGGCACCGCGACGCCGCAGGCGCTGCATCGCGCGGTTCAGGACGAGCGGCCCGACGTCATCATCATCGATACGGAGTCGCCGTCGCGCGATACGCTCGAACAGCTCGCCGTGATGCACGCGAGCGCGCCGCGCCCCGTGCTGATGTTCAGCCACGACGCGAACCAGCAACTGATCCGCCAAGCGGTCAACGCGGGCGTCACCGCGTATCTGGTCGAAGGCCTCGCGACCGAGCGGCTCGCGCCGATTCTCGAAGTCGCGCTCGCGCGTTTCGCGCAGGAGTCGCAATTGCGCGAGCGGCTCGCGCAGGCCGAAAACGAACTGGCCGAGCGCAAGCTGATCGATCGCGCGAAACGCCTGCTCATGGATCAGCAGAAACTCACCGAACCGGCCGCCTACGCGAGTCTGCGCAAACGCGCGATGAACCAGGGCGTCAAACTCGCCGAGGTGGCGCGCGAGGTCGTCGCGTCGGCCGGCTCGCTCAAATGATGCGCTCATGAATCCAGCCACTTCCGTCACCGCCGCGGCCTTTGCGGAGCCGCCTGAAAAGACCCATCTGCGGCTCGGTTTCGTCGCGTTGTCCGACGCGGCGCCGCTGATCGCGGCAAAGCTGCTCGAGTTCGGCCATGCGCACGGGCTCACGCTCGAACTGTGCCGCCAGCCGTCGTGGGCCGCCGTGCGCGACAAGCTGCTAGCCGGCGATCTCGACGCCGCGCACGCGCTTTACGGGCTCGTGTATGGCGTGCAGCTCGGCCTCGGTTGCCCGCGCACCGACATGGCCGTGCTGATGGTGCTGAACCGCAACGGCCAGGCGATCACGCTGTCGAATCGGCTCGCCGATGCGCTCGCGAAGCATGGGACCTTGCGCGAGGCGCTCGCGACGCTCGGCCGCAAGCCGGTGTTCGCGCACACCTTCCCGACCGGCACGCATGCGATGTGGCTGTACTACTGGCTCGCGGCGCAAGGCGTCGATCCGTTGCGCGATATCGACAGTGTCGCGATTCCGCCGCCGCAAATGGTCGCCGCGCTTGCCGAGGACCGGCTCGACGGTCTGTGCGTCGGCGAGCCGTGGAATGAAATGGCCGAGGCGCACGGCGTCGGCAAAACGATCGCTTATTCGAGCGAGGTGTGGCCCGAGCATCCCGAGAAAGTCCTCGCCTGCCGACGCGATTTCGTCGATGCGCATCCGCGCACGACGCGCGCGCTCGTGCAGACCGTGCTCGAAGCGTGCCGCTGGCTCGACGGCGCCGGGCATCGCGACGAGATCGCCCGCTGGCTCGCGCAGCCCGATTACATCGGTATCGACGAGACGCTGATCGCGGCGCGGCTCGGCGACCACCTCGACACGGCGAACCCGCGCCGCCTGCCGATGCGTTTCTTCGACGACGGCGCGGTCAACTATCCGCATCCATTCGAAGGCGCGTGGTTCCTCACGCAGTTCGAGCGCTGGGGGATCATCGATGCGCACAACGACTACGACGCGGTCGCCGCGCGCATCAACCAGACGCAGTTGTATCGCGAGGCCGCCGCACGCGTGAACGTGCCGGTGCCCGGCGAGGACGTCACAAGGGAACTGATCGATGGCGCGGTGTGGGGAAGCGGCACACCATCCGCCGCTTATGCGCGGCGTTTTGCGATCCGCCGCTGAGCGGACCGCACGCGAAAGCCCCGAGATCCGCTGCGCCGACTGCCCACGAACCGCCAACGGCGATCAGGTGGACAGTCGGCGTTGCCGAAGCTCAGAAGTTGTACTTGTCGATGTTGCTCGCATCGAACGTGGTCGGCGGCCCGAGAATGATTTCGCCGTGCGCGCCAATCGTGCGCTTGCCGAGCTTGCCGGCGTCGAACGTTTCGCCCTCCTTACCCGTGATCGTGCCCGACGCGAGCGACGCCGCCGCGTACGCGGCCAGATAGCCGAGCTCGCTCGGATCCCACAACTGGAACGCGGTCACGGTGCCGTTCTTCACGAACGCGCGCATCTGGTTCGGCGTGCCGAGGCCCGTCACCGCCACCTTGCCCTTGCTCGACGACGACGAGATATAGCGCGCCGCCGCCGCGATGCCGACCGTCGTCGGCGCGACGATCGCCTTCAGGTTCGGATACGCCTGCAGCAAGCCCTGCGTTTCGACGAAGGACTTCTGATCGTCGTCGTTGCCGTACGCGATCTTGACGAGCTTGATCTTCGAGTACTCCGGTTTCTTCAGTTCCTCCTGCATCCACTTGATCCAGGTGTTCTGGTTCGTCGCGTTCGGCGTCGCCGACAGAATCGCGAACTCGCCCTCGCCGCCCATCAGCTTCGCAACCAGTTGCACCTGCCCGCGGCCGATGCCTTCGGCGTTCGCCTGATTGACGAACAGCTGGCGGCCCTCGGGCGCGGTATCGGAGTCGAACGTGACGACCTTGATGCCCTGACCCATCGCCTTCTTCAGATACGGCACGACCGCGTTCGCATCGTTGGCGGCAATCACGATCGCATCCTGGTGCTGCGTGATCAGCGTGTTGATGTACGACACCTGCGACGACGCGCCCGCATCCGACGGCCCGACCGCCTTGCCCACGCCGCCGAATTCCTTGATCGCGGCGAGGCCGCCGTCGTCGGCGATCACTTCGTACGGGTTGTTGATCTGCTTCGGCACGAACGCGATCTTCAGCCCGCTTTTCAGTTCCGCGGCGAACGCGCTGCCGCAGCTGATCGCGAGCAACGCGGCGCAGAGCGCGGCCATGCCGGTGTGACGTAGAGGTTTGAACATGAAGTGTCTCCTGCGTTGTTGTTGGACAGAGAGGGGAAGCTAGGTTGCGGATGAAGAAGACGTGGCGGCGGACTTCGCGATGAAACGCCGGTCGCGTGCCGCCCGCCAGCGCGCGACGAGGTTCGGAATCAGCACCGACGCGAGCAGCAGCACGCCGGTCACGATGGTCAGCGTTTCGCTCGATACGTCGTCGAGCGTCAGCGCGTTCTTGAGCACGCCGATGATCAGCAGCGACAGCAGCACGCCGACCATCGAGCCGCGTCCGCCGAAAATGCTGACGCCGCCGAACAGCACCGCGGCGATCACCGACAGCTCGAAGCCCTCGCCGTTATCGCCGCGCGCGCTCGTGAAGCGCAGCGTATAGACGATGCCCGCGAGCGCGCTGACGAGACCCGACAGCACGAACAGGCGCAAACGGATCTTCGCGACCTCGATGCCGGAGAACGCGGCGGCGGTCGGATTCGCGCCGATCGCATAGAGACTGCGGCCGAACGCGGTGGCTTGCAGCAGAACCGTGAACAGCACGGCGGCGACGATCACGATCACGAACGGCAACGGAATGAACGTGGGGCCAAGCGTGTTCATGCCGAACGCCGTATACGCGGCCGGAAAATCCGCGACCGCCCGATCGCCGAGCAGCACATACGCGAGACCGCGAAACAGCGCGAGCGTACCGATCGTGACCGCGAGCGACGGCAGGTTCAGCTTGACGATCACGAGGCCGTTCAGCAGGCCCGCCAGCGCACCGGCGATCAGCACCACGACGATCACGACCGGCATCGGCAGCCCCATGTGCCACAGCACGCCCATCAGCGCGCTCGACGCGCCCAGCACCGACGCGACCGACAGATCGATTTCGGCGGCGACGATGATCAGCGTCATCGGCAGCGCCATCAGCGCGATCTCGGTCAGATCGGCGAATACGTTGCTCAGGTTCGCGCCGGTCAGAAACACCGGCGACAGCCAGCGGCCCAACACCAGCGACACGATCAGCACGATCACCAGCAACACTTCCCATTGCAGCGGCGTTTCGCGCTTGCGCGTGAGCAGCGCGGAATCGGGTTTAGCCATGATCGCGTTTCCTCATCATGCGTTTGGCGACGGAGCGGGCCAGCAGCGTATCGGCGGCGATCGCGGCGACGATCAGCGCGCCCTGGATCGCCTGCTCCCAGAATGGCGACACGTGCAGCACGACGAGCGCGATGCTGATCACGCCGAGCACGAGCGCACCGAGCGTCGCGCCGAGGATCGTGCCGACGCCGCCCGTAATCGCGACACTGCCGACCACCGCCGCCGCGACGACCTGCAATTCGATGCCCTTCGCGGTGCTGGCATCGACGGTGCCGAAGCGCGCGAGCCACAACGCGCCCGCAAAGCCCGCAATCGCCCCGGACAACAAAAAGCCCGACATCACGCGACGCTCGACGTTGACGCCCGCGAGCCGCGCGGCTTCCGGATTCGAGCCGATCGCATAGTGCTCGCGACCGCCGCGAAACTGCTTCAGATACACCGACAGGCCGGCGAGTACGACGATCGCGATCAGCGCGAGCGTCGGAATGCCGAGCAGCGTGCCGGTCGCGAGCCGCGAGTACGCGTCGGGCAGACTGGTCGCGTTGATCTGACCGCCGTGCACCCATGCGTAATCGGCGCCGCGAAAGATGTACAGCGTCGACAGCGTCGCCACCAGCGAAGGCACGCGCCCCACCGCGACGAGCAGCGCATTGATGCCTCCCGCCACGAGCCCGATCGCGAGCCCCGCGGCCAGCGCGACGAGCACCGGCATATGCGGGAACGCAACGTACAGGCTGCCCACCGCGTACGCGCTGATACCCACCGTCGAGCCGACCGACAGATCGATATGCCGCATCAGGATCACGACGGTCATGCCGGCCGTCAGCAGACCGATGATCGACACGTTCAGCAGCACGTCGCGCAGGTTCTGCAGATTCAGGAACTGCGGCTTCGCGAGCCCGGTCCCCGCGATCAGCAGGATCAGCACGACGAACAACGTGGTTTCGCGGCTCTTCGCGACGCTCGCGACGAGGCCGCCCGATGAAGCCGCGGAACGCTTCGGCAGCGACTGCCGCACCGGCGCGGGATGAATCGAATGGCGCATCATGCTGCACGTCCCAATGGTGAAAGTCCCTGACCGAGCGCGGCGCCCATGATGCGCTCCTCGTTCGCGTCGGCGCGCGCGAGCTCCGCGCTGATGCGGCCTTCGTGCATCACGAGCACGCGATCGGCCATCCCGAGCACCTCGGGCAACTCGCTCGAAATCATCAGCACGGCCATGCCATCGCGCACGAGTTCGGCGAGCGCGCCATACACCTCGGCTTTCGCGCCAACGTCGATGCCGCGCGTCGGTTCGTCGATGATCAGCACTTTCGGGCCGGTCGCGAGCCACTTGCCGAGCACGACCTTCTGCTGGTTGCCGCCCGACAGCGTACCGGCCGGCGCCCCCGGGTCGCTCGCCTTCAGGCGCAGACGCGTGCCCCACTTGTTGGCGAGCTGCGTTTCGCTGCGCGTCGAAATGAGCCCACGCCGAACGAGCCGTCCGAGCACCGTCATCGACGCATTGCGCGCGATGCTCAGTTCGAGCGCGAGCCCTTGCTGGCGGCGATCCTCCGGCACGAGCGCGAGCCCGGCGCGCACCGCGGCCGCGGGCTTGCCGGTGTCGAGCCGCTTGCCGGTCAGCCACACTTCGCCCGAATCGAGCGGATCGATACCGAAGATCGCCCGCGCGACCTCGCTGCGTCCCGCGCCGACGAGGCCCGCGAGCGCGACGATCTCGCCGGCGCGCACGTCGAACGAGACATCCTTGAACACGCCGATGCGCGTCAAGCCGCGCACCGACAGACGCACGTCGCCCGGTGTGCAATCGGCCTTCGGATAGAACGTTTGCAGATCGCGGCCGACCATCCTGGCGACGATCGCGTCGGTGCTCAGATCGGCGGTCAGCGCGTCGAAGACTTTCGCGCCGTCGCGCATGATCGTCACGCGTTGCGTCAGCGCGAACACTTCGTCGAGCCGGTGCGTGATGAACAGAATCGCGACGTCGCGTTCGCGCAGCTTGCGCACGATCGCGAAGAGCCGCTCGACTTCGGGCAGCGACAACGCGGCCGTCGGTTCATCCATGATCAGCACGCTCGCGTTCAGCGACAACGCCTTCGCGATTTCGATCACCTGCTGATCCGCGATCGACAGACCACGCACCAGTTGATCCGCGCACAACTCGACGCCGAGCGACGCGAGCAGTCCGTCCACTTCGCGATGCATCGCGTCGTACTGGATGCGGCCGAAGCGGTCGACCGGCTGCCGGCCCATGAAGATGTTCTCCGCGATCGACAGATCGAAGAACAGCGTCGGCTCCTGATAGATGACCGCAAGCCCGGCGTCGCGCGCTTCGGCCGGCGTCGCGAAGCGACGTGGCTCGCCGTTCACCAGCAGTTCGCCGGCGTCGGGTTGATGCACCCCGGCGAGAATTTTCACGAGCGTCGATTTGCCCGCGCCGTTCTCGCCGAGCAGCGCATGCACCTCGCCGGGCCACAGCACGAGATCGCCGTCGGACAGCGCGCGCACCCGGCCAAAGGATTTGCTCGCGTGCCGCAATTCGAGTCGCGGCACCGCGGAAGGGGATGGCTGCACTGCGTGTCTCCTTTTTTGCGGCTGTCTTCTCTTCGACGCGCCGCGCGTCAAATCCGGTAGCACCGTTGCGCGTTGCGCCGAAACAGCGCGTCCTTCTCAGCCTCGCTCGCATCGCCAACGATCGCCGCATACGCGCGCCACAAATCCGTATACGAACCAAACAGCCGGTCGACCGGAAAATTCGACGCGAACATCGCACGCTCGACGCCGAACGTATCGATCGTTTCGAGCACATAAGGCCGCAGGCTTTCGACGGTCCAGTGATGATCGAACATCGCGAGCCCGCTGATCTTCACCGCGACGTTCGGACACGCCGCGAGCAGGCGCATGCCTTCGCGCCACGCGCGGTAACCGGCCACGCTATTACGATCGACGAACATGCCCGCATGATTGACGACCAGAAGCGTGTCCGCATGCGCACGCGCCAAGGCGGCCGCCTCTTCCATTTGCGACGGATACAGTTGCAGATCGAACGACAGGTCGTAACGGCGCAGCAACGCGAAATGCTCGCGCCACCGCGGCTCGCGCATGTAATGACGGCCGACGTAATCGAACAGTTTGTTGTCGTGCACGTTGAGAATCTGCCGGATGCCGCGCGTATTCGCGAACGACGCATGCGCTTCGAGCAACGCGGGCGCATTTTGCGCGGACAGGTCCACGGCGGCGACGATCGCATTCGGCATGCCGCGCGAGGCGTCGCGATCCGCGATCGACTGCAACCAGCGCGTTTCCTCGACGGGATCGGCCGGATCGTGATTCGCTTCGACGTGCACGAGCTTCAGCACGTCGACGTCGCCCGCTTCACCGAGCAGATCGTCGAGCAGATAGTCGTGCTTCAGATCGCGCGCATCGCCGACGAACGACACGCCCGGGTTCTCCAGCCACGGATAGCGATGCGTCTTCAGATCCCACAGATGGATATGCGAATCGACAACCTGCATGCGGCACCTTCGTCCGGTGAAAAGCGTTTCGAGGTTCGTGCGTCGTTGCGGGGTTCAACCGGGTTCAGCGTTCAGCGCGACTCAATGACTGAGACGAAAGACCGGTTCGAGCGTCTGCGACAGCGGCGTGTGATCGGGCGCGGTCTGCATGATGTCGGCCATGTAATCCCACCATTTGCGCATCACGTCGAGTTGCGGCAACTGGTCCATCGTGTGATCGCTGGTGCGCGAGAGCACCGCGAAAAGATGATGCGTGTCGGGGTCGAAGAAAATCCGGTAGTCGCGCACGCCGGCGTTGTGCAGCGCGTCAACGAACTCGGGCCAGATCTGCGTATGACGCCGTTCGTATTCTTCGCGCATGCCGGGGTTCAGCACCATCCGGAAAGCGATTGTCTCCATTGCGGCCTGTCTCCTGTCGACCTCTTCGAACGACTATAATTCCTGCATCGATAGCCTCTCAATCCGTTGTTGGGATTGGTCGATCCACAAACCGAATCGCACGGGCACTCCCACTGGCACCATGAGCCAACATTCAGCCGCCGTCGCACTCGTCAATCGTCTCAAGTTCAAGCATCTCGCCCTGCTCGTCGCACTCGACGACACCCGCAACCTGCATCAGGCCGCCGAGGCCGTCAACGTCGCGCAACCGAGCGCGAGCCGCATGCTCGGCGACATCGAGGAAGCGTTCGGCTTCCTGCTGTTCGAGCGCAACGCGCGCGGCATGACGCCGACGCCGCTCGGCGTCGTCACGCTCGCTTACGCGCGCCGTGCGCTCGCCGAGCTCACACGCTTCGCCGAAGACCTCGATGTCAAACGCCGCGGCGGTCACGGCCAGTTGACCGTCGGCGCGATCATGGGCGCCGCGCCCGATCTGCTGGCGATGTCGGTCGCCGCGCTGAAGACCGAAAGCCCGCTGCTCAGCGTGCGCATCCTCGGTGAAACAAGCGATCAGGTCGTGCAATTGCTGCATCGGCGCGAGGTCGATCTCGCGCTGGGGCGCCTGACCAACCCTCTGCAGCACAACGACTTCAGCTTCGAGCCGCTCGCGCGCGAAACGCTGCTGCTCGTCGTGCGCGCCGTGCATCCGCTCGCGCGGCGCACGCGCATCACGTTGCGCGAACTGGTCGCGTGGCCGTGGGTTGCGCAACCCGTCACGAGTCCGGCGCGCGTGCTGTTCGAGGAAGAACTCGCGCGTGCCGGGCTCGCCACGCCAGTCAATCTGACCGAATGCGCGTCGATCTTCGCGACGCTGCAATTGCTCGAGAATTACGATGCGGTCGCGATGCTGCCGGAGTCGGTCGTGCGCGATCATGTGCGCGGCGGACTGCTGGTCGCGCTGCCACTCGAAATCGGCAAGAGTCTCGCCGGTTTCGGCATTCTCACGCGCAAGGAAGAGCAGCTCGCCGAGCCGGCGCTGCGCTTCATCGAACTGCTGCGCGGCTTCTCGCGCGACCTCGCGCGCGACGATCCGGCCGCCGCACCCGGCACGCCGACTACGCCCGTCACGGTCAATTGACGCCCGCATCGCGCGTCGCTTATTGCAGGTTCACGAACAGGCCGCCGTCGACCAGCAGCGCGGCGCCCGTCACATAGCGCGCGCGGTCCGACGCGAGAAACACGACGCAATCGGCGACGTCGTCGGGACGCCCGAGGCGGCCGAGCGGAATGCGCTTTTCGAAGTAGGCTTTCTTCGCTTCGTCGGCGAGATCTTCGGCGTTCAGATCGGTCGCGATCGTGCCCGGCATGACAGAGTTGCAGCGGATGCCGAACGGCCCCAACGCGATCGCGCACGACTGCATCAGCGAATGCACGCCGGCCTTGGTCGGCGTGTAATGCGTTTGCATGCCGCCGCCCACCAACGCGCTGATCGAACTCGTCGCGACGATCGCGCCGCCGGTGCCCTGCTTTTTCATCTGCTGCGCGGCAGCCTGCGTAACGAAGAACGCGCCGTTCAGATTGACCGCGACCGTCGATTCGAGCACGTCCGCCGGCATGTCGAGAAACGCGTGAAACGGGCAGATGCCGGCATTGCTCGCGAGCACGTCGAGCTTGCCGAACGCGTCGAGCGTCCGTCGCACCAGCTCCTGGCCGGTGTCGCGCGCCGCGACGTTGCCTTCCACCGCGATCGCGCGCCGCCCCAACGCCTCGATTTCGCCGACGACTTCCTCGACCGCCGAGCGCCGGCCATACGATGCGTCGTTGTCGCCCCAGTAGTTGATCGCCACGTCCGCGCCTTCGCGCGCGCAGGCCACCGCGATCGCGCGTCCGATGCCGCGCGAGCCGCCGGTGACGATCACGACTTTGTCCTTGAGCAGCACCCTAATCTCCTTTGCGGCGGTTCGCCGTTCGGCACAGGTTCAAAACGTTCGACATGTTCAATGCTGATAAGGCCGCACCAGCGCGCATTCCGGATTGAGCCGCACGCCAAAGCCCGGCGTGTCCGGCACCTTCATGCGCCCGTTCACCGGCACCGGCTCGTCGAGCAGCAGCGGATCGAACATCGGCACGACTTCGTCGGCTTTCGGCGCCATCATCAGAAACTCGGAGAACGGCGAGTTATGGCGCGTGACGACGAAGTGATAGCTGTACACCGACGACCCATGCGGCACCACCATCACGTTGTGCGCATCGGCGAGCGCGGAAATCTTGATCAGCTCGGTGATGCCGCCGCACCAGCCGACGTCGGGCTGGATCAGATCGCAGCACTGCATCTCCAGCAGCATCCGAAAGCCCCAGCGCGTCGCCTCGTGCTCGCCGGTCGACACCATCATGCCGCGTGGCACGTTGCGGCGCAGTTCGGCGTAACCCCAGTAATCGTCGGGAGGAAGACATTCCTCGACCCATTTGAGGCCGTATTCGTGCGCGCCTTGCGCGAGCCGCGTCGCGTAGCGCACGTCGAGGCTCATCCAGCAGTCATACATCAGCCAGAAGTCGTCGCCGACGCGCGAGCGCATGTCGGCGAGCTTGTCGAGGTTTTGCCTGAGTCCGTCTTCGCCTTCCGCGGGACCATGCTGCAACGGCAGCTTGCCGCCGATGAAGCCCATCTCCTTCGCGAGATCGGGCCGCGCGCCGGTCGCATAGAACACCAGCTCGTCGCGCACCGGGCCGCCCAATAGTTGATACACGGGCTCCTTGCGCACCTTCGCGAGCAGATCCCACAGCGCGAGATCGACACCGGAAATCGTGTTCAGCACGACGCCCTTGCGCCCGTAGTACAGCGTCGCGAAGTACATCTGATCCCACATCTTCTCGATGTCGGTCACCAGTTGCCCTTCGAGAAAACGCGCGAGATGCTTTTCGACGATGAACGCGCCGATCTCGCCGCCGGTCGTCACCGCGAAGCCCACGGTGCCGTCGCTCGCTTCGATCTCGACGACCAGCGTGCCGAGCACATTGATGCCGAACGACTGACGGCTCTGGCGGTACTCGGGATAACGCGCCATCGGCGTCGCGATGTGATCGTCGATCCAGTGTCCGCCGGCCTGGTCGTGATAGTCCGCGCCGCCGCCGCGAACGATGAAGGCACGCACGTGCCGGATGGTAGGCATGGCCATGAAAGGGCTCCGTGAGAGAGGCGTCGAAGGGGCTCGACAACGCGCGTTCGACGCGTGTGCAATCCGCTGCGGGACGTGAGCAATGCGCGAGCAGCGCGCTCAATAGGTGGCGCGGCCGCCCGACAGGTCGAATACCGAGCCGGTGCTGAACGCGCAGTCTTCGGAAGACAGCCACAGGATCAGCGACGCCGCTTCTTCCGGCAGCAGGAAACGGTTCATCGGAATCTTCGACAGCATGTAGTCGATGTGCTGCTGCGACATCGAATCGAAGATTTCGGTCTTGGCCGCGGCCGGCGTGACCGCATTGACGAGGATGTTTCTGGTCGCGAGTTCCTTGCCGAGCGACTTGGTGAGCCCGATCAACCCCGCTTTCGATGCGCTGTAGTGCGAAGCATTCGGATTGCCCTCCTTGCCCGCCACCGACGCGATATTGACGATGCGGCCGTAGCCCTGCTTCAGCATCTGCGGCACGACCGCGCGGCAGGTCAGGTATGGGCCGATCAGATTCACGTCGATCACGCGGCGCCACATGTCGGGCGCAAGCTCCCAGGTCGTGCCGTTGCCGCCGGTGATGCCCGCGCAGTTGATCAGCACGTCGATCGAGCCGTGCCCGGCGACCGTTTGCGCGGTGGCCTGCTGGACCGCGGCGTCGTCGGTCAGCTCGACCGTGATGGCGCTCACCTTGCCGAGTTCGCTCAGCTCGCGCTGGCTGCGCGCGAGCCGTTCGCTATCGACGTCCCACAACGCGACCGACGCGCCCGAGCGCAACGCCCGCTGCGCGACCGCGTAGCCGATGCCACGCGCGCCGCCGGTGATGACGACCGTGCGCCCCTCCAGATCGATCCGATTCATTGCTGTGCTCCTGTAGGCCGCCGTGCGGCGTGCCATCGAGTTGTTGTATATCGCTGCGGTCAATATACGGGCGGTGCGATGCGCCAACAATCCGACTATTCGCGGGGGCGATAGCAAAAGTGGATCGGCAGCGGGAGCGGGCGCTAAAGGGAAGCGAAGTGGCTAATCATCGGCAGCGACGAAAAGCATCGAGACATACAGAATGGTCGACACGACGATGATGCCGACGCCGACCAGCACCTTGGTCTTGTCGAAGTTGATCCCGCCGATGATCGCAATGCCGATCCCGAACACCGACGACAACGTGCCGAGCGCCGCGAGGCCCACGTGTATCTTGCTGCGGACCAGCCGTTTGCGCTCCGATTCGGCAGTGGTTTCCGTTTCGCTCTGTTCCATTCCCCGCTCCTTCGCGCGCGACGCGATGACCATCGTGAAACCTGAGCCGCAATGGCCGGCGCGACGTCGAACCGCCGGTTGCGGTTCGACGCCGCGCACCTCGATACGCTTCAGCGTAGTTTATTTAAGCCTTCTCGATCGCCGTTATTTGACGTCCGCGCCATTGCGCGACACCGACGCCGCGATGGCCGAGACGAACACCGCGCGCACCGAATCGCCGACCTTCAGTTTCTCGAGCGCAATGTCCGGCGCCACGTCGAGCGTTTCCGTGCGCGACGGCCCGCGCAGCGTGACCGTGCGCTTCTTGCGATCGATCTTGCGCACCGTCGCGACGACCTCGATGCGCCGCGCCGATGCAACGACACCGTTGGCCGCAGGGTGCGTGACTTCGGTATCGATGCGCTGGCGGATTCCGTTCGGCGCGAGTTTGTCGACGCCGACCAGCACCGCCTTCTTGTACGCAATCGTCACGACGTCGCCGACATGCAGCTTGCTGACGTCGGCGGCTTGCGGATTCACGTCGAAAGTTTCCTCGCCGCCTTGCGGGCCGCGCAGCGTCACGCTGTTCGTCGCGGGATCGATCGCGACGACGCGCGCCTGAACGTGCAGCAGCGCGGCGGCGCCAATTGCCCGCTGTTCCGGCGCGGACGCGGCCGCGTTGTCCTGTGCCAGCGCCGGACCCGCCGCGGCGACGCAAACCACCAACGCAACCGCGATCGCCTTCACCTGCATGAGCCCGGAGTCCGTTGAATTGCAAGCCATGAAATGCTCCTTTTGATTGCGTCGATGTTACGGCAAATGTTTTGTCGCAGATCGCGTACTACGCTTGGCACCGGCAAGTGCAGTCGCTTCGAATAAAAAAGAAAAACGGACTATTAATCGCTTTTAGCGGACGGGGTTACGCTTTTTGAAACCAATGGCGGTTCCTTTCTAATGCGTCGATTTGTCCCGGAGAGCTGATCGCGAAAAGCGCGTGCTTCTCCATGCGATGCAATCGGTATGCGGAGTCGTGGCGGATGAGCTTGCGCAAGGAGCCGCGCGGCTTTGCACATGCGTTCCCGTGAGCGTCAGCGGAGGGGTAGAGAGCTAGCCATAACATATTCCTCGCAACGAGATGGACTACCGGGCGACCCGACCTGAGCGGGTCCGGAAATTGCCGAACGTTATGACTATTTCAAACGGTTTCGGGGATGCTAGCAAACGCGCAAAGGAATGGCAAGACAAGTGGCTGTGCATCGCCATTCCCGATTAATCGGGTTTGCCGCGTCAAATCTTTTATGACGGTGGGCGATTCATTTGCCATAAAAATATGATCGCTGCAATTCGCTGAACTCGGATGCCCGGCGACGCCGTCCTCGCTCTGACTCTGTCCGGTTGCCTGACAACAGTCGAATCGGCGCATTCGATATGCATTGAAAAGCGGTGGGCGCGCGGCAGATTGGCAATCGCCGAACGACTCCGCACAAACCCTTAATGGATGATACTGAAGCGATTACGCATCGCTGCGCGACGCGATATCGTCGCTCGCCTCGGCGAGGCGCTGCGCTGATGCCCAGCGGGAATTGGCATTCGCGTGAAATGGCATGCGCTTTCGACCAAGCGCGTGAAAGGCGGCGGCGGCAGCGCTCGGCACCTGTTCGTTGCCTCGCGATCCGGGGTCGTTCCTGGCGCCCCACTGCCGCTCGCGAACTCTGGTCATTGACCGAAATAAGTCTTGCACTCCGTGCTGAACGAGCATGACTGGCTGCGCCGGCCTCCCGCTTGCGACTCGCCCGCCGGAACACCACCATACGACGCGTTGCGTATGCCCTGCTCACGCGGGTCCCAGTTCTGACCGAACGACATGTCGGTCGTCGCCTGCGCCGATTCGTCCGCATCGTGCTCCATGATCGCGCGACCCGACACGGCGTGCTCCGCCTGGCCGCTCAACTCCTCGGCGATGGCCGTTCTCGGCGCGAGAAACAGAACTGCGGTCGCGGCAATCAACAATATACGTACTCTCATTTCCGGACTCCTCGAATCCGGCGCAGCAGTGTTCGTCCTCCACAAGAATTGATCCGCGAACAGCCAACCTGCCCAATCTGGCCGAGGAACGGGTCGATGCCAATGCGCTACTGCTGCGACGGGTCACCGAACTAAACAGATGAAGAATTACCGCGCTTGCACCCGATACTCGACGCGTTCCCGAGCGTCGGCGGAATCGGCGCGCACAAGGCGGCTGTAAGTCTGCATTCGCAGCTTGTCGTCCTTCTTTTATAGTTCGCGCACCTCGGAATTCAATCCAGGAGCTTCCAGCAGTGTCGCCAATCGTCCACACCGTTCGATAAACCGCATTCACCGACAAATTCAACGTGAACTAAGCGTGCTTTGCTCGCGCATTGCGCTATCATGTTGCTACAACGCACAAAAAGCGAACCCGCACGTCGACGAAAGTCCGATGAAAGGCGGACAGCGTGGAATGACTCCATCCATTCGCAATCATTGCATCGAGACACAGAGTTTTTCATAGCGAACGTCAGGCTTACCGGCCTCGTTCGTCGCGTTGCGACATGCTGAAATATTTGCTGATCGAGACTCTCGGTTCGAGGGTCGGTTGTTCCAGCGGCCGTCTTTGTCCGAGGCCGTATTGCAATTCAGGGAGCAACGTTTTTTAACCCGGCACATGGCATTTCCGTCAATCGACACCCCCCCGCGGGGCGGCCCCATTCAGTCGGGCTCGATGCTTCGCAGCTTTTTCCCCGCAATCTGTCTTCGACAGCACGCTGCACGTTTTAGAAGGACGAATATCCTATGGACGAAAGGAAGCGAGATAGCATGATTGCCTATCTCCGCCATCGTATGGAAGAGTTTGGTATCAGACCAGAAGACCTTGCCGCAGCGCTGGCGACCGAGTCATTGGCCAAAAAGGCTGAGCGCTATCGCAATGCGACCGGAGACAGCTGGGACGGCAATGGCGAAATGCCGCAATGGTTGAAGCAGGCTATTAGTGCCGGCCAGAGCATTGAGCATTTCGAATTGGCCGCAAAACCGGCGCCCGCGCCCCAACCGAAAAAACAGGTGGACTGGTCGAATGACCCGTTCGCCGGCACGCGGCTCGGGCGCCCGAATAACCGCTAGGTGCAGGACGCCGCGCTCGAAGGCGCGGGCACAATGGCTGCGGCTTCGAAACGAACCGCCGTGCCACGCACCGTTTTTGCGCCACCGCTTGTCACATTTACGGCATTCACCGCATTCCCCGCATCCGCCGCATCGACGAGATTCGCGTGATTCGAGGCAGGCTGCGCATATTGCGGCAGCTCGATAAGCGCGCTGACCTGCCGCACGATCTGCCAGAAGGTCTTGTCGAAAAGACAGGCCTGCTCGTCAGCGCAGCCGTGGCCGCCCGCGAGCGGATCGGTAATGGTCCAATAGACGAACGCCGGTGCGCCGGGAAATACCGGCGCGTGCAGTCCGCCGACGAATTCGTCGAGCGCGATCACGATATCCATGCGCGGCGCCCATTCGCCGGTGAATTCGAGCCAGCTTTTAGGGCTCAGCACCGCGCGCCCGGAAATGCCGGGCCGCAATTGCGCGACCGCGAGTGGATGAAGGCGCGCGGCCGGTTCAGGGCCCGCGCTGAACGCGTCGAACCGGTGCCCCGCCAGTTCGCGCAGTAAAGCTTCGGCAATGATGCTGCGGATCGAATTATCGCGGCAGAGAAACAACACCTTATATTTTCTGGACACGCTTACCCCGTACCGATGTTTTTTATTGGCCTCTGGGCGGAATTGTGCCGCTCCAGTCTTGCGCCCCCGTGAAACTACGGCGTCTTTATTATTTGCGCCTCGGGATTCGCACCAGGTATCTCGACTCACGGGCACAGAGCACAACTTTGCGAACGATGGGCAGTGTACCAGTGTCCGGCCCCCTGTTTCAGCACCCTGTCAATATTTGCCAGATCAACCGACGCTGCCGCCGGCCCGCCGGTCCGGCATGATGGGCCTGGCCCGGTCGCCGTCGGCGGCGGGTCAGAACTTCAGGCTGTTGAGGAACTGAAACCACAGGTTGCCGAGCGCGCCGGCCGGATGCATGTCGCTGACGGTTTCGTCGCGCTTCGCATGGTTCTCGCGTCTGGAAGGCTGCGTGTCGTGAGGGGCGGTTTGCGAGGCCGCGCCGGTGTCTTGCGCGCGGTCCGCCAGTTCGGGCTCGGACGCCTCGGCTTGCGCCGCTTGCGCGCTCTTCGCGGTCTTTCCCGCGCGCTGGGCGTTTTGCGCGGCGTCCGCCTCGTCGCGGCGTGCGGCCTGCAACGCCGCGACGCTGTCGGCGATCTGCGCGGCGCGCTGCGGTTCGCATTGCCGCCCGAGCAGCACGCCGAACAGCACGTCGCGATTGTGGCCCTGGTCGGCGAAGCGGATCGCGATCGACACCATCTCGGCATACCCGGCTTCGTCGGCCGCGCGGGCCGCTGCCTCGCGCTTCGCCTGCGCGCGTTGCCGACGCGTGTGCTGCGCCTCCCACTCGCGCATCTGCTCGGTGTAGACCGCGTCGTAGACGTTGCGCTGCTCGGCATCGGACAGGATCGCGTACGCGTCCTTGATTTCCTGGAACGCCGCGCGCGCCACGTCCTCGGCACCGTGGTTGCGGTCCGGATGCCACTTCATCGCGGCTTTCCGGTAGGCCCGCTTGATTTCGTCGTCGGTGGCGTGCGCGGGCACGCCGAGCGTCTCATACAGGGTTGCCATGCTGGACTCGATCTCGCGAAAAATCACTGCGGGCATCGTAGCATGCTAAAAGCGGTGTCATCGTGACCCGGCCTCCGCGCAAGCACGCGCATGCCGGCATTGCCGCGATGGCACGGCGGCAGATCGTCCTCCAACGGCCCACGAAGAAAAGGCCCCACCACTTGCGTAGCGAGGCCGAGTCCCATGCCTAAGGACACCGAGCCCCGCCGCCTCCATCGCCGCTGACGGTCGTCCCGCGCGCGTCCTGCACGCGGTCTGAATACTCCCCGGGCACGTGACGCCGCCGCAATCGCGCGCGGCGCCACGCTTTGCGCCGAGCGACCGTGCGCCACATAACAGACACCGTGCCTCCACGCGAATAGAGTCACCGGACACAGCGACTTCGATCCAATCCGGGCTTCTGATTGCCACTGCGGCCCCGCGCTGATTTGCTTTCGACGAAAGATTGGTTCAACCGCTGCGCAGCGCGCCCTACGCTTGACCTGCCCGCCGCTTCACTCACCTACGGCAACGACAGGGCCGCGCCGCACGCATTGGTATTCCGCACGACATTCGCGGGCACACAGACAAGTCAAGATCATGAACTCACACATCCGCTACAAGGGCTACGAGGTCGAAGCGGCAACGCAACTGCTCCCCAACGGATTATTCGCCGCCAATCTGACGATCGAGCAGCGCGACGAGAATACGCGCAAGGCTTATTCGTTCGACGCGCTCGACTACTTCTTCGACGAAGAGCATGCGCTCGCCTACGCGTCGGACTGGGGGCGTAGGTGGATCGATAATCACCAATAAGGCGATCCCGGAGCGCATCGAGGTCGATGACAGCGAGCACGGCAAGCATTGCGCATCGCCCGGCATCGGGTTTGAGGCGGATGTGCCAGAATAGGTGAACCCTTGCGTTCGCTGTCTGCCCGCGTGACCTGTCCGCTACTTCGACGGATGCAGTCGAAACTCGCGCCGCCCGCGACGCACCCATCGATACGGAGACGCCGGTCATGACATGGACCGTCGACGCACAGCTCGCGCTCAGCGCGACACAAGCGGTCGAGGCGCTGCAATCGGGCCGCCTCAAAGCCGCCGACTACGTCGCCACCCTGCTCGCGCGCGCCGCCGCGCTCACGCACCTGAATGCGCTCACCACGCTCGACTTCGACGGCGCGCTCGCCGCGGCGCAGCGCATCGACGCATTGCCGCCGGCCGAGCGGGCACGTCTGCCGCTCGCCGGTTTGCCGATCGTCGTCAAGGACAACATCAACACCGCAGGTCTACCGACGACGGCCGGCACGCCCGCGCTCGCGGGCTTCGTGCCGAATACCAACGCCCCATCGGTGCAACGCCTCGTCGACGCGGGCGCGATCGTGCTCGGCAAGGCCAACATGCACGAACTCGCGTTCGGCATCACGAGTACCAACCTGTCCGCGCACGCGGGGCCGGTGCGCAATCCGTACGATCCGTCGCTGATACCGGGCGGCTCGTCGGGCGGCACCGCGGTGGCGATCGCCGCGCGCATCGCGCCCGCCGGACTCGGCACCGACACCGGCGGCTCGACCCGCATCCCGGCCGCGCTGACCGGCACCGCGGGCTTGCGTCCATCGGTCGGCAATGGCGGTGCCGAGCGGCGCTATCACGACCCCAACGCGGTGGTGCCGATCAGCCATACGCGCGATACCGTCGGGCCGATGGCACGCAGCGTCGCCGACCTGGCGCTGCTCGACGGCGTGATCACCGGCGACGGCGCGCTGCCTGCGATTGCGCTCGATGGCTTGCGCATCGGCTTGCCCGCGCCGCTGTGGGATGCTCTCGAGCGACAGGTCGAGGACGTCGCGCGCGCCGCACTGCAAAAGCTCGAAGCGGCGGGCGTCACGTTCGTGCCGGTCGCGATGAGTGAGTTGGAGTATCTGAACGGGATGGTCGGCGCTCCGCTCGCCATTCACGAAGCGCGCGACGACGTGCTCGCGTGGTTGGTCGCGAATCGGGCGCCGGTGCAAACCGTCGCCGCACTGGCCGTGCGCATCGCGAGCCCGGATGTGCGCGCGATCTACGACGACGTGCTCGCCGACGTGCTCGGCTCGCACTACTCGGCGGCGCTCAACTACTGGCGACCGCGGCTGCGGAACTACGTCGCCGCGACGTTCGCGAACGACGGTCTCGACGCGTTGCTGTTTCCGACGACGCGGCTCGTCGCGGTACCGATCGACGATCTGAACGGCTCGTCGACGGTCACGATCGACGGCGGTCCACCGATCGATACGATGGAAGCGTTCCTGCGTAATACCGACCCGGCCAGCACATCCGGCATTCCGGGGCTGTCGCTGCCGGCGGGTATCAGCGCGAGCGGGCTGCCGGTCGGCCTCGAACTCGATGGACCGCTCGGCTCGGACAGGCGCCTGCTGGCCATCGGTGTCGCGTTCGAACAGGTACTGGGAACGTTGCCCGCGCCGGTGCTTTGAAGCCCGTGTTTCACATGCGCGCCATCAGATTTGTGCTTCAATGCCTGCGCGTTGCAGCCCGCATTCCGACGCTTTGCCCGCCCGAACCTCCCCCTAAGCGACGATGACGAACCCCGCCACCGCCCTCTCATTTCGCGGCCTCGTACGCCGCGTCGTTCACTTGAGCGCGGTGCTCGCGGTCGCTTTCGCCGCCAGCGCCTGCGCGCGCCTCGCGACGGTCGATTCCAACGCGCTGTGGAAGATCGTCGACATCCGCTGCGTGCCGTCGCAGCAGGCCACGGGCACACCGGGTCAATGCACGCTCGTCGATCTCGACAAACGCTACGTCGTCCTGAAGGACATTCTCGGCCGCTCGCAGTTTCTGCTGATGCCGACCAATCGCATCACCGGCATCGAAAGTCCGCTGATCCTCGCGCCCGATGCGAAGGACTACTGGCGTGACGCGTGGGATTCGCGTCATTACGTGCAGCAAGCGGTCAAACGCGAGTTGCCCGACGATCAGCTCGGCCTCGAAATCAACTCCGAATCTCGTCGCTCGCAAAACCAGCTGCATATCCACATCGACTGCATGCGGCGTGAAGTCAGCGCCGCGCTCGCCGATCACGCTCACGACACGCCCGGCGAGTGGCGTTGGCAGACGCTCGATGGCGAGCGCTACAGGATCATGCGGGTGAACTCGCTGAGCGGCGCCGACAACCCGTTCCGGATCGTCGCCCGCGACAATCCTGATCCGGCGACGATGGCCACCCAAACCATCCTGGTTACCGGCGCGGGACCGTCCGCGGCTCGCGATGGCTGGCTGATCGTCAACAGCGGCATCGACATCGAAGGCGGCAGCGGCACGGCCGAAGGGCTGCTCGATCACGCGTGCCGCGTCGCGGACGATCATTGAGCGTTTGCCGAACACGCAGAATTCAGCATGCGAGCAACGGAGTCATTGCCGGCCCGCGCCGTGCAAAACCAGCAAGGTTACGGTTTTCGGCGGCAGAGTAAGGTGCAATTGGCCGCTCGCATAGTCGGTGTCGTGCAGACGGGATATGGCATTGTCCATGAGTTGCCAGGTCTGGGCTTTGCCTTGAGTCACATCAAAGTTGTTGATCGCAATTGTGGCGTCAGCCGGTTGATCAAGCTGCTTGTTGATCACCACGATGGTCATGACGCGGTCGTGATCACGCACGGCGGCAAAAGACGAGACCCGATCCGGGTCGGGCTGCGTGTCGGCGATGCTGGTGGTGCCAAAGCCCGAGCCCTGGCCATCGTAGTTGCGATAGAGCTTGATCGCCTTGTAGACCGGCATGTCCCGATTCAATGTGCCCCAGCGCGTGGCAATGTCCAACCCTTCCCGGCCAAAGATGCCCAGCACGTCGGCCTGGGCCGTGGCGCCGTTCATGGTCGTATCGCCGCCCCAACTGTATTCCGTCAGCGCGATCGGCGTACCCGCGTAGTAATAGCTGTCGACCCACCGCCGCATCAACGGAATCAGGGCCACCACGCTGTTGATCCAGGTCGGATCCTTGTAGCTCGTATCCCACAGGTCGCGCGTGGAGCGGTTACGGGCGAGTTCAATGGCAGGCGTTTCAGCCGTGGCCGCATTCTGGTTTTCCTTGAATTCTCCGCCCTGCGGGTAAAAGTGCAGGCTGAAAACGTCGACAGGGCGGCCGGCCTGCTTCCATTGCGTGAGCAGCCATGGGACGTAATCCATGCCTCGCGTTTCGTTTTCCCTGTCCGGCGGATTGCCCTGACCGTGCGCGGCGAAGTACTGCTGATCGAAGCCGCTAAAGCGATACCCGGTCCAACCCCACTCTTCCGGTGCCACGACCCGCGCGCCTGGGTCTGCCGCCTTCACGGCGTGCGAATAGGCGATCACCTTGTTCGCTACCTCGCTGGCATGGGCGCCGATGGGATGCATGTCGCGATGGTTGAGTTGCCACAGACTCGGCTCATTGTCCATCAGGTAGTAATGCACACCGTCCGAGCCGGCACTACCGGATCCACGCATGAGTTGCCTGACGCGCTCCTGCTGGCTCTGCGGATCGTCCAGCAACGAAGCATCGTCCGGGTCGTTCCTGATAGGGGTGCCGTCGGGTGCGATGCCGTTGCCCGCGTCAGACAAACCGTGAGCGTCGACACTCTGCTGCTTGCCGTACCTGTTGACCGAAAAACTGACGAGCGGCTTACCGTCCTTATCGAGTCGCGCTACCCTGCCCATCATCGGGATGGTCAGCATCGGTAAAGCGTGTCCGTCACGGGTAAGCGCCGCGAAACGGTCGTTATATTGGTAGATGTCTTTTGGATCGGTCGGCAGGCTTTCGAAAAACCAGTCCTGGCCCGTGTTGTGAGCGTCGAGCCGCCAGTTGTAAGCCGAAGCGGTGTTGCCGCCCGAGCGGTTGATCGGCACGCGCAGATCCCGCAGGATTTCCGCCGTCCCGAAGTTCAAGCCATAGATGAGCGGGCTGATTGGGTGCCGGTTGGCCGCGGCATCCACCGTAATGATCACCGGCAGCGGCGCAGCCATGGGCAGATCGGCGTAGAGCAGCGCGCCCGCCCCTAGCATCATCGCCATCAAGCTATGGCAGTTAAAGTGTGCTGGCTTCGACATGCGGAGTCCGTGAGTCTATGGCGCTGGATTTCGGCACGACGACCGTATCTTCCGCTTCGAGCGGCGACTGCAGATCCCGTTCGTCCAATTCCCAAACGACGAGCCTGGGCGGTGTCTGAGCATAAGCCGGACTCGCGAAATAGGCGCGCGCCGAGCCGCCGAACTTGCCGCCCTCGCGTGCGAAATTACCCACGCCTGTTCCGAGTGCCAAAGCGAGCTGAGGCACGAAATCGGACGTCGTCGAATAAGAAGTGCCGATCACGGCGATGCCAGGCAGATCGGCATCGCCGAACAGATCGTCGGCTGACGCGGCCGCCTGAGCCTGAGGAATGTAGTCACGGCTGGCCGCCATCTCAGGCCTCGGCTGCCAGGACGGCGGCAAATCATCCAGGCCGGCCAGACGCACGAGATCGCCGGGCCGCCGGCCGGGAGGCTTGTCTGTGACGCGATAGTCGGGCTTACTCGAACCCAGCGGAACCCCCATCGCACGGATGCGCTGCGCCACGGCCTGCGCCGCTGCTCCCGCGCCGTCCTCGGTCCAGTGTGTGTCAGTCCGAAAAAAAGCGCCGCCCGGCGCGCCACGCAGCGCCGCACTGAGATCCAGCACCTGCACGCCGTCAGCGGTCAGACGCGAGGTCCAGTCAGCGAGACGCGCACCCAACGAAACCGGACGATACAGACTGCACAGATGCTGCGGCTCGATACGCGACTTGTCGGGCACCACGACGACCAGCAACGCGATACCGTGCCTCGCCAGCTCGCGCCGCACGGCGGCCACCGTGTCCGCGCGCGTGGCGAGATGACTGTCGCTATCGGCATACACGCTGAGTTCGTCGCGCAGGAACAACCAGCCCGGGCAGCCCTGCCGCACGCGCGGCCCCAGATCGTGCAGCGTCAGCCAGCCCAGCGCACGCTGCGCGCGCGCCGCGTCGGCGGCGATCGGCGTATCGGCCATGCGATTGGCGAGTTCTTTCGATACCGCACCGTCCAGAATGCCGGCCCGGGTCACGGCATGAGGCAACACCGATTCGGTCGTCGACGCGAACCTGAGATTGGAAAGCAGGCCCGCGAACAGGAAGATCATCAGGATGACGGCAGCGATCTTGCTGGCGCGCGAGGCGGGTAATTGAGGTAGCGGCTTGGGATCTTCCATGGCGTCAGAACTGGAAGTAGAGGAAAGGCACCGCGCCGCGCGCGACGATCAGACCGAACGACAACAGAAAACCCGCGAGCGGCCACCCCGCCTGCCATAGCTGCCGCAGCGCCGTGTCGGGAAGGCGATCCCAACGCTGTTGCCAGAGCGGCAGCAGCACGCACACGATGCCCAACCCGGCAGCCAGAGCGTGCACGGGCCGCAGCAGCACGAGCGTCGCGTCGCTCAGGCCGATGCCATTCAAACCGAACTGGCCGCGATACATGGCGAGCGCGGCATGGGAACCCGCCGCGCGAAACAGTGTCCACGCGAGCATGACGAAAACCAGCGTCAGCACGTGCGATAACCAGGACGGCATGGTCGGCATATCGAACCGGCGCCAGAGGCGCGCGACCATCAGGGCGATGCCATGAGCGAGGCCCCACAGCAGGAAGTTCCAGCTATCGCCGCCGTGCCACAGGCCGGCGATCGCCATGGTCAGCAACAGATTGCGGCAGGCTTGCCACTCACCGTGGCGGTTGCCGCCTAGCGGGATGTACAGGTAATCGCGTATCCAGCTCGACAACGACAGGTGCCAACGGCGCCAGAAATCCTGAATGCTGCTGGCAAGGTACGGGTGGTTGAAGTTCTCGGGAAAGCGAAAGCCCAGCATCTGCCCCAAGCCGATGGCCATGGCACTGTAGCCCGCGAAATCGAAGAACAACTGCAGCGTGTAGAAACCGCAGCCCAGCCAGGCGTCGGCCAGCGTGGGCGCGTGCAACGAGAAGATCGCGTCGACCATCGGCGAGAGTGTGTCGGCCACCAGCACCTTCATGCTCATGCCCACCATGAGCCGCCTTGCGCCGGCTGCAAAACCGTCCCAGTCGACCTCGCGCGACACCAGCTCGCGCCTCACCCACGCATAGCGAATGATCGGCCCCGCGATCAGATGCACGAACATCCCCTGATAGGCGCCGTAACGGATCATGCTGCGATCGGCCGCCACCGTGCCGCGCTGCACGTCGATCAGATAGGAGATGGATTGCAGCACGATGAACGAAAGCCCGATGGGCAGCACGACGTGTCGCCAGGGGATGGACCCTGCATGGCCTGCCCCCAGCACACTGTCGAGACTATCGACCACGATGTTGGCGTACTTGTACCAGCCCAATATCAGGACGTTGACGACGATGAACACGGCCAGCCAGCCACCGCGTGCCCGCTGGCTCGGCGCCCTGTCTATGACCATGCCGCCGAACCAGCCCCAGAAGGTCAGCGCGATGAACAGCAGCAGAAAGACCGGGCTCCACCAGCCGTAGAAAAGCCAGCTGCAAAACAGCAGCACGCCATTGCGCCAACGCGCGGGCAACGCGACGTAGATCGCCAGAAAGGCCGGCAGAAACAGCGTCAGGAATTCGAGGGACGCGAAAACCATGCATCGTTCTCAATCGAAAAAGATATCTGGACCGACGCGCCATCGCGAAACACACCGAACCCCGCTCTGCCCGTCGTAACCGGATGACAAACGGGGAACAGCCGGAAATCGGCGATGAGCGGCGTCGCTTTCAAGGAGGAGCCGCAAATGCGATCAGTGGCTCAGCGCGTCGTTCGCCATGAAGATGCGCGAATGCGCCCCGCCCGGCACGAGCAACACCGTATAACGCTGCCCCGCCGCGAGCGTACCCAGGCTGAGCGGCTGCCCCACAGGCTGGCCGCCGCAGACCAGCTGCACCGAGAGGGCGACCGGGTTTACCTGGCGCCGCCTGGCTTGTCCCACAGCCACGCCGTCGAGCAGCACGATGTCGCGACCCGGCACTTTCAGCGTGGGTGTCGCGCAGCCGGCGTCGAGGTTGTAGAAAGCCACCGAAGCTTTGAGCGCATTGAAGTCGTCGGGTTTTTCACGGACCGTCACCGTATGCAGGCCACCCGCTTTATCCGCGCCATCGAGCGCAACGATGCTGACGAACTCGCCAGGCTGCACCGTCGCCGATACGTCCTGGTGCGCGCTACCGGCTCTCAGTGTGCCGGCCACCGGTTTGCCGGCGGCGATCGGAAGGAAGTGAGTGGCCGGGTTCGCGGCGTCGAGCGTCAGACGCGCTTTCGACCCCACCGCGCTCACGTCGACCGGACCCGAACCGCCATCGACAAAACGCACGAACGACGAGTCCTCCGCGGGACCGGTCGGGTATAGCGGAATTTCTGCGGCCATGGCCGGCTGCACGGACAAACCGAGACCGGACAGAGCAAAGCCGGACAACAACAGGGAGGAGAGGAAATTTTTCATTCTTTTCTCAAATGGGAAACCTGGGCAGGCGCGGCTCGAAGCCCGGTGCGTCATTTCTGCGGAACAACAGGCAGCTTGACCAGTGCCTTCATGATGTCCGTGCCCCAGTACTTGTAGCCGGTCGTCGTCAAATGCTGACCATCGACCGTCGCCCATTCGCCCGGCCTGGAAAACGTGAGCGAGTCGATGTACTGACACGGCGCGACATTGGCGGCAAGGAAAGACGACAGCTGCTTCACACGGGCGAAGCTCTTCTGATACTTGCCGCCCTCGGTGCCCCAGACCGGCCCTACCCAGACGCAAGCCGTCTTGTTGGCGGCCAGGTCTTGCGTCAGCGCCGTGACCTGCTGCCAGGCCCAGGCCTTCGGGAAATCGTCCTTGGCGTATCCGCCGATCGTGTCGCCCTGGACGATGATGACGAGCTTGGCCTTGTTCGCGGCGATCAATTGATCGACGGGTTGGGTCCTCGCGTTGTGGTCGATGACCAGGGGCGCCTTGCCGTTACGCTCGGCGCCACCGCATGTGCCGGGCACGGACTTCACCCAATCGCCGGGAATACTGCCGCAGACGCTGTAGGTATGCACCTGCGCGCCAGCGGCGATCAACTGATCCTGCAACGTATCGATGAGATAACCGGGTTCGCTCAGATGGCTATCGCCGACTATGAGAATGCTGAGACCAGCAAGTACGGAAGCAAGCATGACTCTTCGACTCCTGAAAAATAATCAATGTCCGATCGATCGGTATGGCGGGCTACTGATCGCTGTAATGCGACTGGTAAGGGATGACCGGCATATCGAGCGCCTTCGTCTGTGGCGCAAGGGTATAGCGCAGATACAGGCCCGCCGCCCACTGCCGGTAGCTGGACGCGTTGTTGGCGCCCACCGAGGCTCCGCCAGTCAGATGATTGGTGAAGCGGTATTCGGCCGTGGCCAGCAGGTTGTAGCCGAAGCCGGTCGAGGACTGGTCGGGATGGATCGCGCCGTCGGCGAGGCCAATCGTCGAAGCCGCTGACACTGCTGCGGCCTGCAACCCGCTGTCGGTCGGGAAATACGCCGAGCCGGCCTGGTGGTAGTACTGCACACCGACGGCCCCTTGCAGCTTGTAGGTCCAGCGCTCCGAACGCTGCGCCCACGTGAGCGGCAGGTTGAACGCATAGAACCGCTGCGGGCTGAAGTAGCCGCCGTTGCCGTAGGTGAAGTTGTTTTGGTTGTGGTCGTAGATCATGCCGCTCAGGTTCACGCCCGCGCTCAGCATGCTGTTTTCCGTGCGCAGCAGGTACCAGTACGTCCCGGCGCCGACCTCGGCGCCGACGTTGGACTGGACGTTATGACCGTCCAGGTATTTCGCGGAACCGTAGCCGTAGACGCCGTAGTCCTGATTGTCGAGGCCGATCGCACCATGCACGCCGGTGGCAGTCACGCCACCCCAGCTCAAGCCCGATCGCGAATCGGTCGAGCCGGCAAAAGACGTGATGCTGTCCGTCACGGCGCGGCGCGATACGCCCACGTTGAACCAACTGCCCTGCCCGGCATCGATGGAGTTCCTGAACATCACGCCGCCAACGACATTGGTGTACTTGAAACCCAAAGGCGTGGTGCCGATGTCGGCCATCCAGTTCCCAGTCTCGTAACCGAGACCCAGACCGACGCCGTAGGCGGTCTGTTTGCCCGGTGCGGCGACCTTGCCGGCCTGCTGCGCCCGGGTGGCGGCCGGGCCGCCGCCGAACTGACTGGCGCTGAAGACGTCGGTACCCAACGTGCCGCCCTCGAGTTCAACCGGCGTCACGCGAATGGAAAGCTTGCCGTTGTCGACCGGCAGTACCCCTTCCAGAGCTTGCTGCACGCTCGTCAACTGACCCGTACCGGGTGCTGCGTTGTTCGACGAGACGAACAGCCCACCCCTGACTTCCGGTGAACGCTGCGCTCGGAGGTCGCTGAGTTCATTACGCATTTCCTCGAGCGACGGCGAACCGTCCTGAGGCTCGCTCACCGCGACCGTGTCTTGCGGCGCCAGGCCGCCGACCGGCGTGCCCGCCACGGTTGGCAGAGCGGATGGGCCAGAGGACGAGCGCTCGCGCACAGCCGTGGATGTCACGGTCGAGGCAGTCGCGCTCGCCGCGGTAGCAGCCGGAGCAGCCGGAGCAGCGGCGGGCCCGAAACCAGGCTTCTGGTTCGCCGGCACGCTATCCGGCGCCGCGGGTTGCGGGGCGAACGTTTCGGCAGCGGGCAGGAGACGGTGGCGGACCTGACGACGGTGAGCGTCGTCGTGGTGGACAAAGGGATTGCCCGCCACGTGGACGTCTTGCGCCTGCACGCCGAGCCGCTTTTCCTTGGCGGCAATGGCGGATTCCAGCAGCGACTGCGCTTCGCGGGTTTTGCCCTGCATGACATAAATGCGCGCGGCGCCGGCCAGCACGTCGGGATCGTTGGGCGCCTTCGCAACGGCCTCTTTCAATGCCGCATCGGCAACGCTGTTCTTGCCGGCCTGCACTGCCGCCATCGCGACGCCCAGTTGCAAACCCGGATTGTTGGGGTCGTTGACGAGCGCCTTCTGGTAAAGCGACAGTGCCTGGTCATACTTGTCATCGGCGGCGTACATGCGCGCGAGCGCGGCCGTGGCGAGGCTGTCGTTGGGCCGCTTCGCGAGGATCGGCGCCAGCGTGTCGTAGGCCTGCGCGAGGTCGCCTTGCTGACGTTGCTGGTCAGCCAGTCGCACGGTGTAGAGGTAGTTCAGTTCGTCCAGTTGCCGGCGCTGGTCCGCGGTCAGCGTCTGGCCGTGCAACTCGCGCATCGCGAGCCCGGCCTGGACATACTGGCCGGTCTTGAGCAACAGGCCCAGATAAGCCAGTTGCACATCCGGGCCGCTGCCCTTCAGACCGTTAGGCATCAGCCCGTGCATCAGGCTCATGGCGCGCGGCGTGTTGCCCGCGTCGACATACGCCTGCGCCAACGCGCCCACCTTGGCCGGGTCTTGACCCGCCGCGGGTTCGAGCCGCGCCAGCATACTGCGCGCATCCTCCAGATTGCCTTCGAGCGCCGTTTGCGAGGCTTGCGCCACGACCATCTGAAAATCGATCTGCTGCGCCGTCGCAACCATGTTCGGCGTGCGCGAGGCGGTGGAGATGCGCGTCATCGTGTCCTGCGCGCGCGTCCAGTCGCCCATCTGCATGGCCAGCAGCGCGCTCGCATAGAGCGCTTCGGGATTGTCCGGGTTCGTGACGAGCAGGCCGTCGACGAGTTGCTTCGCTTCGTCGGCATGACCCTGTTCGAGCTCGTAGCGCGCCAGTTCCAGACGAATCCACGGGTTGTCGGGCGCGCTGCGCTGGGCGTCTTCCAGAATGTGCCGGGCCGCGCTCAGATCGCCACGCTGCGCGGCTGCATCGGCCCGAGCGGCGGCGACGGCGGCGCGCAGCCGATCTAGTCCGCCGATGCCGGCCTTCTGCCCGGGTGACATGCCGTCGATCAACTTCTGGGCCTCATCGGCGCGTCCCGTCTGCGCCAGGATATCGATGAGGCCGCTCGCCGCCTCGCGGTTATCGGGGCTTGTCGCCAGCACGTCGCGGTAGCCCTTTTCAGCACGCGTCAGATCGCCCTGCGCCGCATCCAACCGGGCCGACGCATTGCGCCCGCCCGGCTCGGCTGGATCCAGCCGCAGCGCCCGATCGAGTTCGCGTCGCGCGGCGGCGAAGTCGCCCACGTTTTGCGCGCCCTCGGCCTGGTTCACCAGCAGCCAGTAGCGCGCGGAATTGAGGGCCTTGGCCCAGTTCGCACCCGCGCCCGGACGCGACACCGCCCGCGACAGCAGCGTCTGCGCCTGCGCCAGGTCGCCTTGCTGCATGCGCACGAGGCCCAGTCCCCCCAGCGCATCCGTGCTGTCGGGTTTGTCACGCAGCACAGCGGAAAAGGACTGCTCGGCCGTGGTGATGTCGCCTGACTTGAACGCGGCGAAACCGCGTGTCAATCGTGCATCCACGACCGGACCGGCCGGTGCGAGCGGATGCGGCGCCAGCATCTGATGGCGTATTTCGTCGTCGTCCGGATGCAGCTTCAGATAGTCTTCAAACCACGATCTGTTTTTCGGCGTGGGCGTGACCCAGGTCAGCACGGAGCGCCAGACTTCCGTCGCTTCGCCGCCGATGTCCGGACGAGCGGCAAGCTTTTCCAGAAGGGCGACACCCGCCGCGCGATCCTGTTCGTCGCGCACCATATGCTGGGCCAGCGGCAACATGGTGTTCGGATCGTTCGGCGTCTCGGCATTCAGGCGCTCGAGGCCCTGGATGGCCTGATCCACACCGCCATCCGTATAGCCCAGGTAGCTGTAATACTCTCGCGCCACACTGCCCTGCGGCGCTTTACCGCCCAAGGCCTTGTTGTATTCGGCTATGGCCGCCAACAACGCGGCCTGATCCTTCTGGTTGACGGCGTCTTGCGCCATCTGGCGCGCCTTGGCGAAGGTGGACTTACCCGGTTCGACCGCGAGGCGCAAGCTCTGCTCGAGCAGCGGCACGAAGCGGCTGCCCGGCGCGGCCGCACGAAGTCTGGCCAGATACCCGTTCGCCGCCGCGAACTGCTGCTTGCCGACGGCGATCGTGCCCATCCCATACAGCGCCTCGGGCTGCTTCGGGTCGCTCAGCAGCAGTTTCGACCAGGACTGCGCGGCCAGATCGGGCTTGTCATGCGTTTGCCAGTAGCGGCCCTGTTCCAGCAGCATGTTGGACGTAGCATCCTGCGCCCAGCCCGGGTGGCCGACCGAGGCGACCATCAGTCCGAGAATCCAGGCCCGGTTGCGGCTGCGTCTGACTACCATGACTTTCCTTGATTATGATTGTTGCTGCCGCGATGCCCGCAGCCGCTCACGGGCTTCAGCGTCGCGCCGGGCCTGGCGGCGCCGCAAGAACGAAAACAGACCGACCGCGATCAGCACGAGCGCGATGATGCCGAGCGCCTTCAGCACCCACGCGAGCGACAGGCCGAATGAAGCCAGCCACCAGTCGAGGCCGCGCCAGATGCCGAGATGCCCGACGTAATAGGTATGCTCGCTCACGAGCGAATCGACTTGCGTGCCGCGGATAGACACGAGGCTTCCCTGGATGGGCTGCTTGCCCGAGTTCGGCGCATCCAGCAACGCGGAGACCGCATCCTTCAGGCCGTCGGGCTGATTGCTGGCCAGCATGACCACGCTGCGGCCCGGTTGCTTCGGCGATTCGAAGCCTGCGAGCACGGCGCTCACGCCCGGCCCCGACCAGGCCAGCGACAGGCGGCGGGGTTCGGCGTCGAGCCGCGGGTTGGCATGGAACCAGCCCAGCACGCGACCCGGCAGATCCGATACGGCGAACTGCGCGCTGTGGTCATACGCCGCGGGCATGGTCCGCGCCCAGTCCTTGAGCCAGGCTTGATCCGCACCCGAGGCGATCACGAGCAGATCCTTGTCGGACGGCATCGCGTCGATGCGCTGACCGCGCAGCACGGTAACGCCGCGCGCCGGATAGCCGGTCGAATCGCCCATGCGGCCCATCACCGCCAGATACGTGCTGTATTCCGGTGTGCCCGCGTTGGGGCCCAATACGACGTCCGTTCCGGACAGGTCGGCCATGCGCGTGAACGGGAAGCCCGCCTGGGCGAACGAGGCCAGGTTCGGCATGGCGATGTAGTGCGGATACTGCGACAGATCGATCGTCGATTCGGGATCGACCGCGCCGCGCACGTTGTCGATGATGATGTCCCGGCACTCGCCCTGCTTGATGTAGTCGTACATGTAGCGGAACTGCAACTGGGTATTCGGCTGCAACAGCGCCTCCAGCGGCACTTCAAGTTTCGCCTGGCGCGGCAGGCTGCTGTCAGGCAAAACTTCACCCCGCAGCTTGCTGCCGCCCTCGAGCCGTTCGAGCGAGAGCAGCGGAATCGACTTCATGAACTGGTCACTGACGCTGAACAGCAGCGACGAATTGACCATATAAGGCTGCGGCGTATAGCGGTAATGCAGGTCGATCGGCACGTTGGGCGCATGCCAGCCGAACAGGTCGGGCGGCACGCGCATATTGATGCGGATCAGATCGGGGCTGTAGCCCGAAACCTGCAATTGTTTGGCGTCGACGAGTTCGCCCAACGACATCGGACGGTCGGTGCGCAGCCAGCGCGGCGCATCGTACGGCTTGCGCGGCGCGAGGTCGGCGAACCGCGTGATGAGCGCGCCCGAACCCGACAGCGTCTGGCTGCCCGTGACCAGCGCGTCGGCGGCCTGCTTGAGTTCCTTGCCGTCACGGCCCATCACCAGCAACAGCTTGCCGTTGGGATCGTTGGGGTTGGTCACGACGGCGAGAGTCGGACCTTGCAGCGGCGAGTCCGCCAGGCTCGCTTGCGCCGCGCTGTCGACGATGACGACCGCGTTGCCCCTGGCGGGCACGGTAGAGATCGATACCGGGAATTGCGCGCCGCGATATTTCGCCAATGCGCCGAACCACGACGACACGGCGCCGGCCGCTTCCAGCGCGGCCGTATCAGGATTGCCCGCGAACACGAACGGCAGGTTCAACCGGCGAATATCGTGCTCGTCGAAGAAGGGTCGCGGCAGGCGAGCCAGATCGCCTGCCTGCGCCAGCGGCTGGGTGTCGATGCTCAGCGTACTGTCGTTGCTGATGTTGGCCCACAGGCTCGAATGCAGCGGGTCTTCGCACTGGTTGGTGTAGTGGCCGATCAGTTGCAGACGCAGCTTGCTGTTCGCGGTGAACAGATACGGCGGCAGCGTGATAGTGCGCTGCAGGTTGGTGCCGGACGTGTTTTTGGGCACGTCGATCGATGCCGCCACCTGATCGTTGACCAGCACATTGATGTGCGACAGATCGGGCAGCAGCGCCGGCGAATAGGCATAGCGCAGGTTCAGTCGCGCACCTGTGACGACCCGATCGTCGCGCACGCCGACCGGCAGCGTATTGCTGCCGTCGACGCCGCGCAGGTTGAGCGCGTATTGCGCGCCGAGTTGCTGCAGCGAATAGGTCACCGTCGAAGAAGCCGCGGTAGCGGCTCCGGCGTCCGGCGCGGACTGCAGCGGCGCCGCGTTGCTATCTGCCGTTGCCGGCCGCGCGGACGGGTTGGCCGCGCCGCCGGCCGAAGCCGACGCGTCCTGCCGCGCAGCGGCGGCAGCCGCCGCTGGTTGCGCGGCCTGGGTTACCGTCGATGTGACAAACACACAACCGAGCAACAGTGCCGGCCATACTGGTTGCGCAGTCATGCAACGCGCAAGGCGTGCCCGGGAGATGTCAGGCCGTCTTCTAAACATGAGAACCTCTTCGTCCTTCTTCACGTTGCGATGTCTGGGGAATATCCAGGTCTAATCGATTCAGGGCACGCCGGTGCAGAAACACGCCGCCGAGCAAACCTATGAGCACGACGCTGGCGAGCGTCGCCACGAGCAGCAGCAGGATGTGGCTCGCGAAGAACCATTCGAGCGCGAGCCCAGGCGGCAAGGACCCGATGAAATAGCTTTGATCGTTGCTCAGCGTGGTGAGCGTGCCGTCATGCACGACCACGAGGCTGCCGCTGATCTTGTCGTCCGGACGCTTGCTGATGAGGTAGCGGTTGGCTTGCAGCACGTCCACGACAGCGTCGAGACCGTCCGGCGTATTGCCCGATACGACCACCGCGCTGCGGCCGCGAGCCAGCGGCGACTCGAGTCCCGCCAACATGCCGTCATGGTCGTCGCTGCTATACAGTGCGGCGATGGCGGCCTCGCGTTCAGCCTGCGCATGCCCACCCGTCAGCTTTTCCCACCACGCGGCGATCCAGCGGTCCGATGAAGCAACCGGAGCGAAGAAGCCGCGCGGCAGATCATCACGCCATGCTTTGAGCAAGGGCTGGTTATCGCCCGACGCCAGCACGAGCAGGTCCTTGCGACGCAGCGCGTCAACCTGCGCTGGATCGCCCACCGTCACGCCCAGCACCGGATAACCCGTGGTTTGACCCATGCTGCCCATCAGCGTCAGATAAGCGGAATAGTCGCCAGCGACCGGCTGTGCGGGCAGGATCACCGCCGTCCCGGACAGATCGGCCATCCGTGTGAACGGAAAGCCTGCGTCTGCGAAGGCGCGCAGATCCGGCATGGCTGCGTAACGCGGCAGTTGGGAAATGTCGATCGTCGAAGTCGGATCGATGGCGCTCAGGAGCGGGCCGCCGGGCACATCCTCGACGTGGTCTTGCGGCGCCACGGACTCGTAGCGATAGTCGAATTGCAGCGTCGTCAACGGCGGCAGCAGATAGGTCGGAACCCGTATCACCGCATAACCGTCCGACGCGTCGCCTCTCAGCGGCAAGGTCTGCAGGGGCGTGTTGCCGGCCAGCACGCCGAGCTCCGAGCGCGTTGACTCCGGACGGGCCGTATAACGGTAATGCAGGTTCAGCACCGCGCCGCTGTTGTCAAAACCGAACAGACCCGGCGGCAGACGCAGGTCCACATTGATCGCCCCAGGGCGAAAGCCCTGCACCGTCAAGCGGTCCGCCGCTAGCATCTCGCCCAACTGCACCGGGCGGTCGCCCGGCAGCCAGTTGGGTGCGTCATAAGGCTTGCGCGGCACAACGGAAACCGGGGCGTCGATCTTGACCCGAGAGCCCGACAGCGTCTTCGCGCCAAGCACCAGCGCGGTCGCGGCCTCGCGGATCTGCGCGTCGTTGCGGCCCATGACCAGCAGCAGCTTGCCGTTAGCGTCATTGGGGTTGGGCACGATCGCCAGCATCGGCCCTTCCACCGCAGGCAGGGTCAAGCCCGGCACCTCGCCCGGCAGCGCGAGCACCACCGCATGTCCATGGGCGGGTATCGCACCGAGGCTCGCGGAGAAGTGCGCACCGCGATAGCCCGCCTGCGCACCCAGCCACGAGGTCACGATACCGGCCGATTCGAGGCGCTGCGCGCGAGGCGCTTGCGGCAGCACGACGGGCAGGTCCACCCTGCGCACATCGCGCACGTCGAGGAACGGCGCGGGCAGTTGCGACAGGTCACTGGACAGGGTCGCCGGAACCACGGTCAGTTCCAGCGCACTGTCCGGCCCGGGCTTCAGCCACAGGTCGGAACTCAGCGGATTGTTGCCCTGATCGCTCGCCTTGCTATGCGCGATCAACTCGAGGGTGAGCTGGTTGAACCCGGACAGCAACGACACCGGCAGATCCACACTGATATGCGCCGGCGTCCGCGGCGCCGGTTCGGGCAGCGCTACGGTCGCCCCCACCACGCTGTTGAGCAACACCTTGAGATGCGAGAGCGTAGGCAGCAATGTGGACGAGTAACTGTAGTCCAGCACGAGCCGCGCGCTGACCACGCGCTCGTCGCGGCGCAAACCGAAGTCCATGCCCGCATAGGCATCCTCGCCGAGCAAGGTCAATCCCTGCTCCGCGTTTTGCCGCAGCAGCGGGATCCGGTAGGTATACGCGTCGGCCGGCGCCGCCGCGCTGAGTTCCGGGTGCGGGCCTTGCCGCACGGCATCGACCGGGACAGCCGACGCGGGCACCGTCGCGGCCAGCACGTCGCCCGCTCCGAGCAACAGGACCGAACACAACACCGCGCCCAACCGGCGCGCGCTCGTCGAGGAGCGCAAAAGCGACAGGTAGCCGACACTCACGATTGCTTTGTTCCCAAGTCGCTTGCCGGGTCTGCGGACGAACGGCCAAGGCGCTCACGCCCACCCAGGAACAGATGCCGGAACAACTCCCCGAAGCCGCGCATGCCGATGCCGAGCACCTCGAACAGGCTTCGCAGCGGCCTGTCGGGACGATAGCTGCCCCATGAGGCGATCCAGCTGTCGGCGCGCGAAAACGTCGCCCCTATCCAGGCGCGCTCCTGAGCGATCGTCAGGGTCGGAAAACTCACGCCGATGGTGCGTCCGCGGCACACCTGCACCTCGGCCGGGAAAACGTCCTCGTAGTCGTCGCGCAACACCGCCACCGTGATGCGATCGCCGTGCTCCGGCAACGGTGCGCCCTCAGGCAGCACCAGCCCCAGACCACCGTGCGAATAGTCGCTGGTCTGACAGTCGATGCGAGTTCCGTCGGCGTGAATCACGGCGGCCCGCAGTTCGATCTGGACCCGCGGAGCGAGACGCAACTGTCTCGATTCGCTCGCTACGCCCGCGGCCGCGCTGAGGTTCATGATGTTGTAGGTTACCCATACCAGGTTGAACAGAATGCTCGTCGCTTCGGGCCAGCCCGGACTGCGGATCAGACCTGCGACACCCACCATGAATCCGCTCAGATTGACGAGCAGCAGAACGATGTAGGGCCGGGCCATCGCCCAGTCCAGGAAGGACTGACGGATCACCCCGCCCTTGGACGTCACGTTGAAGCCTTTGCTGCCTGGAAAGAGTACGGCTTGCAACGCGGGCAGAATCACGTACCAGGCCAGTACCGTTTCGTAGACTTCACTCCAGAACGAATGTCGGAAACGCCCTTGAATGCGCGAGGCGCCGAGGCTCGAAATGACGAGGTGCGGCACGACATAGGCCAGCACCATCAGCGCGGAAGCATGAAAGACGTGCGCGCCAAAGAACAGATACGCCATCGGTGTGATCAGAAACACGATGCGCGGCAAGCCGAAGAAAAAGTGCATCATCGCGCTCAGGTAACACAGACGCTGAGGCAGTGTTAGCCCCGCGATCAACAGCGGGTTGAAGCGACGGAATATTTCCGCCATGCCTCGTGCCCAGCGTATGCGCTGACCGACGTGACGCCCCAGACTCTCGGTGGCGAGACCCGCTGCCTGAGGGATGGCGAGATAGGCCGTGTTGTAGCCCCTCGTGCTCATCTTGAGCGCGGTGAGCGCATCTTCCGTGACACTTTCCGTCGCCACGCCGCCTACGTCCTCCAGCGCCGAACGCCGCAGCACCGCGCAGGAACCGCAGAAAAAAGCGGCATTCCACAAGTCGTTGCCGTTTTGCAGCACGCCGTAAAACAGGTCACCCTCGTTGGGCACCTTGCGGAAGGTTTCGAGGTTGCGCTCGAACGGATCGGGCGAGTAGAAGACGTGCGGCGTCTGCACCATGGCCATCTTCGGATCTTTCAGGAACCAACCCATGCAGACCTGCAGGAACGAGCGCGTGGTGACGTGATCGCAGTCGAACACTGCGATGTACTCGCCGCTCGTCCTGGAGAGTGCCGCGTTGAGATTGCCTGCTTTGGCATGCGCGTTGTCCGGCCGGGTCAGATAATCCACGCCAGCCTGCTCGCAGAATTGCCGGAATTCGTCACGACGGCCGTCGTCCAGCACATACACGCGCAGCTTGTCGGCAGGCCAGTCGAGCAGCGTGGCGGCCAGCACCGACTGCCGCACGACCTGCAGCGGCTCATTGAACGTGGGAATGTACACATCCACCGTCGGCCATGCCGAGCTATCGGCCGGCAATCGCGCAGGCCGGCGATGCAGAGGCCAGAGCGTCTGAAAGTAGCTGCACAACAGCATGAGCACCGCGTACCCTTCGGCCAGCAGCAGAAGGTAGCCAAAGGTCATGTCGAGCGAGGTGGTAAAGGACAGCGTCTGCGTCAGGCGCCAGTACAGGTAGCGCAAGGACATAAACACCGACAATGCCACCATGGACACCGTGATGATCCTGCCGCGAATGCGGTTCAGCAGAACCGCGACGACCATGCAAAGGATGCCAAACGTCCATTGCTTCGACACGGCCAGATTGACCGTCATGGCAGAAGTGAACAACAGCGCGGCCAATAGCGTCACTGCCAGCCGCAGCCAGTTCGACGCCCATAGCGGTGTCCCCGCTTCCAGAAGTTTGTCGTCCCAACTTCCGGCATCGTCACTCTGGTCCGTGTTGCGCGTTTGCCGCCGCTGCTCCGTCTTGCTCAACCTGCGTTTGATCTGTGCCATGGAAAGGTCTTCTAGCGCGTGAGCCGGTTCGGCACGACGCGCTGGTTCGCGGCCACCGTGGTTTTGACCAGGCCGTCATTGACGGAAAAGACTGTGACTAAGTTCATGACGTCTGACGTTGCGGAACACCTTCTTGAGGCTCACTCCGTTCCCGCAGGCGCGCAAACACGGCGCTCAGAGAGTTTGGCTGTTGAGGAGCGGTGACAGGTTCGGGATTGAACTGAAGGACCGGCTGTTCGGGGGCGGCTTGCAATACCGAAAGAGATCCGGACACGGCAGCGGGGACGGCTGGCGCAATCAGTTGCGGCGGCGCGGCGGGGGCCACTTCAGTCACATCGGTGGGAAGAACGGCTTCAGCCTCGCGAGCCGAGTCGTCCCGGGTCGTGTCCTCTGGCGACGAGGTGGTCTGCATGGACCAACGCCCACGCGAACCTTGCCCCTGCTCTATTCTTTCTATTTCTTGATAATGCGACGGGCTCACGCCCAACATCTGGAAGAGATTCGAAATGTCTGATGCACTGCTCATACGCCATCCCCGTCGAACTGGCCATATTGTTTGTTGCAGACTGCACCGCGTACCGGCCGGGCAATCTGCTGTAATTTTTACTTAGGAATAAAAAAATCATTGCGTCCGCCATAATAATTCCCAAATCGTGAGGCGGCACCGTTGATACACTCGCCCTTTAGAGACCTCTTCAGGAGAGCCGCGCCCAGGGTCTTATTTTTCAGCCAAGGCAACCGAGGGCCCCCGCCGCTGCGGTACGAGCGTGTAAGCGGCGCGTATTGTACAGCGGAACTTAATGCGTGGCCCCAAATAATTCCAATCTAAATATCGGCTATTTCAGAGCAAAGTTAAGCGTTTAAAATGTTAAATATGATCAGTCAAACGTTTGCTTTTTATTGGGCGTCCGATTATTCCTGAATTTGCGCCGGGAATCGGTTTTGAAAAGCGTGCCGTGGTGTTACGGACTGTCGTCGCGCCCGAGCATCCACTTCCAATGCGGGTTGACGTCGAGCAGCAGCCGTGTCGGCACACCGAGCGCGCCCGACAGATGAGCAACCGACGTGCATACGGTAACGACCAGATCGAGATTGCCGACGAGCGCCGCCGACTCGTCGAACGACTTCAGCTCTTTCGTGCAGTCGACACCATCCAGTCCGTCGGACGCCGTGTTACGAGGGCCGACGTCGGAAATGTAACGCGGGACCGGTCGATAATCGCGTCGTACGTCTATCAGGACGTGAAGAACGTCAAGGCAAACGACATGCGACGCGCTCCAGCATCGCTCGTATTCGCAGCGGTCCAGGCTTCACGCCGAGTTTGTCGGCAAGTTGCACGAGCGGCAGAAAACGCCGCTGCAATTTTTCTGTGTGATTCTGCGCGATGTCCGCTATCCGGTGCTCAAGAAACGGATTGAGTAGGCGCTCGCGTAACTCGACGAGATAGGCGAGAGCCTGCTCGCGCTGACCGAGGACGGCAAATGTCGGGAGCACATCTTCCGCCCAGACAGTTTCCAGGTTCGCGCGCAAGATTGGGTCGTTCATTGCCTGATATACGGTCTCGTCAGCCGGCCTGCGGTCCTCCAGCCACCGCTCCGCCAGATAGCTGTGACCGAGATTGAGCAGGAACAGCTTCAGGCGCTCGAAGTGCTGCAGATCGTCAGTCAAAACGATGTTTTCATGAGTGCAGGGTAGAACCAGCCCCGGCTGCTGCTCAATCGCCCAGAGCGCATACGGTTCGGCAACGGCGCCCACCGGTTCGATCGCCTGCGAAACGATGCGGTCGACGAGCGAATTGGCCCATATGCAACGCGTTCGAAGGTAGGTAGTGAACGGCTCCGGCAGCCGCCACTTTACCGCGAGAGTCACGACAAGTTCGCGCAACGTATCGCCGTTATTGACCACGAGTTCGCATGGAAACAGGGAGAGCGGCGCATCAGGGTTTCGTTCCCAACGGGCATGAAGCAACACCAGCAGCTTGGCCGGAAAGCTCTGCGGCACGCGCTCCGGATGATTCACGAGCGTCTCGGTATCTCGGTCATCAAACCGGAATCCCCGGTCTCCCGTATTGGAAACAATCACTTCGACGTGCTCTGCCACGGCGTCTCGCACTTGTGCCCAATGAGACTCGGCGTGCCATGCTGCGCGCACCGCGTTGCCGCTCAGCATCTCGTCCACCAGCACGCCGTGACGCATGCCTCGAACCCGTACCGGATATCGCCCGCCCTCTGCCAGCGCTGCAATACGCTTCTGACTGGACTGGCTGCTGGTGGTCTGCACGACCGTAATGCCACCGAGCGCGGCACCCCGCGTCATGGCTTCCGAAACAAACAGGTCGACATGCGCCTGAAGAAAGCGGCTAGTGCCGAACTGGAGAATTGGCTGGCTCATGGCAAATATCCGATATGCGTCAGAGTCAGCATTCGATGATGGCTTTCACTACACCTGCGGACGGCTCGAGCAGTTTCGAAAATTCGGCAGGAACATCGGCAAGCTTCATCCGGTGCGTGTTGAGTGCCGCATCGGGCACCTGACCGGCACGCATGGCCCTGAGCACAGTTTCGAAATCTTCCGCAGTCGCATTGCGGCTTCCGATCAAGGTGGCTTCGCGCTTGTGGAACTCCGGATCGGAGAAAGTGATCTTGTCTCTCACCACGGAAATCAACACGTATTTCCCGCCGTGCGCAATAAACTCAAAGCCGCGCTCCATGGCAGCCGGATTACCCGTCGCATCGAAGACCACATCGAAGAATTCGCCGCCGGTGAGTTTCGCCAACTCGTCGACGTCGGTATCACCGATTTGCACAGTAGCCGCCACTTCAATTTTCTCAGCGCAGAAGTTGAGACGATCGAGCCGTGTATCGAGCGCCGTCACCGTGGCCCCGCGCAGACGTGAAAAGATCATTGCGGCCATACCGATCGGACCTGCACCGACCACCAGCACGCGCTGTCCCGCCTGAACGTCCGCGCGACGAACGGCGTGCGCGCCAATGGCGAGAAACTCGATCATTGCCGCCTGATCGAGCGTGATTCCTTCAGCCTTGTGAACGAACTGACGCGGCAAACTCAGATACTCCGTCAATGCACCATCACGATGCACGCCCAATACCTGAATGTTCACGCAGCAGTTCGTTTTTCCGTTCCTGCAGGCAATGCACTGACCGCATGACAGGTAGGGCATCACGTAGACCGGGTCGCCGGCGTCCAGGCCGGAATCCGTGTCGGCTTCTTCGACCGTGCCTGACAGTTCGTGTCCCATCACGCGGGGGTAGGCGAGAAATGGCTGATTGCCGGTAAAGATGTGCAGGTCGGTGCCGCATACGCCGACGCGTCGCACGCGTAGCAACACTTCGCCGCGATCGCGCGGTGGCCGTGAGCGCGTCTCAGCGCGTAGTAAGCCGGGAGTTTCACAAATAATAGTGAGCATGAGGTTTCCTTTTTCAGCTACAGAACCCGCGAAGCCATAGTGCGGTTTCGATGCGAGCCCGGTTAATTTGTTTCTTCATGGCGAGGTCAAAGGAGTGCCGTGTCGAGACAACGCTATTCGAGGTAAAAGACCTCTTCCATCTGAGCCCAGTGTTCCGACGGCGCACGACTCGCCAACGGTTTCTGGCACGGGCCGCACAGGCTCCACCAACGTTGTGTTTCCGGGTCGCTCGCAATCTCGGCCATATCGCTTTCATAGTCAGTTCCGACGTATTCCCAGTAACCAAACAACAGGTTCTCGGGCTCCCGCAGGAAAATCGAGTAGCGGGTGACATTCGAGCGTTTCAGGCGATCGAGCACCGTCGGCCACACCTGCGCATGCAAGCGTTTGTATTCGTCGATGTGCTGCGGATCGATACCGATGACCATTCCCATTCGTTGCACTACACTCTCCCTATTAATGGTGATGTGCGTCGATACACAGGCTCACTCGACCACCTCGGGCACAGGTGCGGTGTCCGCGATCAGACCGTCCGACTTCAGTTCCTGCCACAATCCGGCCGGCAGCGCCTGCTCAAACCACGCGACGTTCTGCTGGAGTTGCTCGACACTGCGCGCGCCCACCACGCACGACACAACCGCAGGATGCGCAAGCGGAAACTGCAGTGCCGCGGCGGGTAGCGGAACCTCGAATTCGCGGCAAACCTCAGCCAGCCGGTTGACGCGCGACACGACACCGGCGGGGGCGTCCCCGTAATTGAACTTGCCGTTACCTGCCAGCACGCCAGAATTGAACACACCGCCGACCACGATCGAATTCCCATACCGTACGCAATTGTCGAGAAACGGCGCGAGACAATCCTGCTCGAGAAGGGTATAGCGGCCCGCCAGTAACGTCACGTCGAGCTGTAATTCCTGCATGGCTTCATGCGCGACCTGCCACTCGTTCACGCCGAGGCCGATGGCTTTGACCGCCCCCGCATTGCGCAGCGTGTCGAGCGCGCGGAAACCGCCCCCTTCTGTAAGCTGCTTCCAGAATTCGACGTTTGCATCCCCATGTGTCATTCGACCGATGTCATGCACATACAGCAGATCGATCTGCGCAATACCGAGACGCTGCTGGCTGTCTTCGAAAGACCGCATGACGCCGTCGAAGCTGTAGTCGTAGTGCGGCCGGAAAGGAAGCGGCTCAGCCCAGCCGTCGTCGCCGCATTGAACGGTCGGATCCGGCCGAAGAAGTCTGCCGACTTTCGTACTCAGCACGAACTCGTCGCGTGGCCGCGCTGACAACGCGTTGCCCACGCGGCGTTCCGAAAGCGTGTACCCGTAGAACGGCGCAGTGTCGAAATAGCGCAGACCGAGCGACCATGCTTCGTCCATCAGCGCGTGCGCCTGTTCCGGCGGCATCGCGCGATACAAGCCGCCAAGTTGCGAACATCCCATACCCAGTGCGCTCAGCTGCACCCCGGCACGCGACACCTCACGCAGATCACTTGCTTTCATCAGGAATTCCGTTCCCAGGGAGTCATTGCTGGATGTTCAACGCTTCACAGCGCGTCTTGAGTAGCGCTGGGCTCAAGGGCGGACAACGCCGTCTGGCGTCGTCCGCATCGCGCTTCAATACAAGACATTCTTCGCGGCGGGCTGATCGATGTTGTCCTTCTCGACCATCACGACACCGGTATCCAGTTGCTTCGTAACCGGCTTGTGTTCAATCACATCCACCGCCGTTTTGACACCCTTGTAGCCCATCTGATACGAGCCCTGGACAGCGATGGCCTGGATGGTTCCGTCCTTGATGAAGCCCTGGAGGTCCTGGTTGCCGTCAAAGCCGATCGCGACGACCTTGCCGGCTTTCCCGGACTGCGCCAACGCGCGCCCCATTCCCACAGCAGTCGGTTCATTTGCACCGAAGATGCCCTTCAGATCCGGATTGGCCGACAGCACGTCGGTGGTCTGATTGAGCGCGGTCGCCATCTGCGACTGCGAGTAGAACGGTCCGACAATCTGCAGCTTCGAGTGCTGCGCGAGATACTTCCGGAACCCACCCACGCGGCCAATCTCGGAACCGGCGCCGGCGACGTACGACATCACAGCGACTTTCCCCGTCTGTCCGACACGGTCGATCATCGCTTTCGCGCACAACTCACCGGCCTTGGCGTTATCGGTCGAGAGAAACGACTGGTAATACTGCTTGCCGGAATCGGACACGAGCGAATCGATCAGGACGACCGGAATTTTTGCCTCCCAGGCCTTCTTCATTGCCGGGACCAGTGCGTCGGGATCGGACGGCGCGAGCACGATCGCCGCGACATGCCGGTTCACCGCGTTCTCGACCATATTGACCTCGTCCGCCACGGCCGACTCGGTCGCCGGTCCCTGAAACGTCATCGTGTAGCCGTTCAGCCCTTTCATGCCCTCCGTTGCACCCTTTTGCACGTTCTGCCAATAATTCGAGTTGGCCGTCTTGACGATCACGGCGATCTCTCCGCTCGCCGCATTCGCGTGCGCCGTCACTGCGGTCAAAAGTGCGGCGGCCAATGCCAGATACGTCTTCCTCATGTCTCACTCCTTGGGTTGGTGATTGCACTGCTTTGTTGGACTTCTCGAATGGCTTCATTCGATGTGCTTCATCGACGGTTTCTGACCTGGTCGATCCAGACCGTGCCGAGAATGACCAGTCCGATGATGATTTGCTGGATGAAACTCGATACGCCGTTCATGTTCAGGCCATTGCGCAGCACGCCGATGACGAACGCACCGATGGCCGTACCGGAGATCGTGCCGACACCGCCCATCAGGGACGTCCCGCCAATCACGGCGCTGGCGATCGCATCGAGCTCGTACATGACGCCTTCGTTCGGTTGCGCCGTAACGAGGCGCGACATCAGCACACAACCCGTCAGACCGGCGAGCACGCCGGACAGCACATAGGTAAACAAGGTGACGCGGCGGACATTGACGCCGGAGAGCCGCGCGGCTTCGGCATTCGATCCGACTGCGTAGATGTGGCGGCCAAGCGAGGTGCGCGTCAGCATGATCGACACGGCCACCGCCAGCACGACCATGATGATCACGGGATACGGGATCCCCGGAAATACCGTATCGGGAAACCCGTCTGCCCCGATATGCGAGATGCGGAACAACGCGCCATTTCCGAGTTCGCCGAACGCGTCGCCGAGTCCCGAAACCGGGCGCGCGCCAGTGATCTGAAGCGCGAGACCACGCGCGACCAGCATCATGCCGAGCGTGGCGATAAAAGGCGGCAGACCCATACGCGTGACGCACAGGCCATTCACGAATCCGCACAGGCCGCCCACCACGACGCCGCCGAGCATGCCGAGAGGAATCGGCACGCCAGCCTTGACGAGCAACGCGGCGACCACACCTGACAGCGCGAGTACGGAACCCACGGACAGGTCGATTCCGCCCGTAATGATCACGCAGGTTGCCGCCACGCCGAGATAGGCGATCGACGTCACCTGCAAGGCCACTGTCATGCCATTGTCGACCGAGAAGAAAGCGGAACTGGTCAATGAAAAGACGGCCACCAGCATGATCAGACTGCCGAGCGCGGCAAATTTCTGAATCAGGTCGCGACGCCGGAGCTTCGCGCTGGTGTCGACAGTAGTGGTCTGTTCGGATGTTATTTCAAGCATGATTTCGTCCCGATGCGAAGTGCATGATTTCTTCCTGATTGGTGTGGCGCGTCTCCAGGATCGTGGCGATCCGGCCTTCGTGGAATACCGCGACGCGATCGGACATGCCAAGAATTTCAGGCAATTCCGAACTGATCAGCACAACGCCGATGCCCTGCGCGGCGAGCTGGTCCATCAGCGTGTAGATCGCGTATTTCGCGCCGACATCGATGCCGCGCGTGGGCTCGTCGAAAAACAGAATCTTCGATTCGCGAAACAGCCATTTGCCGATGACAACCTTCTGCTGATTGCCGCCGGACAGGTTGCGCGTGAGTTGATGGACCGTCGGCGTGCGGATGCCGAGCGTTTTGACGTAACGCTGTGCGATGGCCGTTTCTTCGGCGAAACGAATGAAGCCGGCGCGACCCGACACCGCCTCGATATTGGCCAGCGTGATGTTGGTCGCGACCGGCATCTTCAGCGCGAGGCCGTCGCTCTTGCGGTCTTCCGACAGATACGCGATACCGTGGCGAATCGCATCGATAGGCGAGCGGATCGAGACGCGCTCGCTCCCGATATGAATCTCGCCGCCGTCCGGTTGGTCAGCGCCGAAAATCGCCCGTGCCACTTCGGTCCGGCCTGCGCCCATCAAACCGGCGAAGCCGAGAATCTCGCCTCGCCTCAGTTCGAACGAAACCGGCCCAAATGCCGGTGCGCGCGACAGATTGTCGACGCGCAGCAGCACGTCCTGAGTCGGAACCGAGCGGCGCGGCGGGTACGCATCGTTCAGCGCCCGGCCGACCATTCGCGCAACGATTTCATCCATGCTGGTCGCCGCGAAATCGTCGGTTGAAATGTGGTGCCCGTCGCGCAGCACCGTCACGCGGTCGACAATCTGCTTCATTTCATCGAGACGATGAGAGATGTAGACAATGCCGACCCCGCTCTCGCGCAACTCCTTGATGATCCGGAACAGGTGCATGGTTTCGGATTCCGTGAGCGACGAAGTGGGTTCGTCCATGATCAGCACCTGGGCGTCGAGCGAGAGCGCCTTGGCGATTTCGACCATTTGTTGCTGGGCGATCGACAGCGTCCCCACCAGCCTCGTGGGCGGCAACGACAATCCAATGCGGGCGAGCGCGCGCCGGGCGTTCCCATTCAGTCGTGCGCGATCGATGAACGGCCCGCGTTTGGGCTCGCGTGCCAGGTAGATGTTTTCCGCAATCGACAGGTGCGGCACCAGGTTCAGTTCCTGGTGAATGATCGCAATGCCTGCTTCCTGTGCCTCGAGTGAGGACGCGAACCGCCTTTCCATGCCACGAAAAACGATCGTGCCGGCATCCGGCTGGTATTGCCCGCTGACGATTTTCATCAGGGTCGACTTGCCAGCGCCGTTTTCGCCACAAATTGCGTGCACTTCGCCGCGGCGCAATTGGAAGTGCACGTCCTCCAGTGCAACGACACCGGGAAACCGCTTGCCCAGTCCGCTCAGTTTCAATAGCTCCGGGGATTCCTTTAACGCGAAGCCGTCCACCACGCGCGGGGCCAGGTCAGTGCTCAGATCTGTCACACGTGTCTCCTTCTTTTGTGTAGAGGCGCTGCCGTCGGTCAGGCCAATCTGATGCAGATTAAAGAATAAACGGCGATTTTGGTCAAGCCAATTTGCAAGATACTTCTTCTGGCCTTACCAAGGGCAAACCCGAACTGTTCCTGCGAAATGCGCTGAAAACCTTGTCAGGCTTGCGTGGTAGACTTTGATCGCTGGTCGACGGACGACCCGGGCCATTTATCCTTCCGGCAGCAAAATGAAACAGACCGAGCCAAAGCGGCTTTACCAATTGGTCGCCGACCAGATTCGCGGCCTCATCCACGGAGGGGATTTCCCGCCGGGGTCGAGACTGCCGCCGGAGCGCGAGTTGTCGCAGCAACTGGGTGTTTCGCGCCCGTCTCTGCGCGAGGCGTTGATCGCACTGGAAATCGGCGGCAGCGTCGAGACCCGCATGGGTTCGGGCGTCTATGTGCTCGAAACCGCAAACGAACGTGAAGGGTCACTGGCTGTATTAGGCGAAAGTCCGACGGAAATCATGCAGGCCCGGGCCGTCATCGAAGGCAGCCTCGTCGTGCTCGCCAGCACGCGGCTTACGGCCGGCTCTCTGGACCGGTTGCGGCGCAGCGTGGATGCGATGCATCGCCTCGCCTCTGCCGGCAAATCTCCTCTGGAACCGGACCGGCAATTCCATCTGATCATCGCGGAAACGGCCGGCAATACGGTGTTGAGCCGGTATGTGGCCGATCTGTTCGACGCGAGGCGCGATCCGATCGGGGCGAGGATTAGCGAACTCGTCGAAAATACGGCCACGTGGATGGCTGCGGTTGAGGAGCACGAAAATGTTCTGCATGCACTGCAAGCAGGAGACCCTATTGCTGCAGAAGCGGCGATGCGATCGCATCTGAAATCTTCTGAAGAGCGTTGGGTCGGAAGTGACATCAAGAAAGTTGCACCCAACGATGCCGACGGTAAAGCTGGCCGCGTGCGACTGAGTTGAGTTGCGAAGTCGACTGGTTAGAGCTTTCGCCGAAATTTCGCCTTCCTGGCGCTCGCGTATAAAGTCGCCCCAAAGAAGGAAAGCCGTTCCACGCACTGGACGGCAAGCGCGTGACCACCACGTGGCACATGGAGGACTGGTTCGGCCTGTTCCTTCAGCTCGGCCGGGTTCCCTGCGCAATCCTGAACATCGCCGTGAGGCGCACCATGAAAGCAGCACTTGTCGCCACAACGTAACGGCGTTCGACGGTATTGATAACCGTTGAACATCAATGCTTCAAAAAATTGCACTTCTCGTTCGGGGCGTCTTGAGCAAATATCGATGCTCAAGAAGTTCATAAACGCGTCGACAGAGAACGCATCGGAGACAGGCGCGAAACGCAGAACAGCGTTTCGCCGCATTCCAGTGCAACCCGGTCACGGGTGCCGCCAACGGTAGCCGATGCCCATCTCGCATGACCCACCTCGCGTTGTGAATCCTGCCGCTGCTTTCACGCGAGTCCACGGCAGATGAGCATTTCGCGCCTTCCGCAGCGAGCTAAGCGAACTCAGTACCTGCTTCATTCGTCATTGCCTTGAATTTCAGGAGACACTCATATGCAGATCACCGGAATGTTGCATGGCGCGCGCCTATTGCAATTCGTCGGATTCCCGGCCAGCGAAGTGCTGGGGCCGAGCGCCAGCGAAGAGGAGATAAAGTCGCTGATCGACCGCCACGGGCAGGTCTTTATCAAGCCGGTATTCAAGGGCGGCGTGGGCAAGAAGGGCAAGGCCGGGTTGCTCGGGCGCGCGACAGATCTCAAGACGGCGCTCGCCGAGAAAGAGCGGCTGTACTTCGCCGAGCACGTCGTGGGTCATGTGCGGGCCAAGGCGAACGGCGTCACGTTCGAAGCAGGCGTACCGGCCAAACATGAAGTCTACTTCTCGATCACCGATTCCACCCGCTTTCGCGCTCCCACCATGACGCTGTCGCACGCGGGTGGCATGGACATCGAAGAGGTCGATCCAAAGCACGTCGCAATGGTGCCCTTTGATGCATTGACCGGCCTGAAGGCGTTCGTCGTCGCGAATGCGTTGAGCGAGATCGGCGCGCCGCGCGAGATCATTTCCCCACTCGTGCAGCAATTGCCGAAGCTCTGGGAGCTCTTTCACGACTTCGGCATGACGACGCTCGAACTGAATCCGATCCGCATGCGCGAGGACAAGAACGGTCGGCTCACACCCGTGGCCTGCGACTTCAAGTGCGGGTTCGACCGTGACGACCCGCGCTTCTCGCGCCTCGGCCTGCCTGCTCACCTGTTCGCTGCCGACTACTCAGACTTCGAGCAGGAGATCAACCAGCTTCGCACGCACCAGGGTCAAAGCGATGTCTATGTGATCAATGACAAGGGAACGATCCTCGCGCCCACGTTCGGCGGCGGGGCCAACTCGCTCGTCACGGAGATGTTGGGCGACGCAGCCATCATCTCTTCGGATTTCGGCGGCAATCCTCCCTACGAGAAAATGAAGGAAGTGGCGCGCATCTGCTTCCGACATTGGCTGAAGCAGTCCAACGTACTGTTCATCATTGGCGGCAAGTCCAACAACACCGATATCTACGAAACACTGCGCGCGATGGCCGATGCGCTACGCGAGCACTTCAGCGAGCACGGTCCCACCCCGCTTTATGTCGTCCTTGGGCGCGGCGGTCCAAACCTTGTTCGTGGCATGTCGGCACTGCGCGACACCTGTGATGCGCTCGGCCTTCCCTATCGCCTGTTCGGCTTTGACTCCGACATCAGCGAAGTGATCCAGTACGCACGGAAGGCCGATGCGTGGATGCAATCGGGAGGACGCGCGCAGGTCGCAGCGCGCATCGGCGCGCGTCAGACGCAACCGCAAGCGGATACGGCAAAGGCGTAAGGAGATCGACATGGTCAAGCAAGGCAATAATGATTTCAGGTATTTCGTCGGCATCCAGTCGCTTGCACAAATAGTCACGCGCGAGGACCGCGTTTGTGTGCTCAACATTCTGGGAGGCGAGTCGTCGGACGTGACGCCGGTGAGCCACGCGTTTTCCGGTGGGAATATCGTATTCGGCACTGCGCCCGGCAAGCGCGGGCAGGTGCTCGTGACGCCTGCCGGCGACATCCCCGTCTATAACAACGTGCGCGAAGGCCTCGAAGCCGGGCATCGTTTCAATTGCGGCGTCGTCTATCTGCCGCCGTCGGCCGCGCGCGATGGGGTGGCCGAACTGATCCGCGTCAATCCCGATCTGCGCAAGATTTTTATCATTACGGAGAAGATCTCCGTGCACGACGCTCGGGAAATTCGCGCGATGGGCCAGCAAGCAGGCATCGACATTTTTGGCGCGAACGGGCTGGGCGTCGCGGACTCCTGGCAGCGGGTGCGCATCGGGGGTGCGCTCGGCGGCGATGATCCCGGCGCAACTTTGCGGCGGGGCTCGATCGCGATCTTTTCCAACTCGGGCGGTTTTAGCACCACCATTGCGCAATATCTGCGCATGAGCGGCTGGGGTACATCGACCGTCGTATCGAGCGGCAAGGACGTCTACATCCACTATGCGGCGCCGGAGTTCGCCTTTGCCCTCGCCAACGACGCGCGCAGCAAGGCTGCCGTACTGTACTGCGAGCCGGGCGGCTACTACGAGGCCGACGCCACATTTACGAAACCCGTCATTGCCTGCGTGGTAGGCCGCTGGAAGAGTCGTCTGACGCGCGCGGTGGGGCATGCGGGCGCAATGGCGGGCGGCGCCGACGATGCTCTTGCAAAGGAGCGTTGGTTCATGGAGAAGTTCGGCGTCGAGCGTCTTTTTACGCCGGACGATCCATGCTGCTCGGTGAAGGGCGCCGTTGTGGCAAACATCGCGCACATTCCCGCCGCGCTCACCGCAGTGATGCGCGCGAACGCGACGATGCCCGACTTTGAGCCGGAAGGCAGCCTCTCGCTCAAACCGTGGTTTGGCTCGGATCAGGGGATCGAACTGCCAGACGACCTCGCCCTGCCGGTCGTGGAAGCAGTCGCGCCGTACAACGAACAGATTACGCGGGCGAACAGCCAGATCGGCGCAATCCCGCCGCGCCAACCCTTGAAGGACGCTTCGGGCGCCTCGCAGATGGACGCGAAAACGCAGGTGAGCAGCCTGCACGGGGTGTCCATGCTCGAAGCAGCGACGCGCTCGCTTGAGGAGAACATCTGCCTCGCGCTGTTGCGGGAGTTCGGCGGGGCAAACGACACAAAGCTCATCAACGTGGCTGTTGGCGCTGCAGTGAATCTGCACGGGACACCGGAACTGGCGGCCGCGCAGGCTTCGCGCGAGGCGGGCAATGCGCCCAATGCCGTGCTCGCGGCCGCGGCGGCGATCGTCGGGCCGAATCGCCAGCGTGCTGCGCGCGAGGCGGCAGCACTGATGATCGACGGCTTCGCGACAGCCAGACTCACGGACGCGTTCGACGAGAACTTTGATGTCGATGCCGTCCACACCGCGGACGCTGCGGCGCTGTTCTGCGATGAACCCGATCCAGAGGCGCAAGCCATGCTGGGCGGGCTCGCCTCGCGCGGCGTAAGTTCCGCAATCATCCGATGGCTGTCGTGTGGCCCGGGCCATCCGCGCCCGGAAGCTGTACTCGCGGCGATCACGACGACACTCGCCTGGGGCCCGCTCATGCGCAAGCGGATCTCCCGCCTGACCGCAGAAAGCTTGCCGTGGTGGACAAAGCTCTTCGGCACCATGATCGGCGCCTCAGCGGACGCCTCGCAGCACGGCCCGGACGGATTTTGCGGCTTCGCCACCGAAGAATTACTCGGCGAACGCACTCTGACGGAAATCGCCTTCGCAGCGCTGCTAAACCTGAAACCGACTGTCGACGATCTTTTCGCGTTCAAGACCCTTGTCGGTTTGCTGCTCACGAACGGACCCGGCGCCATTTCGGCGCAAGGCGCAAAGGGCGCAGTATCTGCCGATGGCCCGGAAAGTCCCGAACGGGTGCAGCTAAACAAGGCTCTGGCGGGGTTCCTGACGCACACTGGATATACGCACGGCGGCAACGGCTACGAAGGCATTGCGTTCCTCAACGAGGCGTTCCGCAGCAGCGGCCTTGAAGATCCGACCGATGCTCGTCATACCGTGGACCTCGAAGCGCTCGCCCGGCGCTCGGTCGAGCGATACGCGCAGTACAAGGCGCGCCAGAAGCAGTTGGGGAGCCTCGATATTGCGAAACTTCCGGGTGTTAATCATCCGGTCTTCAAAGACAAGCCGGTGAACCACGACCCGCGGGAAATCTTCATCGCCAACCTTTATGAAGCCCGCGGCGAGTACAACGCGTTTCATGCGTTTTACCGTGTGCTGGTGCAGGCTTTGTTCGACGCAGGTGTCTCGCGCAATGTCTATTGCGTCAATGTCGATGCCGTGATTGCCGCGTTGCTGTTGAAGATGCTGTGGCAGCCGCTCAAGCGCGGGGAGTTCAGCGAGGCGGACCTTGAAACGGCCGCGTTCACGATCTTCCTCTATCCGCGCATGCTGGGCTGCGCTGCGGAAATTGACGATCATTTGAACCGCGGACGCAATATGGACACGCGTACGGCCGCTTCCCAGTGTCGTTTCGTGGCCTGACCGCTGGCCTCTGATGGTCGCCGCCACGCGCTGGCGCACAGCTAACGCGCGGCGGCGGCGAAAAAGGGGGCGCCGATTGATAACCATTGGACATCAATCGTTCAGAAGATTGCACTTATCGTTTGATTGGCCACGGGCCAAAATTCCCGAAACGACAAAGAGCGGGACCACCGCATATCTCGGGATTTCAGGAGACACATTGATGCACCCCTCACCCTCTACCCTTTCGCTGGGACATTCAAAGGCCGCGGCGGTTTTCCGCGTGACGGCCGGAAATTTTCTGGAGCAGTTCGACTTCTTTCTGTTTGGCTTCTATGCAACGCAGATCGCCAACGTCTTCTTTCCGGCCGGGAGCGAATTTGCCTCGTTGATGATGACGTTCGCGGTCTTCGGTGCCGGTTTTCTGATGCGCCCGCTCGGCGCCATCGTGCTCGGCGCGTACATCGACGACGTCGGCCGCCGCAAAGGGCTCATCGTCACGCTCTCCATCATGGCGAGCGGCACCATCCTCATTGCGTTCGTGCCGGGCTACGCGACCATCGGCCTTGTGGCGCCCGCGCTTGTGCTGCTCGGGCGGCTGTTGCAGGGCTTCTCCGCGGGTGCGGAGCTGGGCGGCGTGTCGGTTTATCTCGCCGAGATGGCCACGCCCGGCCGCAAGGGCTTCTTCACGAGCTGGCAGTCCGCGAGCCAGCAGGTGGCGATCGTCGTGGCCGCGGGCCTCGGCTTCGCGCTCAACCAATCGCTGAACGCCGCTACCATCGCGGCGTGGGGATGGCGCGTGCCGTTCTTCGTCGGCTGCATGATCGTGCCGTTCCTCTTCGTGCTGCGTCGTAATCTGCAGGAAACCGAGGAGTTCAAGGCTCGCCAGCATCGCCCGAGCATGAAGGAGGTATTCACGACGCTGGTCCAGAACTGGACCGTCGTGATCGCAGGCATGATGCTGGTGGCGATGACCACCGCGAGCTTCTATCTCATCACGGTCTACGCGCCGACTTTCGGCAAGACGGTCCTGCACCTCAGCACCGCCGATAGTTTGCTTGTGACGCTGTGTGTGGCCGTGTCGAACTTCGTGTGGCTGCCGATCGGCGGAGCCCTCTCCGACAGGATCGGCCGCCGACCGCTCCTCATCGCCATGACGGTCCTCGCCATCGCGACCGCGCACCCGACCCTGTCGCTGCTCGCTCACGCGCCCAGCTTCGTCAACATGCTGCTCGCCCTCCTCTGGCTCTCGTTCATGTACGGCATCTATAACGGCGCGATGATCGTCGCACTGACGGAAGTGATGCCGGCGCAGGTACGCGTCGCGGGCTTCTCGCTCGCCTATAGCCTCGCGACCGCCGTATTCGGAGGTTTCACACCGGCGATCTCCACGGCGCTCATTCACATGACTGGCGACAAGGCCGCACCCGGCTACTGGATGAGCTTCGCGGCAGCGTGCGCCCTGATGGCCACGTTTGCACTCTATCGCCGCCGCGCAGCGACACTGACTCCGGCGCACTGATTCGCGTCTCGCTCCGCATGCGGCTAAACACACAATCTGACACGACTCCGATCATGAGAAATCTGTTTCTGAAACTATGCGCCGCAGCACTGGTCGCAACCTCGGCTGTTGCGGCGAACGTGCAAGCCGCCGACCTGCACGTCATGAGCTCGGGTGGCTTTACCGCAGCGTACAAGGTGCTCGGCCCGAAGTTCGCATCCGAGACGGGCAACACGCTCGACACCGCGCTTGGTCCGTCGATGGGCAAATCGCCCGAAGCGATCCCCAACAGGCTTGAGCGTGGCGAGCCCGCCGACGCCGTTATCATGGTCGGATATGCGCTTGACGAACTGATCCGGAAAGGCAAGGTCATCCCCGGATCGCGGGTCGAGCTAGCCGATTCGCGCATCGGCATGGTCGTGCGCGAAGGAGCGGTGAAACCCGATATCAGTTCGGCAGAAGGCCTCCGGCAGACCCTGCTGCATGCGAAGTCGATCGCGTACTCGGACAGCGCAAGCGGTGTCTACATTGAGCGGGAGTTGTTCAGGAAGCTCGGCATCGAGGATCAGGTCAAGCCGAAGGCGAAGATGATCCCGCGGATTCCAGTAGCCTCGGTGGTGGCGAACGGCGACTACGAAATCGGCTTCCAGCAGGTGAGCGAGTTGCTGCCCGTCAAGGGGGCGACCTTCGTCGGAAAGATTCCTGAGTCCCTGCAGTCGGTCACGCGTTTCGCCGCCGGCATTCCCGTCAGCGCACAGCATCCGAAGGAAGCGAAAGCCCTGCTCGACTACCTCGCTTCACCTGGCGTCCAGGCAGACGTCAAATCGACAGGGCTAGACACCGTCTCCGCTCATTGACGCAAACCTGAATGAAGGCTTGCCTCAGGCGGCCTTCCTGTCACATCCCCGAGGTATCTGTCGAGGTATCTCTCGCGGGATCCCCCGCACCGTCCGCGCCGCCTGGCGCTGCCGCCCCGAGCATTCGCGCAAGACGCGTACGATCGCAAGCACCCTCCCACTTCGAAACGAAGATCACCGCGCAGGCGTTGCTGATCACGCTCGTCAGGGCGCGCGCCTCGGACATGAAGCGGTCGATGCCCACCAGTAGCGCCACCCCGGCGACGGGCAGATCGGGAATCACCGTCAGCGTCGCGACGAGCGCCACCAATCCGCTGCCCGACACACCCGCCGCCCCCTTGGACGTGAGCAACATAACGGCGAGCATCATCGCGATCTGCGGCGCGGAAAGCGGCACGTCGCACGCCTGCGCGATGAACATCGAGGCGAGCGTCAGATAGATCGCGGTGCCGTCGAGATTGAACGAGTAGCCTGCGGGCAGCACAAGCCCCACAACGCCCTTGTCGCAGCCGAGCGCCTCAAGCTTCGCGATCAGGCGCGGCAGTACCGGCTCCGTCGACGATGTCGCGAGAACGATGAGCAACTCCTCGCGCATGTAGCGCAAGAGCCGCCAAAGTGCGAAGCCGTGCAGCCGCGCGAGCGGAGCGAGCACCAGCGCAATGAACAGCAGGCATGCCACGTAGAAGGACACCATCAACATCCCGAGCGAGCCGACCGAGCGGATGCCGAAGCGGCCCACCGTGAAAGCCATCGCGCCGAATGCCCCGAGCGGAGCGAGTCGCATGATCATCGCGAGGATGCGGAACAGGGCCTGGGCAATGCCGTCGATGAGCGCGAGCACCGGCCTGCCCGCCTCCGGACAGGAATTTAGCGCAAAGCCGAAGAGCAGCGAGAGCAGCAGCACTGGCAGCACCTCGCCCTTGTCGAAGGCGCCAAGCATCGTCTCGGGGATGACGCTCAGCGCGAATGCGACAAGGCCGCCCGGCTGCGCGTGCTTCGCATATTGCGCGAGGATGCTCGCGTCCAGATGGTTAGCGTCGATGTGCATGCCCGCGCCGGGCCGCAGCACGAAGGCCGTGACGAGTCCGAGCGCAAGCGCCACGGCTGTCAAAAAATAGAAGAATCCCAGCGCCTGAAAAATTGTGCGCCCGATGGCCTTCCCGCTCGCAAGCGACGTGATCCCCGAGACGATCGTGCAGAAAACGATCGGCGCAATCATCATCCTCACGAGGCCGATGAACCCGTCGCTCAAGGGCTTGAGCAGCGGGCTCGCTTGCGGCAAGAAGTGACCGAGCGTCATGCCGAGCATCATGCCCAGCAAAACCTGCAGATAGAGCGAACGAAGCGGTCTTGCCAACCTCATGATGCGGTTTTCCTGCCTGGCCGCTCTTTTGGAGACGTGTTATTGCCCACGGCATCGCTGCATGCGACGCCGCCGCGCTTCATCTCGACAATCGTTCTGTGAAACTCCTGCGCAGCCGGTGTAAGTGGACGTCCACGGCGTCTCACGATTCCCACGCGCCGCTTCACCACCGGTTCGACGAGCGGCACGCTCGTGAGGATGGGGTGATCGCGCCCGGGCATGGCCATCGACGGCACTGCGGCGACACCGAGCCCCGCTTCGATTAAACCGAGCATGGTCGTTACGTGACGCGTCTCGCAGACGCTCGGCGCACGCGGCGCCACGGCCGACAGCGCCTGATCGAGCAGCAGTCGGTTGCCGGAAGTTTTGTCCACCGAGACGTACTCGTGCTCGTAAAGCTCGTTCCAGGTCACGCGTTTTTTGCGCGCGAGCGGGTGATCACGGCGGCAGGCGGCCACGAAGCGCTCCTGCAGCAGAACCTTGAACTCGACCTCTGACTCCTGGCTGCCCAGAAAACTCACGCCGAAATCCGCCTCTCCGCTGATGACGGCGCCCAGCACCTCATTCGCGCTCATATCCAGCATCTTGACCCTGATGCGCGGGAAGCGGCGATGATAGCTCGCGACGGCGCTCGGCAGGAAGTAGTAGGCCACCGAAGGCACGCAGGCGATGGTGACACGTCCCAGTCGGCTCGAAGAAACATCGCGGATGCCGAGCAACGCGACGTCGAGATCATCAAGCAGCTGCTCGGCGCTCGGCGCGAATACCCGGCCGACGGTGGTGAGCGTGACGCTGCGCGTGGTGCGCTCGAATAGACGCACGCCGAGTGCTTCCTCGAGCTTGTCGATCCGGCGGCTCAAGGCCGGCTGCGAAATGCTCACCGCCTCGGCGGCCTTGCGGAAGCTTCCCAGTTCCACTACTGCTCGAAATGCCTGCAAGTCGTTCAAGTCGAAGTTGATACCCACGGAGTCATCCTCCACATCTTGGATGCGGCTATTTTGCATGAAGCAGCTCAAAGCGCCCATTGCGAACTACGCCCGTTCGCTCGGCCCTCCGGCGGTACTGCAAACGTGAGGCGCGACGGGCCGGTTTCACGGACTCAGCCGTCATTCATATGAGAGACGCGGGCATCGCCCTCTGGCCGACCACGGGCGAAAGCACGGCGCAGATGTTCCGACCAATTTCCGCAGACTGCCGAATCACGGCAATGCTAGCTCTACCGGCGGAGTGTCAACGTGATCGAGTTGCGGCTCCCGGCTTCAGAGGCGACGCCTCGGGCGTGCTGCTTTGACTGATGAAGCGGTTCTAATCGGCACGATAATCTTGTGTCCGCCCGGCTTCAGAGCAAAGCGGCCAGGGCTGTGTCATTTTTCTACCGGTGCGATGTCAGCGGATTTGACGTTGTTCGCGGCGCTACTCGCCATACAGCGTTACCGACGTCGTCAGCCACGAGCAAGGCTCCGTGCGCGTCCAGTGCGACGCCAACCGGGCGACCGACGGCGTAGCCGTCTGCGCTCAGAAAGCCGCTCAGGAAATCCTCAGGTACGCCAGCAGGTTTTCCATCGACAAATGGCACGAACACCACTTTGTACCCGGTCCGCGGTTTACGGTTCCATGAACCATGCTGGCCGACAAATGCGCCTCCACGATAATGAAGCGGGAACAGCGTCCGGTCGTAAAACACCAGGCCTAGCGAAGCCGTGTGATTGCCGAGCGCATAGTCAGGCGCGATGGCCTTTGCAACCATATCGGGGCGTTGCGGTTTGACGCGGGTGTCGATGTGCTGGCCGTAATAGCTGTATGGAAAACCGTAGAACGCCCCGTCTTTTACGGCTGTCATGTAATCCGGGACAAGATTGTTTCCGAGATCGTCCCGCTCGTTGACTGCTGTCCACAACGCGCCGCTGTCCGGTTGCCACGAGAGCCCATTGGGGTTACGCAAGCCTGTCGCGTAGGGCCGCAAGCTCTTATTGTCCACGTCGAACTCAAGGATTCGCGCTCGGCCTTCTTCGGCGTCGACTCCATTTTCCCCTGCGTTGCTGTTCGATCCCACCGTGATGTACAGATGCTTGCCGGAGCGATCGGCCAGGATATTTTTGGTCCAGTGATGGTTGATCGGGCCGGACGGCAAGTCGGCAACCTTGACGCCGGGGCTTGTAACCTGGGTGGCGCCCGTCACATAGTCGAAACGCAGCAGAGCGTCCGTATCGGCAACGTAGAGTTGATTGCCAATGAGCGCCATCCCGAACGGAGAGTGCAGGCGGCGCAGAAACACGGTCCGGGTTCTCGCGACGCCGCTGCCGTCCACGTCGCGCAACAGCACAATGCGATCGGGGCTCGGCACACCGGCGCCTGCGCGCTTCATGACCTGCTTTCTGACCCAGCCGAACAGGCCGCTGCCTTCATCATGTTCTTTTGGCGCGTCGCTTTCCGCTACCAGTACGTCACCGTTGGGTAGCGTGTAAAGCCAGCGCGGGTGCGCGAGGCCACCGGCAAACTCGGTGACGAAAAAGCCGTCGGGAGCGGTGGGCATGAAACCATCGGGGCGCGCCTGAACGGGCGCGATGTTGACCATCGGCAACAACGACGAAGCCGGAGCCGGCATGGCGGGCGACGCGCCGAAGCCCGCATCGCCTGAACTTGATGGTCCGATCGCGCAGGAGGCCAGCGGCAAAACCATTGAAACAGCCAGACGATTTAACAGGCGCATGTGGGTTCCGAACGATGAGCGTTGATTGATGATGCAAAAAGAGGAATAGCAAGAAGCCGGCCCGTGACGTTGCTCGCTAAGGCGCAAACTGCTCCGTGATTCACGCGGAAGCCCTCAGCCTCCCGGCTTCCCGGTCTTGCTGACGCAACGTTGGCGGCTATGCGGAAACAGCAGTGGAGTCGAGCATCCGGATCGTCCCTGCCGAGCGTCAGGTTTCCTTAAGGTAAGGTCGCTAGCATCTGCCGGATTTTTGCAGTACTTTTTCGGGCTGAATTCGCAGGATGCCCGCCTCATCAATTCATCAACTCGCGACAACTTGAGGGAGCAGGAATGGCTAACGCTTACGGAATGACGCGTCCGGCATACGATGCAGTCGCGCGCACGCTGCACTGGCTGACCGTCCTGTTGGTCGCTATGCAGTTTGTGATCGGCTGGACGATGCCGGATGTCCACAAGGACACGCAGCCCGTTAATCTGATCGCCTGGCATCTTGGCGTGGGCGCGACGCTCGTCGCCGTGATGGCAATCCGGGTGATCTGGCGATTGACGCATTGGCCCACGCCAGACCAGCTGCCGCCGCTACTCAGCGCCGCCTCGCGCATAACGCATGTTCTGCTCTACGCCGCCCTGGTGCTGGTGCCGCTGCTCGGCTGGATCAACGCGTCCTCACGCGGCTGGACGGTCCGCTTGCTGGGCGTCGTGCCTTATCCGGCACTGAGCGAACCGGGCTCGGCATTGGGCCACGAGATGGGGGACGTGCACGGCATCCTCGCATGGGTGCTCATCGCATTGATTGGTCTGCATGTCGTCGCAGCGCTGTTCCACCACATTGTTCTGAAAGACCACGTGCTGCAGCGGATGCTGCCCCACGCAGGGCCGTCGCGCGATCAGGTTCGAGACCGCTAAGGTCTGCCAATGCCCAAGGCTCACAAAGAACCGCATCGCACAAGGCGGGTGGCTGGCTGCGCGCCGCGGTGCCTGGCGCAAACGACGGCATCATTTCGACGGCAAGTCTGATAATCGGCGTCGCGTCCGCGCACGCCGAGCACGGCCACCTGGCGCTGACCGGCCTGGCGGGATTGGTAGCCGGCGCGATGTCGATGGCGACAGGCGAGTACGTATCCGTCTCGTCGCAGGCGGATCCCGAAACAGCAGCGCTCGCCGAAGAACAGGCGGAGCTCGATGCGGATGGCGCGCGCGAGCATCGAGAGTTGGCCGCGATTTACGTGCGGCGCGGTCTCGATATGGCGCTTGCCCCACGACGCACTTGGCGCACATGCCCGCGACGAATTGGGTATTTCGGAGACGACCGCGGCAACTCCATTGCAGGCCGCGCTGGCGTCGGCCAGCAGTTTTTCGGTGGGAGCCGCTTTGCCGCTCATCGTCACGGCGCTCGCCCCGCACAGGGGCAGCTTCGATATCGCCGGCTTGATGCACATCAACCCATCAAAGCAAAAAAGCGAGAGAATGAATCTCGGCGCTGCCGGAAATCTGAGCAGCCGGGAGATCAGATCATGACCGGGTCCAGTACAGATGTCGTTGCACACGGCGCTGTCAAACGCCTCCTCATCGCGATCGACTCGTCTGCGTCGTCGACACGAGCAGCGCAGTACGTGCGCTTCATGGCTGTATCCGGGGCGGAAGTTCGCCTCGTCTGCGTGGCAGAGAACCCGCGAAACATTGTGCCGCTCGGTGCACTGACCGACGCAGAACTCCAGAACGCGAGAGATGAGATCCATCGAGATGCCGCTGACGCGCTCCAGAGCGCGAAAAGCGTTTTCGCCGGCAGCAAACTTCCCGTCCAGCTGGACGTAATCGACCTATCCCGCCACGGTGGCTACACGGGGAACGCACTGGTCGACGCTGCAAACGAATGGCATGCAGATCTGCTCGTAGTCGGGGCACGTCAGCACCACGGCCTACTTGTTACGTCCCGGTCTAAATTAGGTTTGTCATCGCGAGCTATGTGGCGTGAGATTGCGAGGGGCGTCGCGCACTAAACGAGGAATGGAATGGGCC